>JAUXWC010000193.1 GCA_030685025.1 Rhodoferax sp.
CGCGCAGCGGCCAGCCGGTGGCGCGACTCAACTCCCGCAAGCGCTTACGACCGTTGGCGACCCATCTTGCCGAGCGGTGGCAGTCGCGCCAGTCGCGCCGTGAACGCGTTGGTCGAGACCAGAAACCAAATGAGGCTCCCCTCTTGCGCCCGGCGGGGCGGGAGAGGGGCCGGGGGAGTGAGCGGGGGAAA
The DNA here is from genome assembly GCA_030685025.1 of Rhodoferax sp. Lineage (GTDB taxonomy): Bacteria > Pseudomonadota > Gammaproteobacteria > Burkholderiales > Burkholderiaceae_C > Rhodoferax_D. The sequence continues at coordinate 192 of JAUXWC010000193.1, forward strand.
CAAGCGAACTTGGCAATGCTCGCCTGTTGGCCGCCGCCACCACCCCAGACCACATCACTTTGATTTGCACCCCCTGATCCATTGCCTCAAGTCATACTCGCAGAGTGCGAGACGGAGTTCATTTGTATACAATATCGGAGTCGAACTCCGAAAGTGTAAAAATATGATTCCACGCCATGCTGCGCCGCGTATTCTGCGTCTGCTGGCGGGCTTCCCTGTCGTTACGGTGACGGGGCCGCGGCAGTCTGGCAAAACCACACTGGTGCGCGAGTTGCTCCCCGATAAACCCTATGTTTCACTGGAGACCCCTGCGCAACGAGAGTTCGCCCGCACGCAGCCCGCGGATTTTTTGCGTCAATACCCCACAGGCGCGGTGATTGACGAGGCACAAAACGCGCCAGAGTTGATGTCTGAAATACAAGGCGTGGTGGATGGGTCGGGGCAAATGGGTTTGTTTGTGCTCACGGGTTCGCACAATTTGTCTCTGCTCTCGGGGGTGACGCAGAGTTTGGCCGGGCGCACGGCCCTGGTCGAGCTCTTGCCTTTGTCGGTGGCCGAACTGCGCAGCGTCGGCCTGCTCGAAGCGGATTACGCAGCTCACTTGGTCAAGGGCTTTTTCCCGGCAATCTACGCCCGTGATCTGGAGCCCTTCGAATGGCTGCATGCCTACCTTGTGACCTACGCCGAACGTGACGCCCGCCAACTTGCCGCGATACAGGACTTGAGCGCCTTTCAGCGATTTTTGAAGCTGACCGCGGCGCGCACCGGACAACTGCTCAACATGCAGGCGCTTGCCAGTGATGCCGGAGTGTCAGACAAGACTGTGAAGCATTGGCTGTCCATTTTGGAGACCTGTTATTTGGTGCATTTTGTACATCCCCATTTCGCAAACTTTGGCAAACGCCTGACCAAAAGCCCCAAGCTGTATATGACCGATGTGGGCATGGCGGCGGCGCTCATGGGTATTCAAAATGCGTCGCAGATGCAAGCCCATCCACTACGGGGAGCGTTGTTTGAAACCATGGTTGTCAATGAATTCAGAAAAAATCGCTGCAACACCGGCGTGCGTGACCCGCTCTACTTTTGGCGTGACAACATTGGAACGGAAGTGGACTTGATCCTGGAGCGCGGCAATGACATTGCGGCAGTCGAAATCAAGTCCGGCATCAGCGTTGCCTCCGATGCATTCGCCAACCTGAAAAAGTGGCAAAAGTACGCGATCGAACGCGGTAGTTTTTCGGCGATTCATCCCGGACTGGTGTATGGCGGGGCCACGCGTTTTGCACGCGATGGGGTCGATGTCATGCCTTGGGCGGGGTTGTAGACGGGAAAAGTAACAACCCCATGCCCATCGACGCCACCGTCAGCCCCGGCGCCGCCACCGTGATGCTGACTCCGCGCGGCCATGTGCTGCTGGCGCGGGAGCTTGATGCGCCCGCCTTGTCAGCGGCACTGCCGCCTGGCTTGCTGGAGCCGTTTGCCCGCGGCGCCGGGCCTGGCCTGCTGCACTTGGGGGCGGACCCAGGTGGCCAGCGTGCTGCCGCCGGTGTGGGCCTGGTGGCGGGACTTTGCCGCGCGTTATGTGGCGGCACTGCTTGCCGACGCCCCGCCCATGCTAGGCGCGGAGTACTTGACGGCGCCGGTGCTGAGCGCGTTGTGGGATGAAATGCAGGCGGCACTGCGGGTTGAGCTGGCGGCGGCCCGGCAAACACTGCAAGATTTTCTGCAAGCGCGCCATCCGGCCTGGAGACAAAAGCCCCTCGTTGACTTCGGCGACGATCATCTGCTCGATTGTTGGCGTCGCGATCTTGCTATTTTTCGATTACGCCTACGCCTACGCGTTGCGAACTGATCTGCCGCTGCGGGCCGTCACCGCGTTTCCCCTGCCGCAGGCGATCGCGACGCTTGTGGTGCTGATCATTGCGCACGAAGCCATTCATGGTCGTGTGGCTGCTCAGGGGTGTACCGGGAGCGGTCCTGGGTCCTGGTGGAAGACCATCCGGATCGGGTTGGCTCGATCATGCGTTGGTGGGACTTGTCCGCTGACGAGCCGGGGCGGTAGTCGGCGGCGAGCAACAAGCACGACACGTTGGCAGAATCAGCGGCTTCGTCCCGCCCGGTACTTCCCGCTGCCCAAGCCTGCCAGCCCATTGGCCTTGGCCAGTCGTGCCAAGGCAGCCCCCGCATGCGCGTGGGTGATCGCCAGGCCCAGGGCATCGGCCGCGTCGGGGCCGGGTAGCCCAGGCAGAGTCAGTAGTCGGCGCACCATTTCCTGAACCTGATTCTTCTGAGCTCGTCCATAGCCCACCACGGCCTGCTTCATCTGCAGCGCGGTGTACTCAGCCACCGGCAAGCCGGAGGACACCAGCGCCGTGATGCACGCACCGCGTGCCTGGCCCAACAGCAGCGTCGACTGCGGGTTGACGTTGACGAACACGATTTCGACCGAGGCCGCGTCGGGTTGGTAGCGGCTTGTCACCTCGCGGATACCGTCGAACAGCACTTTGAGTCGTTCGGGCAGTTGCCCTTTGTCCAGGTGGGTGGTGCTGATGGTGCCGCTGGCGACGTAGGCCAAGGCGGCGCCGTCTAGGTCGATCACGCCAAAGCCGGTGGTACGCAAGCCGGGGTCGATGCCAAGTATTCGCATGCTATTGAATGTATAGCGTTTGATCAAACACGGGCGCGCCTAAAGGTTGAAATACCACCGAACCGAGTGAAAGAACACCGGTGCGGCAAAACACAGCGAGTCAACCCGGTCCAGCAGCCCACCGGCGCCGGTGACCGACACGCTGCCTTGTCCCCAGATTGGGATACCCCGATCCCGCTTGAGCGCCTTCATCACCAGATGCCCCAGCGAGCCGGCGGCGCAGGCGATCAAGGACATTGCGAAAGCCTGGCCGGGGACGAAGGGTGTGATGCCCGCCAACAGGGTGCCCAACACACTGGCTACCGCGATCCCGATCCACCAACTGGGCCAATTGAAGCTTTGGCTAATCTGCGGAGCCGCCGGTGCGCGTGGGAACCGGCGCGAGGCCAGGTGCTGCACCACTGTGCTGGTTTGCACCACGATAACCAGGAAGAACACCAGGAACGCGTTGCGACCTTCATACTTGGGAAACTCCAGCAGCAGCAGCGCCGGCACATGGCTCATGCCGTAGATGCAGACCATGATGCCCCATTGAAGTTTGGCATTGCGTTCCAAAAAACGCTGTGGGTCGTTGGCCAGGGCGCTGGCAACCGGGATCGCCAGGAATACATAGACCGGGATGAACACCGTGAACAAATCGAAGTGTTCGGTGCCCACCAGCCAATACTGCGCCGGCAGCACCACAAAGAAGGCGAGCACCAGGCCGCGATGGTCGCCGCGCCGGGTCGGCGACAGGGTCAAGAACTCCCGCAGTGCAAAGAAAGAGATCAACGCAAAAAGAGCAATGGCCACCCAGTCGCCCGACAGCCAGCCGACCCAGAACACCAGCACCATCAGCCAACTGGTGCGCAAGATGCCATCGAAGTTGCGCAGATCGCTGCGACGCCGCTCGGCCACTGCTTCGTCCATGTCTTCGCGAAGCGACAACATGAACGCGACCGCACTGGCGATCAGCAGGAACCCAAAGACAATGACGAACAGCGTTCCCACCTGCTGGGTGGGGCTGAGGTTCTTGAGCAACTGGTACATGGTGTCGGGTGTTCAGACGTCGCGCAGAGCGATCACGGCCTTGCGTGCACGGTCCAGAAAGGCGCGCCGCTCCTCGCCCTCCTGCAATTGCATCGGTGCCCCAAACGTCACCGAACACAGCACCGGTACCGGCACCACCTCGCCCTTGGGCATGACTCGCTGCACGTTGTTGATCCAGGCCGGCACCAGCACCACGTTGGGAAAGCGCTGCGCCAGGTTGTACAAGCCGGCCTTGAAGGGCTGGGGTTCATCGGCACTGCCCCGCGTGCCTTCGGGGAACAGGATGATCGAGTCGCCATGCTGCAGGGCTTCACACAGGGGTTCGAGCGGGTCTTCGTCGGCGCTGCGCTCGCGCGAGACGTAGATCACATTGAACACCGCGCTGGTCAGCCACTGCTTGAAGGGGGTCTTGGTCCAATAGTCCCTGGCGGCAATGGCGCGCGTGACCGCGCGCAACTCCTTGGGCAGGGCGGCCCAGATCATCACCAGGTCGGCATGGCTCTGGTGGTTGGCAAAGTAGATGCGTTGCTCGGCTTTCGGCGGGCAGCCCACCCAGCGGGCCTGCGAGCCGGTCAGGACCCGGATCAGCCCCAACAGGAACCAGCTCATCAACTTTGCGCGCATGGCCGGGATGATACAGAGCACGGGGGCCGAAATGGCCTGGCCGACGTCAGGGCAGCTCGGCGCTGGAGATGCGTGCGGCAAGCGTGTTGGCGCGTTCACTCAGGTAGTTGGAGTGCGGAAGTTTTTCGAAGTACTTGGGGCGCGGCAACATGGCCGCCAGGCGAGCGGCTTCCAGCGGACCCAGCGCCGCCGCGGACTTGCGAAAATAGTGCTGCGCGGCGGCCTCCGCGCCAAACACACCCTCGCCCCACTCGACACTGTTGAGGTAGATCTCCAGAATGCGTTGTTTGCTCAGCAGTGTCTCCAGCATCAGGGTCAACACCATTTCCTGGCCTTTGCGCAGCAGCGTGCGTTCGCCAGACAAAAACAGGTTCTTGGCCAGTTGTTGCGTGATCGTTGAGCCACCCACCACCTTCGGCGCCTTGCTGGTCGGCTTGCCCTTGCCGGCATCCGCCGCTGCCTTGCGGTTCATCTGGGCTTCGACCTGGGCGTTTTTCTTCCAGGCCTTCTCAAGCGCAGTCCAGTCGATGCCGTCGTGGCTGACAAAGCCGTCGTCTTCCGACGCAATGACGGCGCGTTTGAGGTTGGCCGAGATATCAGGGTAGGCGCGCCACTGCTGGCGCCAGCGAAAGCTGGCTTTCTCGTTGGCCAGCCGCCAGGCCTCGGAGCGCTGGAACGCGGTGGACTCGGGATTGAATACCGCCATCGCGCCGATGCGCGCCACAAAGAACAACTGCAGGGCGAGCGTGGCGGCGAGCACCAGGCCCACCCAGCGCAGCAGGGGCTTCATCAACGGGGTGTCCTGTCAGTTCCCTGCGCCAAGTGGTGCCGCAGCTCGGCCAGCACCTGCGCGCTGGGGGGGCGCACACCGCGCCAGATCGCGAAGGCTTCGGCAGCCTGCTCGACCAGCATGCCCAGGCCATCACGCGCCTGGGCGCCGTGGGCCTGTGCCCAGGCCATGAAATCCTGCGCAGCCGGGCCGTACATCATGTCGTAGACCAGCGCGCCAAGTTTGAGGGTGCTGGCTGCGACGGGCGAGCCGGCGCCACTGAGGCTGCTGACAGTCGCGTTGATGACCAGATCAAATTGACCGGGCACCGACTCCAGGGCGCTGGTTTGCAGTGTCACGCGGTGTAGCCCGGCCAGCGGCGTGTGGCGCTCAACCAGACTGTGCGCCTTGCTGCGGGTCCGGTTGGCGACCGTGATGCCAGCCGGTTGCGCCAGAATCAGCGGACCCAGCACGCCGGCAGCCGCGCCGCCCGCCCCAATCAGCAGCACTTGGCGGCCGCGCAGGTTGAAGCCCGCGTTGACCTGAATGTCCTGTACCAGCCCCATGCCGTCGGTATTGTCGGAAAAAATCCCGTCGGGCTCGAAGCTCAACAGGTTGGCGGCCTGGGCCAGCAAGGCCCGTTCACTGGTGCGCTGGGCCAGCGCTTGCGCCTCGAACTTGAAGGGCACCGTGATGTTGCAGCCTTTGCCACCCTCGGCCGCAAACGCTTGCAGCGCGTCGACCAAGCCGCCAGTTTCGACCAGTCGACGCCCATAGTGCAGAGATTGCCCGGTCAACTCGGCGAAGCGCGCATGTATCCAGGGCGATTGGCTGTGTGCCACCGGGTTGCCCATCACGCAGTATTGGTCCATGGCTTTCCTGATACTTTGCGGGACAGACCTTTAGCTCTGTCCTCAACTGATTGTCGGATGTTGGCTGTTCACTTTGCGGGACAGACCTTTAGCTCTGTCCTCAACTGATTGTCGGATGTTGCGTCGGGTCTAACGCGAGGTCAGGCGCGTTTCCAGCGTCTCATCGCGGGTGAACTTGAAGCGCGACACCACCAGAATCTGGTCGGCCCTGCGCCGCATCGCCTCATTGAAGGCCCCGAAGGGCCCTGCACTGCGGGCAATGACCTCGGCGCGGCGGTCCAGGGTGCGATTGCCGGAACTCTCGACGATCTCGGTCGCCAGCACGCGACCATCGTGGTTGATGGTGACGATCATGGTCAGTTCGCCGTACAGCTTCTTGCCGGCGATTTCGGGGAAATTCTCGGTGCCCTTGTCCTCGATCGTGCGGCGCAGTTTGTCGTAGTAGATCGCGTAGACCTCTTCACGCGTGGCCGGGCTGATGTAGCGCTTCTTGGGACGGGCGTTTTCCTGGTTGATGCGCCGCTCGATCTCGGCCAGCAATCGGATCAGTTGACGGCGCTTTTGCTCGCGCTCCAGGTATTCGGCGGAGTGGTGGGCCTGCCGTGGGTCAGGCGGTGGCAAGGCCGCAAGCTGGCTCTTGATTTGCGTCAGCATCAGGTTCTGCTGCTCTTGCATGGCCTGCAGCTTGCGCTGCTCTTCCTCTTCCATGGTTTCGCCGGTTTCCGAGATCATGGACGGCGGCAGGGGACTGCTGGCGCGGCCCTTGTCAGCGTCGCCGCCTCCCGCCATCGAAAACTGGGCGATGGCCAAGGCCCGTTCCGGGCGCTCATTGGTGCGGGCGTTGACCAGGATCACTTCCAGGGGCGCATCCTCGAATACGCGGCGAAACCCCTCTGGGTCGATGAAGCGCACGCTCAGCAGCACGGCATGCACGGCCAGCGAGGCGCCAAGGGCCAACTGAAGGGTGCTGAAAGCGCGCAGGTTCACGGGGCAGGTGGTTCGCCGGGGCCGGACTCCGACTCGGTGAGGTCCACGGCAATGGCGATTGGCCCGCTGGCGACCTCGTCGTCCTCTTCGTCGGCCTCATTCGAGGTTGCCGCTGGCGCCTCGCCATCGAGCCGCTCCAGCACGGTGCCGGTCACGTCCAGACTGACGAAATCGATGGCGCCGAGCTTGACGCGCACGCGGCTGCCGCGTGGCAGGTCCTTAGCGCCCAGCACGCCCAGCACCAGGGGCAGGTCGTCGGCGCGCACCAGGTTCTCCTTGAAGAGCGTGGCGTCGACGACTTCCAGTCCATGCTGCTGCACGTATTTCAGGGTCCAGTAACGCTCCATGGCGCCTTGAAAGCCGTTGTAGCTGCTGTAGGCCGCATCGAAGCTGGAGATGATGGAAAACAGGTCGGCGTCCTTCGGCTTGAACGGTGCCACCAGTGCGGCGGTCTTGCCATGGCGTGCGCAGGCGATGATCTGCCATTGGTTGACCAGGTCGGTGTAACGGCGCAAGGGCGAGGTGCTCCAGCAATAGCTGGGTACGCCAATGCCCGCGTGCGGCAGCGCCTTGGTACCCATGCGCACCTTGACGCCGGGCGCCAGGCTGGCCTGGCTGCGGTAAATGCCGGGCACGCCGAGGCTGGCCAGCCAGCCGCCCCAGGTGCTGTTGGCCAGGATCATGGCCTCGGCCACGATCAAGTCGAGCGGCGCACCACGTTGGCGAATGCTGATTTGCACCGTCTCGTTACCAGCAGGCTCTTGCGTGGCCTTGTCGAGAAGGCGGAAGTTGTAGTCGGGGCGGTTGAAGGTTTCCGGCTTGCCACGCACCAGTTCGCGTGCGGCTTTCAGCTTCTTCGCCAGTTGATATAAAAACGATAGCGGCCGGCGCTCGTCCAGCAAGGGCTGCGGGTCGTTCTCGTGCGAAAACGAGGGGTCATCCAGCCATTGCTCGGTGACCACCGCGTCCAGTTGGTCGTGGCGCAGGTTGGCGCTGATCAAAACCCGCTCCAGCCGGGTTTCGCTGGATTGGATTTCCAGCGTGGATTCACTCAGCGTCACGTACAGCGACACGGCCGGACAAGCCTGACCGGCTTGCAGGGTGTAGGCCTGCACCACGGCATCGGGCAGCATGGTGATCTTGTGGCCCGGCATGTAGACGGTGGACAGTCGGGCGCGCCCAGCCTGGTCGATCGGGCTGCCGGGCAACACCGCCAGGCCGGGCGCCGCAATGTGAATGCCAACCACCACTGTGCCGCTGCCCAGGCCCTGCACCGACAGCGCATCGTCGATCTCGGTGGTGGCCGAGTCGTCAATGGAAAAAGCCTGTGCGCTGGCCAGCGGCAGATCGTCTTTGATCGCCGGGGCCTGCAGCGCCGGGAAGCCGGTGCCCTTGGGGAAACTCTCCAGCAGGAAGCGGCGCCAGTGGAACTGGTAGGGCGAGTCGATGGCACCGGCTTTTTGCAGCAGTTCCAGCGGCCCAAGATGCGTGGCGCGCGAGGCTTCGACGACGGCCCGGTACTCCGGCGCGTTCTTGTCCGGCTTGAACAGGATCTTGTAGAGCTGTTCGCGAATCGGCTCCGGGCACTGGCCGGCGCTCAGGGCCTGCACCCATTGCTCGACCTGTAGCGCCACTTGCTTCTTTTTCTCGATGGCCACCAGCGCCTGCGAGAGGATCTCGGCGCTGGCCTTGCGAAAGCGCCCCTTGCCGGCACGGCGAAAGTAGTGCGGCGCCTCGAACAGGCGAAACAGCGCTGCCGCCTGCTCCACCAGCGTCGGATGCGTCTGGAAGTAGTCCCGCGCCAGATCGTGGAAACCAAATTCTTCCTCGGGCGCGAATTCCCAGGCCAGTTCGAGTTCGATGCTCTGGCTCAAGACCAGGGCCGCGCTGACCAGCTCGGCGGGCGCCGGCTTGTCGAACTTGAGCAGCATATTGGCGCACTTGACTTTGACACGCTTGCCGCTGTCGAGCTCGACCTGGGCGGACGAATCGGTTTCGGACAACACCCGACCGGCCAGGTGCTTGCCGGCTTCTTCAAACAATAAAAACATGGAACCGATTGTCCCAGCAAAACCGTTTCGTTCAGCTCAGACCCAGAAACTCGCCGATCTGCCCGATGTGGTCGTCAAAGTCACTCAGTGCATGGTCGCCCGCCGGCAGCAGCTTGATCGTGGCGCCGGGGTAGCGGCCGGTCATTTCGCGCCAGTCCAGCACTTCGTCGCCCTTGGCAATGATGCAGAAGTAATGCTCGGGGCGTTGCGGACCCGCACATTGCAGCGCGCGCAACTGGTCGACATACTCGGGTCGGAAGAAGAAACGCTCCTGCGGCTGATGCCATTGGCTTTGTTCCCCCAGATGAGAGGCCAGGTCACGCGCCGGGTCCACGGCCGGGTTGAGCAAGATCGCCCGGCATTGCCTCTGTTCAGCCAGCCAGGTCGCGTAGAAGCCGCCCAGCGAGGACCCGACAAGCGCCATTGATTCGCGTGGCCAGCTCGCCGTGCCTTGCGCGATCAGTTCGGCGGCCGCTTGCGGTGAGGGCGGCAGTTGCGGGCACCACCAGACCGGGCCAGGCTGATGCCGGGCCACCCAGGCCGCCATGAGCCGGGCCTTGGCCGACTGGGGCGAGGATCGAAACCCGTGCAGGTAGAGCAAGTGGGAAGTGGGCATGGGCGCCATCATAGTCAGCGCTTAGGGTGTCCGGGGGCGACCGAAACCGGCATGAATGGCGATAATCGGGTCTCATGTCTGTTGCATTTGAAAACCCTTCGCCGTGGCGGCGCGTCTTGCCCTGGTTTCGCGATTTCGATGGCCCCTTGGTGGTGGCCGTGTTGCTGCTCGCCGGCGCCGGCATGTTGACCATGTACTCGTCGGGCTACGATCACGGCACCCGGTTTCAGGACCATGGCCGCAACATGCTGATCGCGGCGGGCATCATGATGCTGGTGGCGCAGATTCCGCCGCAGCGCCTGCTGTCGCTGGCGGTGCCGCTGTACACACTTGGCTTGGCGCTACTGATCGCGGTGGCGATTTTTGGCATCACCAAGAAGGGTGCGCGGCGCTGGATCAACCTCGGCATCACGATTCAGCCCAGCGAGATCATGAAGATCGCGATGCCGCTGATGCTTGCCTGGTGGTTTCAGAAGCGCGAGGGGCAGCTTCGCCCCCTGGATTTCGCGGCGGCGGGCTTGCTCCTGGCGATGCCCATTGCGCTGATCGTCAGGCAGCCTGACCTGGGCACGGCCATACTGGTGTTGTCGGCGGGCCTGTCCGTCATATTTTTTGCCGGCCTGAGCTGGAAATGGGTGCTGCCGCCTGCGGCGCTGGGCGCGGCGCTGATGGTTTCGCTGATTGTCTTTGAGCCGCGTCTATGTGCCGATGGCGTGCGCTGGCCGGTGTTGCACGATTACCAGCAGCAGCGTATTTGCACGCTGCTGGACCCCTCGCGCGACCCGCTTGGCAAGGGTTTCCACACGATTCAAGGGATGATCGCGATCGGCTCGGGGGGGCTGAGTGGCAAGGGTTTCATGCAGGGGACTCAGACGCACCTGGAGTTCATCCCGGAGCGCACCACCGACTTCATTTTCGCCGCCTATTCGGAGGAGTTTGGCTTGCTGGGCAACCTTGCCCTGATTGCCGCGTTCATCTTTCTGGTGTTGCGTGGCCTGATGATCGCGATGGACGCGCCGACACTGTTTTCCAGGCTGCTGGCGGGCAGCATCACACTGATCTTCTTCACTTATGCGTTCGTCAACATGGGAATGGTCATGGGCATATTGCCGGTCGTGGGGGTGCCCTTGCCCTTCATCAGCTATGGCGGCACGGCGATGGTGACGCTGGGCATGGGTTTGGGCATTCTGATGTCGATTGCCAAGTCCAAACGACTGGTGCAATCCTGAAACTTGCGGGACAGACCAAAGTTACGCGAAGCGAACTTTGCTCTGTCCTCAACTGATCGGGGATGTTTTGCGGGACAGACCAAGGTGATTCGAAGCGAACTCAGGGGTGTTTTTGCGGGACGCCTAGAATCGCAGCATGATCTCTCGTGAACCGACCATCGAACGTTTGGCTATCGCCAAACGCCTGTTGTTGACGCCGTTTGGCCTGGATGAAACCCACCTTTGGCGCGCGCTGGCCGAAATCAAGGCACACCAGGTCAATGAAGCGGATCTTTATTTCCAGTACACCCGCAGCGAAGGCTGGAGCCTGGAGGAGGGTATTGTCAAAACCGGCTCGTTCAGCATCGATCAGGGCGTGGGCGTGCGAGCCGTTTCGGGCGAGAAGACTGCGTTCGCCTATTCCGACGATATTTCCGACGCCTCGCTGCTCGATGCGGCGCGCACGGTCCGAACCATCTCCAGCGCCAGCAGGGCGGGTCGGGTCAAGACCTCGACCCAGAAGATCGCGCCATCGCGGTCCCTGTACAAGGATCTCGATCCGATTGCCAGCCTTGGCAGCGCGGACAAGGTCAAGCTGCTGGAAAAGGTCGAGCAAGCCGCGCGTGCCAAAGACCCGCGCGTGGCGCAAGTCATGGCTGGTTTGGCCAGCGAATACGACGTGGTGTTGGTGGCGCGCGCTGATGGCACCCTGGCGGCCGATGTGAGACCCTTGGTCCGCTTGAGCGTGACGGTGATTGCCGAGCAAAAGGGTCGTCGCGAAATGGGTTCCGCAGGCGGTGGTGGACGATTCGGTTTGGCCTATTTCGACGACGCGTGCATTGCCGGCTATGTGGACGAGGCGGTCAACGCGGCGCTCACGAATCTGGAATCGCGGCCGGCGCCTGCGGGTGAAATGACGGTAGTGCTCGGATCGGGATGGCCCGGCATCCTGTTGCACGAGGCGATTGGGCACGGCCTGGAGGGCGACTTCAATCGCAAGGGGTCGAGTGCCTTCACGGGTCGTGTCGGGCAACGGGTTGCTGCCAAGGGCGTGACCGTGCTGGACGATGGCACGCTGGCGCAGCGGCGTGGCTCGCTCAATGTGGACGACGAAGGCAACCCCAGCCAGCGCAACGTGTTGATCGAGGATGGCATCCTCAAGGGCTATATCCAGGATGCCATGAACGCGCGGCTGATGGGCGTCAAACCGACCGGCAACGGCCGGCGCGAGAGTTATGCCCACACACCGATGCCGCGCATGACCAACACCTACATGCTGGCCGGTGACAAAGCCCCCGAAGAGATCGTCGCCAGCATCAAGAAGGGCCTGTACGCCACCAACTTTGGGGGCGGGCAGGTGGATATCACGTCGGGCAAGTTCGTGTTTTCGGCGAGCCAGGCGTTCTGGGTGGAAAACGGCAAGATTCTTTATCCGGTCAAAGGCGCCACCCTGGTGGGCAACGGGCCGGATGCGCTGACGCGCGTCAGCATGATCGGCAACGACATGAAGCTCGACAGCGGCGTGGGCACCTGCGGCAAGGAAGGACAAAGCGTTCCCGTCGGCGTTGGCCAGCCAACCCTGCGCATTGACGGCCTGACGGTGGGCGGCACAGCCTGAGACTTTGCGGGACAGACCAACGTTACGCGAAGCGAACGTTGCTCTGTCCTCAACTGATCAAGGGTGTTTTGCGGGACAGACCGGAGCGTCGCGAAGCGAACGTTGCTCTGTCCTCAACCGTATGACGCGTCGGGATCGGGCGATTTGACTGTGCTACATTTGCCGCCATGAAATCGGTTCAGTTTTTCTTTAGCTATTTTTGGTTCTCAAGCGCCTGCGGCGGTAGAGAGTTCTGAACGTACCCAAAGAAAACGTCCTGATTCCCTGAAAACCGCCGGAGCCCCGGCGGTTTTTTTTTACCCTGTTTCAAACCTGACTGACTTAGGAGAGTTCCATGAATGCCAAAGCCACCTCGGCCACTGCAGATGCCTGGTATGCGAACGCCCACGCCCACCCCAGTGACCGCACCAGCGAAACTGACGACGCACGCATCAAGGACATCACCGTGTTGCCGCCGCCCGAGCATTTGATCCGCTTCTTCCCGATTCACCACACGCCGGTCGAGACGCTGATCACCAAGACCCGGCGCAGCATTCACGACATCATGTCCGGCAAGGATGACCGCTTGCTGGTGGTGATTGGCCCGTGCTCCATTCACGATCCTTCGGCCGCGCTGGACTATGCGCGCCAACTCCGGGAGCAGCGAGAGAAGTACGCGGCTACGCTGGAGATCGTGATGCGGGTCTACTTCGAGAAGCCGCGCACGACGGTTGGCTGGAAGGGGCTGATCAATGATCCGTACCTGGATGAAACCTTTCGCATCGACGAAGGCCTGCGCATTGCCCGTCAACTGCTGATCGAGATCAACCGTTTGGGACTTCCCGCCGGCAGCGAGTTCCTGGATGTAATCTCCCCGCAGTACCTGGGTGACCTGATTTCATGGGGCGCCATCGGCGCGCGCACCACCGAGAGTCAGGTGCATCGCGAACTGGCCTCGGGCCTGTCGGCGCCGATTGGCTTCAAGAATGGAACCGACGGCAATATCAAGATCGCCACCGACGCGATTCAGGCGGCGGCCGGCGGGCACCACTTCTTGTCGGTCCACAAGAACGGTCAGGTCGCCATCGTGCAGACTAACGGCAACAAGGATTGCCACGTCATCTTGCGTGGCGGCAAGACGCCCAATTTTGACGCCGCTAGCGTGGCTGCTGCCTGCAAGGACCTGGCCGCCGCCAAATTACCAACCAGCTTGATGGTGGACTGCAGCCACGCCAACAGCAGCAAGCAGCACGAGAAGCAGCTCGATGTGGCGCGCGATATCGGCACACAGATCGCCGCCGGCTCCAGGCACGTATTTGGCGTGATGGTGGAAAGCCATCTTCAGCCGGGCGCGCAGAGGTTCACGCCGGGCCAGGACAACATCGATGCCTTGGTTTATGGCAAGAGCATCACCGACGCTTGCCTGGGTTGGGACGACTCGCTCAAGGCGCTGGAGGCCTTGTCCGCAGCCGTGGTGGCGCGCCGGGCGCGGTGACGGCTGTCGAGGCAGGTTGCAGGGCAGCGCCAGGCTGCTCAGGGTTGACTGGCCAGCGCCTGCAGAAGCTTTTGGTGAATGCCGCCGAAGCCACCGTTGCTCATGCAGACAATGTGATCGCCACCGCGCGCGGCGGCCACTACCCGCTGGACCAGTTCATTGATCGAGTCGGCAACTTGCGCCGTCGCGCCCAAGCCCGCAAGGGCCTCGCCGGGATCCCAATCCAGGCCAGCGCGCTGACAGAAGGCCAGATCGGCGCTTTCCAGACTCCAGGGCAGTTGGGCTTTCATGGCGCCGAGCTTCATGGTGTTGCTGCGCGGCTCGAACACCGCCAGGATGCGCGGCCCCGCGCCCAGTTTGCGCCGAAGCCCATCCAGCGTGGTGCGAATGGCTGTCGGATGGTGGGCGAAATCATCGTAGACGGCGATGCCTCCATCGGCCTTGCTGACGATGCCACACAATTCCATGCGCCGCTTGACGTTTTCAAAACTTCCCAGAGCGCGTGTGCTCACCTCCGGCGCCACGCCAAGGTGGTGTGCTGCCGCGATGGCTGCCAATGCGTTCAGTTGGTTGTGAGTTCCAGTGAGCGCCCACTCCACGATACCAACATGCTGGCCCTGGCAATGAACTTGAAAGCAGGCTGGCTCGCCGAGTGCCATGTAGTCACTCACGGTGGCGCCGAAGCTGCGCACTTCGCTCCAGCAACCGGCATGCAGGACGCGGGTCAGGCTTTCTTCCAGGCCATTGACGATGACCCGGCCGGACCCATGGGGCCCGGTGCCGGGCACGGTGCGCACCAAGTGATGGAACTGCCGCTCGATCGCCGCCAGGTTGTCAAAAATATCCGCATGGTCAAACTCCAGGTTGTTGAGGACGGCAGTGCGCGGGCGGTAGTGCACGAACTTGCTGCGTTTGTCAAAGAAAGCGGTGTCGTACTCGTCCGCTTCGATGACAAACGGTGCAGCCGGGTCGGTGCCGCCGGTGGGATCGCTGGAGGTTCGACCCAGGCGGGCCGAAACCTGGAAGTTCAGCGGTACGCCACCAATCAGGAAACCGGGTTGCAGACCCGCACATTCCAGGATCCAGGCGGTCATGGCGGTCGTAGTGGTTTTGCCATGCGTGCCGGCGATCGCCACGACATGTCGGCCCTGCAGCACGTGCTCGGCCAACCATTGCGGACCACTGGTGTAGGGGGCGCCCGCGTCCAGGATCGCCTCCATCAAGGGGAACTTCGGCGTGCCGTCGGACAGGTGGCTGCGGCTGACAACGTTGCCGATCACATACAGATCGGGACTCAGCGCTAGCTGATCGGCGCCGAATCCCTCAATGAGCTGTATTCCCAACGCGCCAAGCTGGTCGCTCATGGGCGGATAAACGCCCGCGTCGCAGCCGGTTACCCTATGCCCGCTTTCAGCGGCCAGCGCGGCGAGGCCGCCCATGAAGGTCCCGCAAATACCCAGGATGTGAATGTGCATGCGTTGATTCTAGGGTGCCAAAAGCATGCAGAATCCCCCTCATGGAAACGGTGCAACGGGAAATTGCGGCGGTGGCGGCTCGGCTTGTCGTGGACGAAGGTCTGGACTATGGAGCGGCGAAACGTCATGCACTCAAGCAGATGGGCTTGCCGGCACGCACTGCGGTTCCCCGCAATGAGGAGTTGGAAGACGCCGTGCGTGAGCACATTGCTGTGTTCTGCGCCGATACCCAAGCCGTCGAACTGTTGGCCCTGCGCCGCCTGGCGTTGCAATGGATGGTTCGGATGGCGCGTTTTCGACCCTATCTAACCGGCGCCGTCTGGCTGGGAACAGCCACACGTCAGTCGGATATCAGGATCGAGTTGTATTGCGACGATCCGAAGTCGGCCGAACTGACGCTGCTCGATCTCGGTGCTCACTTCGAAGCCCGCACCGTCAAAGGGCTGGCCGGTGCGCCGGTTGACGTCTTGAGTGTGCACAGCTTCTGTCGCGAACTCGATGAAGACGTGGGCGTCCATTTACTGGTGTATGACCGGGACGACATCCGGGGTGCCCGACGCATGGACGGGAAAGACCGTTTGCTAAGGGCGGACTTGGATGTGGTTCGCCGCTTGATGCATGATTCGGCACCATGAAACAGGCCATCGAGACTGACCCAGACGAAACGGGCGGCGCGCCGCCTCGCCGGCGCGCCTTGTTTGCCGCCGTGGCGGCTGGCGCCGTGTTGGTCGGGGCTGGCCTGGCGTGGCGGCGCCACGCGCTGCGGGACGGTGTCGATGACGCCGTCCAGGCGCTCTGGCGGCTCGACTTCGACACGCCGAGCGGGGGTAAATTGCAGATGAGTGCACTGCGCGGCAGGCCACTGCTGCTGAATTTCTGGGCCACCTGGTGTCCTCCCTGCGTCGAAGAACTGCCGATGCTCGATGCTTTCTACCGCGAGCGCTCGCCCGCTGGCTGGCAGGTGCTGGGTTTGGCGGTGGACCAGGTCGCGCCCGTGACCAGTTTCTTGAGCCGTTACCCGGTGGGGTTTCCGGTCGCGATGGCCGGTACCGCGGGCGTGGCACTGAGCAAGTCCTTGGGCAACCTCAGCGGCGGACTGCCATTTTCTGTCGTGCTGGGGCGAGAGGGGACGGTGTTGCACCGTAAAATCGGCAAGATCACACCGGACGATCTGCGCGCTTGGGGCAGTCTCGGTTGACCCCTCGATTGCCTGTCATCAACGGTTTTTGTGCCTGTTTCGGACCCACTCCGACACTCGCCAGTCGGACTCTTGGTGGATAAACTGTTAAATATTAGAAGAAGATGGCCGCAATTTCACGTGAATTGGTGTAAATTCGCGGTTCACTTCTGAAAAGCCGTTGGAGATGTCATGGACTTGAGAAAACTGAAGACGCTGATTGACCTGGTGTCTGAATCAAACGTTTCCGAGCTGGAAATAACCGAGGCCGAGGGCAAGGTGCGCATTGTCAAGGGTGGTCAAGCGCTTGTCCAGCACTACGCTCCCATGATGGCTCCCGGGCATCTGGTAGCCGGTCCGACAGCCACGCAGGCTGCAGCCCCTGCCGTGCCGGCTGCGGCGGTCAACACCGACCATGTCGTCAAATCACCCATGGTCGGCACCTTCTACCGCTCAGCCTCACCCGGCGCCAAGGCATTTGTGGAAGTGGGGGACAGCATCAAGGTGGGCGAGACCGTGTGCATTATCGAGGCGATGAAGATCCTAAATGAGATCGAGGCCGACAAGTCTGGCACGGTGACACAGATTCTTTGCCAGAACGGACAAGCCGTCGAGTATGGCCAGCCTTTGTTCACCATCGAGTAAGGCCACTGCGCAGTTCCCATGTTCAAAAAAATTCTGGTTGCGAATCGGGGTGAGATCGCCCTTCGGATTCAGCGCGCTTGCCGCGAACTTGGCATCAAGGCGGTGATGGTCTATTCCGAGGCGGATCGTGATGCCAAGTATGTGAAGCTGGCCGAGGAAGCGGTCTGCATTGGCCCGGCGCCGTCGGCGCTGAGCTACCTCAATATGCCGGCCATCATTTCAGCGGCGGAAGTGACCGATGCCGAGGCGATTCATCCCGGCTATGGGTTCCTGAGTGAAAACGCCGGATTCGCCGAGCGGGTCGAAAAAAGCGGCTTCCAGTTCATTGGTCCGACCGCCGAGTCGATTCGGATCATGGGCGACAAGGTGGCAGCCAAGCAGGCCATGATCAAGGCCGGCGTGCCCTGCGTGCCGGGTTCCGAGGGGGAACTGCCCGACGACCCGGTTCAGATCCGGCGCATCGCCAAGTCCATCGGCTACCCGGTCATCATCAAGGCGGCTGGCGGCGGCGGTGGCCGTGGAATGCGGGTGGTGCATACCGAGGCGGCCTTGATCAACGCGGTGACGATGACCAAGGCGGAGGCTGGCGCGGCCTTCAACAACCCCGCAGTCTACATGGAGAAGTTCCTCCAGAACCCCCGTCACATCGAGATCCAGATCCTGGCCGACAAGCACAAGAACGCGGTCTATCTGGGTGAGCGCGATTGTTCCATGCAACGCCGGCATCAGAAGATCATTGAAGAGGCGCCGGCGCCGGGCATTGCGCGCAAGACCATTGACCGCATCGGCGAGCGTTGCGTGGCGGCCTGCAAACGCATTGGGTACCGCGGCGCAGGCACCTTCGAGTTTCTTTATGAGGACGGCGAGTTCTATTTCATTGAAATGAACACGCGGGTTCAGGTGGAGCATCCGGTGACCGAGATGATCACCGGGGTGGACATCGTCAAGACGCAGATCATGGTGGCAGCCGGCGAGAAACTGCCCTTCACCCAACGCCAGATCGAGATTCGCGGACATGCGATCGAGTGCCGCGTGAACGCCGAAGACCCCTACAAGTTTGTTCCCTCGCCTGGCCGCATCACCATGTGGCACCCGCCCGGTGGCCCTGGTGTGCGGGTGGATTCCCACATCTACACCAACTACTTCGTGCCGCCCAACTACGACTCGATGATTGGCAAGATCATTGTGCATGGTGATACGCGTGACCAAGCCCTGGCGCGCATGCGCACGGCCTTGGGCGAAACCGTGGTTGAAGGGATCAACACCAACATCGCCTTGCATCGCGAGTTGATGGTGGACGCCAAGTTCATGGCCGGCGGCACCAACATCCACTACCTGGAAGAGTGGCTCAGCCACCGTGAGCGTTGAAGCGACCTGCCGTGGTTGAACTGAGCCTGTTGTGCCCCCAAGAGCGGGTTGAGTGCTTGAGCGACGCGCTCGATGCACTGGACGCACTGAGCGTCAGCGTCGAGGATGCCGATGCCCAAACCGAGGCGGAGCAGGCGCTGTTTGGCGAGCCGGGCATGCCGCCGCCCCAGGATGGATGGGAGCGCTCGCGCGTGTTGGCCCTGTTTGCCTCGCGGGATCTGGCGGATGATGCCGCCAAGGTGCTCACTGCCCAGGACTTTTTTGACAACTGCCAGCTTCTGGGTGTGAACGAAGTGCCGGACCAGGATTGGGTCCGCTTGACGCAGTCGCAGTTCGTGCCGGTTGAGGTGACCCCCGAGTTCTGGATTGTGCCAAGCTGGCATGAGCCGCCGGCTCAGGCGCGGGTGGTGATCCGGTTGGACCCAGGTTTGGCATTTGGGACCGGCACCCATCCCACCACCCGAATGTGCCTGCGCTGGATTGCGTGGCGCAGCGGCGACGCCACTGTCTCGCCTGCGAAATCGTTGGGGCGCGTGCTGGACTATGGCTGCGGATCGGGCATTCTCGCCATTGGCGCGGCCAAATTTGGCGCTGCGGACATCGACGCGCTGGACATTGATGACGATGCGGTTCGCGCCACGGCGGCCAACGCCACGGCCAATCGCGTGGCGCTGCGCGCCGGTCGTCCCGAGGCGGTCAGCGGCGTGTACCACACCGTACTGGCCAACATCCTGGCCACTCCGCTCAAGGTGTTGGCACCCTTGCTGTGGTCACGTGTCGCGCCAGGCGGCTCGCTGGTGCTGGCCGGAATTTTGGCTCGACAAGCCGAGGAACTGACTGCAGCTTATGCGCCCTATTGCGCACTGGCCGTGGTGGACATTGAGGACGGCTGGGTCTTGATGACCGCAACGCGCTAGGAACGCGTCGGGGCGTGCCCCTACAATCCGTTTCTCATGAGCCTGATTACACGGTGCCCCGCTTGCGAGACGATGTTCAAGGTCGTGCCGGACCAATTGCGCATTTCGGATGGCTGGGTCAGGTGCGGCCAATGCGACGAGATTTTCGACGCTTCCGCGAACCTGGTGCAGGAGACGCCCGGTGTTGCCGGGCAGAAGCCCGACGCGAACGCGCATTGGGCGCTTGCGGGGCACACGGATATCAAACCCGCGCTCGCTGAGTCCAGACCGACGGCCGATGTCGAACTTGCCTCGACAGTGACTGCGGCAACGCCTGAAAACTTGCCGGACCGCGGCGCGCTCGAGGGGGCGGATCAGGCACTCGGACGCGGCGATGCACAGAGTGGCGATGCGCGCCAGCCACCCGACATCGCGGCTGGCCAAGTGAGCTTCATGCAAGACGGCACGGCGCGGCCGATTTGGGGGAAAACCTGGGTTCGGGTTTTGTTGGGTCTGAGTTGCCTGGTCCTGCTGCTTGGCCTGGGCGCTCAGGTGGCCTATGTCGAACGTGATCGCATCGCGGCCATGGAGCCGGCGACAAAACCCTGGCTGGAAAGCCTGTGCGAAATGCAGGGCTGCACCGTCTCGCCGATTCAGCGCATCGAATCGATCGTGATCGAAAGCTCATCCTTCAACAAGCTGCGTGGGGATGTGTACCGCCTGAATTTCGCCGTGCGCAGTACCGCTTCGATCGAGGTGGGACTGCCCGCAGTGGAACTGGCCTTGACCGATTCGCAGGATCAGGTGCTGACGCGGCGCGTCTTCCTTGGCCCCGAGCTCGGCGCCAAGACGACGGTTCTTGCGCCCGGCGCGGAGTGGCAAGTATCGTGGGGTGTCAGCGTCAAGGGCGCTGGCATCACCGACCACATTTCCGGCTACCGCATACTGGCTTTTTACCCCTGATCAACTACACGGATATCTCATGGCTTCCATTATTTGCGGCTCCCTGGCGTTTGACGTCATCATGAATTTCGAGGGCCGTTTCGCCGAGCAAATCCTACCCGAGCAACTACATATCCTCAATGTGTCGTTCCTGGTGCCGGCGCTGCGTCGCGACTTCGGCGGCTGCGCTGGAAACATCGCCTACGCACTCAAACAACTCGGCGGTGATCCACTGCCGATGGCCACCCTGGGCAGCGATGGCGCCGGCTACCTGGCGCGATTGACGGGCATGGGCATCGCGACGGATTTCATTCTGACGCTGGAAGACGCTTACACCGCGCAGGCCATGATCATCACTGACCGAGACAACAACCAGATCAACGGGTTTCACCCGGGCGCGATGGAGCAGGCGCACTTGACGCGCATTCAAGCGCGCCACGACATCAGACTGGGCATCATCGCCCCCGACGGGCGCGATGCGATGCTGCAACACGCCGAGCAGTTCTGCGCGGCCGACATTCCCTTCGTGTTCGATCCGGGCCAGCAACTGCCGCGGTTTGATGGCGCAGAACTCAGGTCCCTGGTGGATCAAGCGTCGTGGGTGGCCGTGAATGACTATGAGGGCAAGTTGTTGAGCGACCGTACTGGCTGGAGCACGGCGGAGGTGTCACGCCGCGTGCGCGGATTGATTGTCACCAAGGGCGCGCAAGGCAGCGAGGTGTGGGTCGACGGGGACGTCACGCATGTGCCGGCTTTTCAGCCCAGCGCGGTGATCGACCCAACCGGTTGTGGTGATGCCTACCGGGGTGCGCTGCTGTTTGGTCTGGAGCACGGCTGGTCGTTGGTTCGCTGTGCGCGAGTTGGGAACTTCCTGGGCGCGCTCAAGATCTCGCAGCAAGGTCCCCAGAATTACACCGTCGATCTGACGGCGCTGCCTTCGACCTGATCGAGGCAACAAAAAAGCCCGGCGTCCAGAGACACCGGGCTTGAGTGGGACCAACCGCCGACTAGGGCTTGGTCGCCGTCGGAAATGGCCAAGCCGCCTGCGGGTTCAGAGTGGTCTGAGCCGCTGGGGCTGCCGGGGCAGGCGCTGCCTTGGCAACGGGTGCTTTCGCGGCTTTCTTCGCAGCCGGCTTCTTGGCTGCTTTCTTGGCGGCTGGCTTCTTGGCGGCTGGCTTCTTGGCTGCAGCTTTCTTGGCTGCTGGCTTCTTCGCCGCTACAGCCTTTTTGGCTGGCGCCTTCTTAGCTGCCGCTTTTTTTGCCGGTGCCGCTTTCTTGGCCGGAGCTGCCTTCTTCGCCGCTGCCTTTTTGGCCGGAGCGGCTTTCTTGGCAGGAGCTGCCTTCTTCGCAGCCGGTTTCTTCGCTGCTACTTTCTTTGCCGGCGCCGCCTTCTTGGCCGGCGCCGCCTTCTTCGCTGCTACTTTCTTAGCGGGTGCAGCTTTCTTTGCGGGAGCGGCCTTCTTCGCGGCCGGTTTTTTTGCAGTTGCCATCATCTTCTCCTTGATCAATAAACAAAGAGCACTTCATGCGAGTTGGATTGCATGAAGCGATCCATGGGGTTGGGTCTAAAACCCAGCGCCATGAACTCGGGTGCACAAGCGCTACCGGTCACGAGACCTTCCGGAGTTGCTTGTGGAATTTTGGTCGTCATCGTCAAGCTCAGTCCCAAGACAGGGCGCCGCCCGATTGGTACTCGATCACGCGCGTCTCGAAGAAGTTGCGTTCCTTCTTCAGGTCAATCATCTCGCTCATCCAGGGGAACGGGTTGTCCTCGTTGGGGAACAGGGGTTCCAAGCCGATTTGTGTGGCACGCCGGTTGGCGATGTAGCGCAGGTAGCCTTTGAACATCGATGCATTCATGCCCAGCACGCCGCGCGGCATGGTGTCTTCAGCGTAGCGGTATTCCAGCTCAACCGCGGTTTCGAACAGGCCCTTGATTTCCTGCTTGAACTCGGGCGTCCACAGCAGCGGATTCTCAAGCTTGAGCTGGTTGATCAGGTCGATGCCGAAGTTGCAGTGCATGGACTCATCGCGCAGGATGTATTGGTACTGCTCCGCCGCGCCGGTCATCTTGTTCTGGCGACCGAGGGCCAGGATCTGCGTGAACCCGACATAGAAGAACAGGCCTTCCATCAGACAGGCGAACACGATCAAGGATTTGAGCAGGGTCTGATCCGCCTCGGGGGTGCCAGTACGGAAGCCTGGATCCATGATGGCGCCGATGAAGGGGATCAGGAACTCGTCCTTGTCGCGAATCGACTTGACTTCGTTGTAGGCGTTGAATATCTCGCTCTCGTCCAAGCCGAGCGACTCTACGATGTACTGGTAAGCGTGCGTGTGAATGGCTTCCTCGAACGCCTGGCGCAACAGGAATTGGCGGCACTCAGGCGCGGTGATGTGGCGGTAAGTGCCCAGCACGATGTTGTTGGCGGCCAGTGAATCGGCGGTGACGAAAAAACCGAGATTGCGCTTGATGATGCGACGCTCGTCCTCCGTCAAGCCATTGGGGCTCTTCCATAAGGCGATGTCGCGCGTCATGTTGACCTCTTGCGGCATCCAATGGTTGGCGCAGCTCGAAAGGTATTTCTCCCACGCCCATTTGTACTTGAACGGAACCAGTTGGTTGACGTCGGTCTTGCCGTTGATGATGCGCTTGTCGGCCGCGTTGACGCGACCGGGGTTGCCAGGTCGCAGGCTCGGCAGTGGGATTGCGGTGGTTGCTTCGGACGCCGTGGAAACGGCAACAGCAACAGAGACAAGAGGCGGCTCCATCATGCGGCTGCTGGGTGAGCTGCGTGCAAGAGACAGTTGCGATGTGGGCTTGACTTCTTCGTCCCAGGTCAACATAAGAATTTCCAATCAGCGAATTATGAGAGCAACGAAATGAAATGCAAAGTGTTGATTCACATCGTTGTCACATTGTGTTGTGAAGTGTTGTGCATGTGCATCGCATTGCGACACGTCTTGATGCCGCGTGTCGTGATGTGACGCGACGCACTCATTGGCAGGATTCACACGTTGGATCATTGATGCCGCAGAACTTGATGTCGGTGGCAGCCTCCGACGCCATCTGCAATCGCACCGCCGCCGCCGCCGTATCGAGCGCGCTGATGCCGCCCCTCGGGTTGGTGTCATGGTCCATGGACACCGCGTTCATGCGACCCGCCGTGACAGTGGATTTTTCCGCGTGGGTAGCCGACATGGTGCGCAGGTAGTAGGTCGTCTTGAGGCCGCGGACCCACGCCAGCTTGTAGGTTTCATCCAGCTTCTTGCCCGACGCGCCAGCCATATAGATATTCAGTGATTGCGCCTGGTCAATCCACTTCTGGCGACGCGCCGCGGCCTCAACCAGCCAGCGAGGCTCGATCTCGAACGCGGTTGCATACAGCGCCTTGATGTCGTCGGGCACACGGTCAATCGGACCCAGTGAACCATCGAAGTGTTTGAGGTCCATCACCATCACGTCGTCCCACAGCCCGAGGCGCTTCAGGTCCCGCACCAGGTAGTGGTTGATGACGGTGAACTCGCCCGAAAGATTGGACTTCACCGACAGATTGCCAAAGCTGGGTTCGATTGAGGCATCGACACCGACGATGTTCGAGATGGTTGCCGTGGGAGCGATGGCGGTGCAGTTGGAGTTGCGCATGCCGTCGGTCGCAATCTTCTGGCGCAGGGCGGACCAGTCCAGCGTGGTGGAGCGGTCCACTTCCAGGTAGCCCCCGCGTTGCGTCGCCAGCAGGTCCAGCGTGTCGAGTGGCAGCACGCCCTGTTCCCACAGCGATCCTTTGTAGCTGCTGTAGGCGCCGCGCTCGCGTGCCAGTTCGGTCGATGCCCAGTAGGCGTAATAGCTGACGGCTTCCATCGACCGGTCGGCGAATTCGATTGCGGCCTCGCTGGCATACGCGACACCCAGCTCATACAGGCTGTCCTGGAAGCCCATGATGCCGAGCCCGACCGGGCGATGGCGCAGGTTCGAGTTGCGGGCTTTCTTGACGGCGTAGTAGTTGATGTCGATCACGTTGTCGAGCATGCGCATCGCAGTGGTGATGGTCGTCCGCAACTTGGCATGGTCCAGCATCAGGGCGCCGGGCGACTGCTTGTCGCCGCTGGCGATCAAATGCTGACGCAGGTTGATCGAGCCGAGGTTGCAGACCGCCGTTTCGGTGTCGCTGGTGTTGAGGGTGATCTCCGTGCAGAGATTGGACGAATGGACCACCCCGACGTGCTGCTGCGGTGAGCGGATGTTGCAGGCGTCCTTGAAGGTGATCCACGGATGTCCGGTCTCGAACAGCATGGTCAGCATCTTGCGCCACAGGTCGGCTGCCTGAACCACGCGTGAGGGCTTGATCTCACCGGCCGCCGCCCGGCTCTCGTAGGCGACGTAGGCGCGTTCGAACTCGGAGCCGATCTTGTCGTGCAGGTCCGGCACGCTGCTGGGCGAGAACAGGGTCCACTGGCCTTTCTCCATCACCCGGCGCATGAACAGGTCGGGAATCCAGTTGGCCGTGTTCATGTCGTGGGTGCGCCGGCGGTCGTCCCCAGTGTTCTTGCGCAGTTCGAGAAACTCCTCGATGTCCAGGTGCCAGGTCTCCAGATAAGCGCACACCGCGCCCTTGCGCTTGCCGCCCTGGTTGACGGCCACGGCCGTGTCGTTGACCACCTTCAGGAACGGCACCACGCCTTGCGACTCGCCGTTGGTGCCCTTGATATGGGCGCCCAAGGCCCGCACACGGGTCCAATCGTTGCCCAGTCCGCCAGCGAACTTGGACAGCAGCGCGTTCTCCTTGATCGATTCATAGATGCCGTCCAGATCGTCTGGAACGGTGGTCAGGTAGCAGCTTGAGAGCTGCGAGCGCAGCGTGCCGCTGTTGAACAGCGTGGGGGTGCTGGACATGAAGTCGAAGGAAGACAATACTTCATAGAACTCGATGGCGCGGGCTTCGCGGTCCACTTCACCCAGCGCCAGACCCATGGCGACACGCATGAAGAACGCCTGAGGCAGTTCGATGCGAACCTTTCCAACGTGCAGGAAGTAGCGGTCATAAAGCGTCTGCAGGCCCAGGTAGTCGAACTTCAGGTCACGCTCGGCTTTGAGCGCCGCCGCCAGCCGCGCCAGATCGAACTGCCGCAAGCGTTCGTCCAGCAGGCCATTGGCGATACCCTTGCCAATGAAGCCTGGAAAGTAGTCCACGTAAGCCTGCGCCATGTCGGCCTGGGCCACATCCTCGCCCAGCACCTCGCGGGCGATGGTGTGAAACAACAAGCGGGCCGTGGCATAGGTGTAGTCGGGGTCACTCTCGATCAGGGTACGGGCGGCCAGGATCGAAGCCTTGTAGACCTCTTCCATCGGCACGCCGTCGTAGAGGTTGCGCAGCGTCTCCGCCAGGATCGGCTCGGGTTTGACGTCTGCGCCCAAGTCGGCGCAGGCCGTCTCGATCAGCCGGCGCAGCCGCGCGAGATCGAGCACCGTGCGTTCGCCCCGATCAAGGGTATGCAGCACCTGGCTTGGCTGGGGCGCTTGCGCGGCCACCTTGGCCCGCTCCTGGGTGCGCCGTTCGCGGTACAGCACATAGGCACGCGCGATCTCGTGGTGGCCACCGCGCATCAAGCCAAGTTCAACCTGATCCTGGACGTCTTCAATATGAAAGGTGCCGCCACCGGGACGTGAGCGTACGAGTGCGCGGATGACGCCTTGTGTCAGCGCTTCGACGACCTCGCGAACGCTGGCCGACGCGGCACCGTGCGTGCCGTGAATGGCTAAGAATGCCTTCATCATGGCCACTGCGATCTTGGCCGGCTCGAATGGAACGACGGCGCCGTTGCGCCGAATGATCTGGTAATGGTTCAACGTGTGTTCGGGTGTCATCGTGGCACCCGTCGCAAAGTGACGGGGGTTGGCGATGACGGAATCGGTCGCGGTTGCTTGCGTTGCGGTGTGCACTGTCTCTCCTGTGTTGTTGCCGTGCCTGGTCTGGGCCCAGTGTGTCCCGATGAACGCCTCGTGGTTGGCGAGGTGAAGCTCGTGTTGGCGAACAGGACACACTATATATGGGGTCTGAGGTGAATTCAAGCCACTACCGGTAGTGTATTACCCGCAGTCGGCTTGAGGTGATGTGGTCGCAATAACCAAGCCGCCAAACTGGTCAATTCGACTCAGCGGGAGGTGGCGGGAAAGCATCGGGCTGGCCAGCCCAGGGTCCTCTGCAAGCGAGACCATTCAAAGCCGGGTCCCGGATCAAACTTGCGTCCAGGCGCAACATGTTCATGTCCGGCGATGTGTTCGATTGGATAGCGTTGCGCGATGGCGGCACACAGGGCCGACAACGTGGTGTACTGGTCCGGCTCGAACGTGTCGCCTTCGAGGCCCTCCAGCTCGATTCCGACGGAGAAGTCGTTGCAGTTGGTGCGCCCGTCGAATGCTGACGCGCCCGCGTGCCAGGCCCGGTCGTCACAACTGACGAACTGCCACAGTTCGCCACCGCGGCGAACGTAGAAGTGGGCCGACACCTTGAGGGTGTGGATGGTCGCGAAGTAGGGGTGCGCGTGCGCGGGCAACTGGTTGGTGAATAATTGCTGCACTTCATCGCCGCCGAACTGGCCCGGGGGCAGGCTGATCGAGTGCAGAACGATCAGGCTGGCTACCATGGACTGGGGACGGGGCCCAAAATTGGGTGAGCGCAACGGCCGGGCGAAGCGGTACCAGCCCTTGGCCCACAGTGTCGGGTCGTTGGCTGATTCAGATAGGATCTTCGGGGGGCTCGCTGCCATGGGGTGTGTCGATGTTGAGCCGGGCGATGCGGTAGCGCATCTGGCGCAGACTCAGGCCCAGGCGGGTTGCCGCGGCAGTCCGGTTGAAGCCGGTCTCATTGAGGGCCTGAATCAGGATGCGCCGCTCCTGCTGATCCAGATGGCCCTGCAGGTCGCTGGGGATTGCGCTTTGAGGGTCCGAGGCACGCTGATTGCGTACCCTTGCCGCCGGGGTGGTGGGATGGGGGTCACGCACCGCCAGATCGATTTGCAGACTGTTGTCTTCGCTCAGCGCCAGAGCCCGGTGTAGCAGGTTTTCAAGCTCGCGCACGTTGCCGGTCAGGGGGTCCAGCGCGAGCTGTGTCAGCACGGAGTCGGACAAGGTCGGCACGGGCATGCCCGATTCGCCGGCAATACGATGGAGCAGGGTCTCGCACAACGCAGGCAAGTCGTCGCGGCGGTCTCGTAGTGGGGGAATGGCGATTTCGATCACGTTGAGCCGGTAATACAGATCCTGGCGAAACCGGCCGGCCAGAACTTCGGTGGCCAGGTTCTTGTGCGTGGCGCTGATGATGCGCACGTCGACCGGTTCCTCCTGGGTTGAACCGATAGGGCGCACACAGCGCTCCTGGATGGCGCGCAAGAGCTTGGACTGCATCGCGATTGGCAAGTCGCCAATTTCGTCCAGAAACAGGGTGCCACCTTTGGCAGCTTGAAAGAAGCCGATCCGGTCCTGGGTCGAGCCGGTGTACGAGCCCTTTCTTGCGCCGAAGAACTCGGCCTCCAGCAGGTGCTCGGGGATCGCGCTGCAGTTCACGGCCACCATGGGGCCACTGGCGCGATGGCTGTTGGCATGAATCGCGGCGGCTACCAACTCCTTGCCGGTGCCCGACTCGCCACTGACCAGAACCGGAGCCATGCTGCGAGCGACCTTGACAATCCGCTCTTTGACCAGGCGCATGCTGGCAGACCCCCCGACCAGCCTCAGCAAGGCATTCTCGCCCGTCAGGCTGCGCCCAGGTGGCTCGGCCAGGCCTGGCGCCGCAGCGGGACCGCGACCGGGCTGACCGGGCCGCGTCAACGCATCCTGGACCGCTGACGCGATCACGGTGCGGAATTGCTTGAGGTCAACCGGCTTGGTCAGGTAGTCAAAGGCCCCGGCCTTGAGGGATTCGACCGCGTTCTCGGCGGAGCCATAGGCCGTGATGACGACACAGCGTTCGCCGCGACACTGCTCGCGCAGGCGCTGAATCAGTTGCATGCCCAGACCGTCGGGCAAGCGCATGTCGGTGATCACCACGTCAAAGCGCTTCTCTCCCAGGTGCTGCCAGGCTTCTTGCAGGCTTTCAGCGGCGTCAACCCGGTAGCCTTCGCGCAGCAGCGTCAGCTCATATAGGGTTCGCAGATCCGGTTCGTCATCGACGACGAGGATCTGGGCCGTTGTCAGGGGCGTGCTGGTGGCCATCGCGTCACTTCATCATTGTCAGTTGGCAGATCAATATCGACCGTGGAGACTGTCGGACCGAAGGTCACGATGAACTCGTTTCCATCCATTTCGGTGCCCCGAACCTTTCGCCGTGAACGACGATAGGAGATGGAGGCGCCGTGTCCTTCGCACAATTCACGGCAAATATACAGGCCCAGGCCGGTCGATCGACTCTCGGAAGAAAAGAAGGGCTCAAACAGGTGCCGCTCGACCGAGGGCTCCAGCGGCGGACTGTCGCTCCAGACGGAGAGCCGTGGCACGCCTTCAGCCGTCACGGTGGAAACCAGAACGCTGTCGATCTGACCACTGGCGTACCGCCTGGCGTTGTCCAGCAGGTTGACCAGGATGCGTCGCAGATGCTCGGATTCAAATGAGACCTCGGGTCCGACCGAGGTCATGGTCAGCCGCAGCAGGTGATGGCTTGCAGTTTGCTGCTGCCAATCCCGGCAGATCCGCTCCACCGCGCCATTGAGCGTCAGGCGGTGTGACGCGATGGTGCCCTCCCGGTTCTGCACGCGGGAGACATCCAGCACTTCCTCGACGATCCTCTCCAGCCGTTTGGCGTTTTGCTGGATCATGAGCGTGAGTCGCTTTTGTCGCGCATCGGTCAGGTCTTCGTCAAGCAGGTCGTTGGCTTGGGCAATGGCAGCCAACGGGTTGCGGATCTCGTGGGCAACCGCGGCCGACAAGCGCCCCATGCTGGCGAGCTTGTCGGTGCGTAGCCGCGCTTCCATCTCTCGCTGGTCCTGCAGGAACATGACACACAGGGACTCGGCGTTGCCACCTTGGGCGCCGGTCAACTGGGTGCGCACGCGCACCCGCTGGGCGCCGTGGCCGGGGTGCGTGAGGGTAACGTCATGCTGCGCCGATTGCACACCGGCAAAGCTCTGTTTCATTACGTCCACCAGCGCCTGCCATCCCACTGCGGCGGCCAAGTCAAACGAACTCGCGTGCAGCGCGGCTTGCGAGCCCAGCAGGCGGCGCGCCGCCGGGTTGGCGGCCCGAACCAGGCCCTGGCGGTCAACGACCAGGACGCCATCGGTCAAGGACTCGATGACCAGCGCGTTGACCTGTCGCTGCACGCGCACCGCCAACTGACTGCGGTGTACCTTAAGTTCCTCCCGTGCCAGTCGGGTGGCAATCTGGTGCGACAGGAACGAGATGACGAAGCAGCCAGCGCCCGTCAGTGCCGCTTGCAGGAACTGCGCCGTCGCATCGCCCTGCGTCTGCAGCGAGGTCCAGGCCGCACCAAGCAGCAGCAGCAAGGTCACGCCGGCCGCCGCGCCCAGGGCCAGCAATAGCGAACCCAGCACACTGGCCATGAGCACTGGCAGCGCGAACAAGGGGGCATAGTTGATGTTGCCGCCCTGCAGCCATTGCAGGGCGGCGAAAGCGGCAATGTCTACGCCGATGGTTGCGAGTGACGAGAAGCTGACCGATCGCACCAGACGCCTCGGGCGGGCGGTGAACCGAAACGCCAGTGTGCTGACCAGGTAACCCAGGCAGACCAGTATCAGCGTGGTGTCCCGGCTTGATCCGAGCGCCAGGATGGTGCCCTGCAACAGCAGCAGCACCAGGCCAAGGGTGACTCTGGCGGTCATGAAACCGCGCCACAGGCGTTCAAACTCTTCTGGTCGCCCGTCCGACTCGTGGGCCTCGGAGTCAGGGTCGAGCCACGCTTGGTCAAACCAGGAGCGCGTGTCAGGTCCGCCGGCCATTCACGGCTCCGAACGGTTCAGGTGCTCGATACTGCAGTAGCTGCCCAGTTTGCCGGGCACCGCCTCGGACGCCGGCACGTGCATCGCGCACTGATGGCACCGGACCATCTCCTGCGGGAGTGATTCGGACTTGTCCTTGCCGCGTATCGGCTGGTCCGCTTGCGGTGGTGCGCGTTGCGTGCGCCACAGCCACACACCGAAAATCACCACGCCCAGGGCAATCAAGAACTTCATGCAGGGCGTCCAAGGATGACTTCGATCACAAATCGCGATCCGACGTAGGCCAGGAACAGCAAGCCCGCCCCGGTATACAGCACCCGCACCGCCCGACGACCGCGCCAGCCAAATCGCGCACGACCGACCAGCAGAACCGCGAAGGTCAACCAGGACAGCAAGGAGAAGACGGTCTTGTGATCCCACTTCCACGCTACACCGTGGCCATACAAGTGTTCACCAAAGACTACGCCCACCAGCAGGGTGGCCGAAAGCAGCAGAAAGCCGGCGCCAACGAACCTGAAAGTCAGCCGCTCAAGTGTCAGCAGCGGCAAGCCGCTGTGCGGATCGATTGCCAGCCGGATGCGCTCTTCGGCCCTGGTCATGAACCAGGCATGTACCACGGCGGTTCCAAACAGACCATACGATGCAATGCCCAGCGCCCAGTGCAGCGGCAGCCAGGCCGAGGCGTTGGCGTGCAAGGCGGTTCCCGGAAATGCCAACGCCAGCAATACCGAAGCGGCGCCCAGAATCGCCAGTGTCCAGCGCGTCTCGAGTTGCGGGTAGACGTGGCTTTCCACCGCGTAGACGGCTGCCACCAGCCATGCGGTCACGGACAGTGCCGGTGCGAATCCAAATCTGGGCGCGCTCCCCAGCAGACCGACGAGCAACACTGCGCCGTGCAGCAGCCATGCCAGCAACACCGCGGCACGCCGTGCTCGATCATGGAGCCGCTGCGTTGCGGCCGCCGAGACCAGGTACGCCGCGGCGGCGCCGAGGGCCAATCCAACGTTTAGAGCGGATCCATCAGCCATGGCGGCGGGCAGAATCAAGGCCGGGCTAGTCATGGCCCCGCCTTGTCGGAAAATAATGTGGTCGCACGGGCCGATTCGCCACGGGCGCAGCCATCGGGTGCACGATCAAACGAGTGGCGGTTTTCTGGGGTCCCATACTGCGAGTCTACCGCTGAGCCAGACGCTTGCGAAGCAGCGGCAGTTTGCGCCGCTGGTGTGAAACATTCCTTGGTATAGTTGACCGTGACATTCGGGTGCGGCCGGGTGGACCCATGCCGCAGCCATTCCTTAGCGCTGTGCAGATCGCCGGCCCCGTGTCGGCACCCAACCCAAGTCCCACCAGGCGGACACCCACCATGGCTTCAGCCCTCACCGACAAACTCTCCCGCCTCGTCAAGGCAATCAGGGGCCAAGCACGCATCACCGAGGCCAACGTCGCCGACATGCTGCGCGAAGTCCGCATGGCCCTGCTGGAGGCCGACGTCGCCTTGCCGGTGGTTCGCGACTTCATTGCGCGGGTCAAGGAAAAGGCCTTGGGCCAGGAGGTGTTGGGATCGCTCTCGCCGGGCCAGGCACTGGTGAGCATCGTCAACAAGGAGCTGGCCGCCACGATGGGCGTGGGTGTAAGCGACATCAACCTGGCCGCCCAGCCACCGGCCGTGATCCTGATGGCGGGCCTGCAGGGCGCGGGTAAGACGACCACCACGGCCAAGCTGGCCAAGCACCTGATTGAAAAGCGCAAGAAGAAAGTTCTGACCGTATCGGGCGACGTCTATCGGCCCGCGGCGATCGAGCAGCTCAAGACAGTCACCGCGCAGGCCGGAGCGCAGTGGTTCCCCAGCTCCGCAGACCAGAAGCCGGTGGAGATC
Organism: Rhodoferax sp.; assembly: GCA_030685025.1. Taxonomy (GTDB): domain Bacteria; phylum Pseudomonadota; class Gammaproteobacteria; order Burkholderiales; family Burkholderiaceae_C; genus Rhodoferax_D. Next base: position 32,417 of record JAUXWC010000193.1, read on the forward strand.
GGCTTGGCGGCGCTGGACTATGCGCGAAAGCACTATTTTGATGTGCTGCTGGTCGATACGGCCGGTCGATTGGCCATCGACGAGGCCTTGATGCGCGAAATCAAGGAACTACACGCGGCGCTGAATCCAGTCGAGACCTTGTTCGTGGTGGATGCGATGCAGGGGCAGGATGCCATCAATACCGCCAAGGCGTTCAAGGAAGCCTTGCCGTTGACCGGCATTATTCTGACCAAGACCGACGGTGATTCGCGAGGAGGCGCGGCCCTGTCGGTGCGCCAAGTCACCGGTGCGCCGATCAAGTTCGCCGGTACCAGCGAGAAGCTCGATGGCCTGGAAGTGTTCGATGCGGAGCGTCACGCCGGGCGAATCCTCGGCATGGGGGACATTCTGGCCCTGGTCGAGCAGGTGACCTCTGGCGTGGACATGGCAGCGGCGCAGAAGCTGGCGGCCAAGGTCAAGAGTGGTGCGGGTTTTGATTTGAATGACTTTCTGGCCCAGCTTCAACAGATGAAACAGATGGGGGGGCTGTCCAGCCTGATGGACAAGCTGCCGGCTGCCATGGCGGCCAAAGCGGGGCAGGTGGACATGGGCCGCGCCGAGAAGGACATCAAGCGCAAGGAAGGCATCATTCAGAGTATGACGCCGCTGGAGCGTCGCAAGCCCGAACTGATAAAGGCCACCCGCAAGCGCCGCATCGCCGCCGGCGCGGGTGTACATGTTCAGGAGGTCAATCGTTTGCTCAAGGAATTCGAGCAAATGCAGGACATGATGAAGAAGATGAAGGGCGGCGGCATGATGAAGCTCATGAAACGCATGGGCGGCATGAAAGGCATGCCGAAAATGCCCTTCTGAACTTTGCCCTGTCCCCAACTGATCAGGGGTGTTCTTGCAATTCGCCGCGCAACGAGTAGCTTCGTGTCTCGGTGATCTTGACGTCGATCAGTTGACCCCTCAGGGATGAGGGGCCCGCGAAATTGACGACGCGATTGCATTCGGTGCGTCCCATCAGTTCGGCTGGGTCGCGTGTCGACGGACCTTCCACCAGAATGCGCTGAACCGTTCCCAATCGACTCTCGCTGATGCGGCGCATGCTCGCATCGACCACCGACTGCAGATGCTGCAGGCGCTTGAGCTTGACGTTTTGCGGTGTGTCGTCAGTCAGATTGGCGGCGGGGGTGCCCGGCCGCGGGCTGAAAATGAAGCTGAACGAATTGTCAAAACCAACGTCGTCGATCAGTTTCATCAGGCGGTTGAAGTCGTCTTCGGTTTCGCCGGGGAAGCCGACGATGAAGTCGCTGCTCAAAGCCATCTCAGGTCGGATGGCGCGCAGCTTGCGCACCGTGGACTTGTACTCCATCGCCGTGTAGCCGCGCTTCATGGCCATCAGGATGCGGTCGGACCCGTGCTGAACTGGCAAGTGCAGGTGGCTCACCAGTTTGGGCACTTTGTCGTAAACCGCGATCAGCGCTGGCGTGAACTCGTTCGGGTGGCTGGTGGTGTAGCGGATGCGCTCGATGCCGGGAATTTCAGCCACGTATTCGATCAGCGTGGCAAAGTCGGCCACCTCGGCCGACTGCCCCATGCCGCCACGGTAGGCGTTGACGTTCTGACCAAGCAGGGTGACTTCGCGCACACCTTGGTCGGCCAGGCCAGCGATTTCTTCGAGCACGTCGTCAAAAGGCCGCGAGACTTCTTCCCCGCGCGTGTAGGGTACAACGCAGTAGCTGCAATACTTCGAACAGCCTTCCATGACGCTGACGAAGGCGCTCGCGCCAGTTACCTTGGCGGGGGGGAGGTGATCGAACTTTTCTATTTCGGGAAAGCTGATGTCGACCTGCGCATGGCCGAGCAATTCGCGTCGCGCCAGCAGGTCAGGCAGTCGATGCAGGGTTTGCGGGCCGAACACGACATCGACGAACGGCGCACGCTCGACAATCGCCGCGCCTTCCTGACTGGCTACGCAGCCTGCCACGCCGATACGGACCCCCTTTTTTGCCAGATGTCGCACGCGACCCAGATCAGAGAAGACCTTTTCCTGCGCCTTCTCCCGTACCGAGCAGGTGTTGAACAGAATCAGGTCCGCTTCGTCGACGTTCTTCGTGGCGGTATAGCCTTGCGCCGCGTGGAGTACGTCGATCATTTTGTCGGAGTCGTACTCATTCATCTGGCACCCAAAGGTTTTGATGAATACTTTCTTGCTCATGAGGGTCGTCCGATCTGACGGTGATGGCTCGAACTGTCAGGCCCCACAGACGGGGGCAGAAGAACTTGGTGGCGCTTCACGGATTCGAACCGCGGACCTGTGGATTATGATTCGGGGCCAGGCATTGTACCGCAGCAAATCAGAAACAAAGGGAACAGTCCCCATGCGCTCTAGCCGGTTAGCGAGTGCTTCCATTTGTTCTGTGATTTTCTGATTATTTGTTCCGCACTGTCCCGCCAGTGTCCCATGGGACCGCGCCACGCCGGACCCTTGCTATGACCTTGCGGTAACCTTGGTGTGACCTTATGGTGTTGTCAGCAAACCCTTCCCGTAGCCTTGCCGTGACCTTACCGTCGCCGACCAGGTGCAGGTGGTGCCGATTCGGGTTATCCGCAGTTTGTTTAATCGGATCGCAGCAGGTCGCAGGACTTTGCAAAAGGTCCTTTTTCTGCCCTTTTTTAAAACGGGCGTCGCACGGCAACCGGCACAACTTTGGTGGACACTTTTCGACACTTTGCTGAACCGGACCGTATTTATCCGGATCAGTGTTCGTGGTGTTCCAGTTGGTCGAAGTCTTGCCAGTCTGAAAACTCGCAGTCGCTGCGGTCGATCACGCGGTCGTCGTCATGCTGGTGTTGCTTGATCGCTGGCCGTTCAGCTTGCGCCGCTGGTGGTGGTTTGTCGGCAATCCCTACACAGGATAGGGTTTGCGGATTCGCAGCGTCGTCAATCCCTATAGGCATTGGTCTGGTCGCAAACCCTATAGGCTTTGAAGGCTTGTTTAAGCCCTTGCCTTTGCTGGTGAAAATCTGCGCCATGGTGCGCGGTGTCTTTGCCGTTGGTGTGGCAATGTCGATCCCAAGCGATTGCGCGAACGGGGCCGGATCACGGTCGATCATGTCCCGCAATACAGGCCATAGCGCCGACGCCTGCGCCGTGTCATTGGTGGCGCGAAGACGTTGAATGACCGCCTGAGCCGTTTTTTCCTTCGCCTGCCCCTGTAGCCTAGCCGGGGCCTTTGCGAGCCCGTAGCGCGCCCCCACAGCCGTGTGCACGTCGTTGTGCAGGAATTGCAGCCGTTGCTTATTGCCGACCAGATCACTGCCATTCATGCGCCCGTCAATCAATGGCAAGATCAAGACGTGCAGGTGTGGCGCGCTTTCGTCTAGGTGTACGTCCGCCGACAGGACGTTGTCCAGCCCCCCGAAGTTTTGCGCTGCCCATTGCAGGCAATCCCGAAAGAACGCTTCAGGATCAATCGCGGTCGCCGGTGGCAGACTGAAAATCAATTCAAGTGCCAGGACAGCGTTTTTCTTTTGTGGCCTGACGCAAGCCGCCGACATAAGGTTCTTGGCGTGTCGTGCGACCGCTTCGGGCTTGTCAGGCCCATGCAGTGACAGATTCAGGCAAATGCGATCCGCGTCAATGTGCCCGTCAGCGCCATGTTCGGCCTGTATCGTGCGTTTGTTGTGCCGACTTGCCGCCAGCACAATGGCGGCGCCCTTCAGCTTCTTGACCCTGAAAAAGCCGCTTGCGCTCATAGGTCGTCGGCGTCGTTCGCCGCCTTGTCACCGTCCCCCAGCGAATCAATCGCATGTTCGAGCAATTCGGCCGAAACCACAATCGCCCGACTCGACCACTGATTGCCGCCGCGCGTCGAATGGGTCGTGATTTCCTTCGCTTGCCCGTGCGCAATCCAGCGCGACAGGTGCAACACGACCGCCGTCCGCAGCTTGACCGTTTCGAACAGGGCCACTCTATGCGTGTCGGCGTTCGCGAACAGGATCAGGGCAGCGCCGCCCGCTTTCAGCAGCCAGCCCCCCGTGCCGTGGCTTTCAAGTTCAATCACGCAGTCGACCGCGCCGCCATTCCGTGCGCCGTAGTCTTTGCGCCGCAGCTTCAAATCCAAGCCTACGCGACCGCGTGGGGTGATAACCCAATAGTCAACACCGCGCCGGTCGTCGGCAGGCGTGGCGCGAGTGACGCCGGTACAGTCGCGGATCAACCGGTAGCAGGCCCGCCGCACCAGCGCGTGGGCGTCGTCTGACTCCGAGAATGAAAAGTCGTTGTCGAAGTTATGAACCATGCTTGCCCCCTTTGCGTAGGGTGGCCAGCAGCGATAAAATCGCGTTTGCTGTCTTGCCAAAGACTTGAAGGGCTTGTCGTGTTTTGCCGCCGACAGGCCCTTGACCTTTGTGGTGTGCCGTGTTTGCCATGCTGCCCGTCGTTCAGTTCTGAGCGGGTGCACGACCTGCGAGCCAAGCACCGTAGCGGTGAACGTCGATCAAGACCTTGCGACCGCGCCGGACAATTGCGCCGTACTTCGCCAAGCCGTTGCCTTCGATCTTTTCGCCGCGCGAGTTCAGCCGGTCGTCAGCTTTGAAAATGTCCATTCGGACGCCGCCGGGTGTCACGCCAGCGTCAGCGTAGATCGAAGCTAGAACGGGGACAGTTGCGAGCCATGGTGTCGCGGTGGTGGCAGGTGTCGGTTCGACAGCCAAAAGCGTGCTTTTCATATTGCCGTTTCCTTTTTAACGTTTCCGGCGGTTTGCCGTAAAAAGTAGTGGAACTGGGCATTACTTGGCTAGCTGGCTAGCCCATGGAATTTCTTGGCGTGCGCCTTCTTAGCCCTTTTGCTTTCGCCTTTCTGGCGTCTGAAACGATCACACCGAATCGGCCCCAGGTCACGTCCTGCAAGTCGTCGCCGACGTAGTAATAGACCTTGCCGCCTTCCCTTCTTTCGACCTTGCCGTCCGCCTTCAACGCGTAGTAAATCGAAATCGTCGCGTCGTCGTCGGCGCGTCTGACGGCTTGCTCAATGGCGATGGTCAGTGGCCCCCGACGATCAACTTGACGGGGCTGCGTTGCCTTGAGCGTTGCCGAACGGCTTGTGAAGTCGCCACCAATCGACGCAACAATCAACGGCAATTGACGCTTCCATTCTTCGCAGACGTAGCGATCAAGCAATATGCGTCCGAGCTTCATATGGGCGTCGTATGCCCACAGGTCAATTTTTTGCAGCTTGACGCCAATATTCACAAGCAAGGCCATTGCCTTAGCGGTAGTCGCCGGGTCGCGTGAATGTAGCCAAAACATTGCCTTGTGACCGTCCGGGAAAGTAATCGACGCCTTATGAACGACTTTTGACCTGTAGGCCAAGTGCAGGGCAATCGTGTCTTGCAATAGTTCAATGACCAGTTTCGCAGTGCCAGTGAGCGGTGGCCACCTGCTTTCGACCGACAACAACCCAGGGGGCGCGCTGGGTAAGCCAGCAATGACGCTGGCAATGCGCCATGCTTCGTCTAGCCAGTTAACGTCTTGCGCCTTGATCTGAGCCATTACACGCCCAACCGCGCCGCCAGAGCGCCCGATATTTCAATCGTTCGAGCTGGTGCAAGGTGGGCATATCGACTCACCATGGCCATGGTTCGGTGGCCTAGCAGCTTCGATATTTCCAGCGGACTGACGCCAGCCATGGCAAGGTAACTTGCCGCAGTGTGGCGCAGGTCGTGCCAGTGAAAGTCTTCAAGCTGTGCCGACTTGCAAGCCGCGTCCCAGGCCTTACGCAAATCAAAATATTCGCTTTTGCTTGACCGTGCCGTTGGTGGAAATATGCGGTCGTCGTGCAGGCTTCGGACTTTTGCCCGTTCTGTCAGCAATTGCAGCGCCGTGCCGACGACCGGCAGGGCTCGAGCGTCGCCGTTCTTTGTGTCGCCTAGAAGGGCCGTCTGAGCCTTCAAATCGACTTGCGCCCATGTCAGGGACAGGACTTCAGATTTACGCGCCCCTGTGGACAGCGCAAGGCATACCGCCAGCATTAGGTGGGGGCTGTCCGATGCTTTGCAGGCCGCTAGCAGCTTGGGCAGTTCGGTGTCGCTCAGGTAGCGAACCCGACCCTTCGATTCTGAAAACTTGCGTACCCTGACAAGCGGGTTAACTTCGATCCAGCCAAGTTCTTTCGCGCCATAGGACAGCGCCGACGATAAAGCCGCCAGCGCCCGGTTCACGTCCGCGCCTGAGCGTACTTTTGCGCCGCGCAGGGTAGGGGTAGCCTTGATCGTGTCGCGTGCCTTCTGGATCACGTCAGGCGTCACGTCCGACAGCAATTGCGAGCCTAGCGCCGCTTTCCAGTAATCAAGCCGCGTGCCGACACTGCGAGCGCTTTTGAGCTTGTGCAGTTCGTCGGCGGTGTAGCGGTCGATCAACTCGGACAGCGTGTGCCGTTTGGATTGCCCAAAGTAGCGCCCGTTTTTTTGATCCTGTTCGGTTTGCGCTGCCCATGCGCGAGCGTCGGTCAAGCGAGTGAATGACGCACTGACAGGTTCAAACCCTTTGAGTCGGACCTTTGCGCGGTAGCTCTGTGAACCGTCTGCATTTTTGCGCTTTTCGATTGCTGCCATGGTGCCCCCGGTGAACTACTGAAAACCAATGGGCAAATTGTGGCGCAAGCTGGCAAAAATGGCAACAGTGGATATTTAATCTGTTGTTCTAGTTGCGTAAGTCGTTGATTTACTTGAATGTATTATCGCCACTACAAGTCTGTGGGGCAGTGGTGGGGCAGTGAGTGCCGTTTTCTTGGTGTTTGGTGGGGCCGTCGTCGGTCGCTCGCGACGCTTGAAAGGCGATCCCAACTGGCGATTTGTGCCGGATTGTTTGTCCCAAGTGTCCCGCCAGTGTCCCAAGAGTCGAAAAGAAAAAAAGCCTGCTAGCAATTAAGTAGCAGGCTTTCTATATCTGACGTGGGGTTTTTGGTGGCGCTTCACGGATTCGAACCGCGGACCTGTGGATTATGATTCCATCGCTCTAACCGACTGAGCTAAAGCGCCATAGGTATTTGAGTAACACCTGAACCCAGAATTATAGCGCAACACCTGACAGAACCGATGCCAGGTTTCGGGCCGGGTCCGCACGCCTTGCGCTCGACTCTTTTGCGGCAATTTTGACCCCGAAGTCCGCGCGCCCGCGTAGCAGTTGGTGTGAGAATCTCGCCATGACCGCGCATGAAACGCCCGACCACCATTTGATGATTGCCTATGCAGCCGGTGACGCGGCTGCCTTCGATATCTTGTACGCCCGGCACGAGGGCGCCATGTACCGGTTCGTTCGGCGCGTGCTGGGGCCAGCGCTGGCGTCCCAGGCAGATGAAGTCTTTCAGGACACCTGGCTCAGAATTGTCACGGCGCGGGCGAGCTTTGCTCCGCAGGGCGCGAGCTGGCGAACTTGGGCTTTCACGATCGCGCATCATGCCGCGATGGATCGCTTGCGGGTGAGTGGACGGGAAGTCAGCATCGACAGCATGGGTGGTGACGATGGCGGTGACCCGCTGGACTGGTTGCAGGGTGCGCTGGATGCGGCCCATCCGTCGACCGAGGACCTTGCTTTCTGGCGCGCCGCCGGCAAACAGCTACTCGCCTGTCTGGAGCAGTTGCCGGCGGTGCAGCGTGCGGCTTTTTTGTTGCACCATGAAGATGGCGTGACCATCGAAGACCTGGCGCGCAGTCTTGGGCTTGGCTTCGAGACCGCCAAGAGTCGGCTGCGCTACGCGCTTCAAAAACTTCGGGGCTGTATGGGCGCCTATCTTGTGGTGATGGAGCCCCGGCCATGACAGAGCTGCGCGATGCCCGACTCAAGCGTGCTCTGGATCATGCGCCAGACGCGTTGCTGCGGCCTGATCGGGCGACCCGCGAAGCGATCAGGAACATTGCTGCCCAGGCCGCCATGACGCCTGATCCGGTGCCACCGAAGGCGCCGTCTGGCGCGTTTGGATGGGTGCGGGCGCGGGCGCGGCTGTGGTGGAATCGTCCGCGTACGCCGTCGACCCGGATGCCGTGGAACGCGGTGCTGGCCTCTGTGTTGCTGGCGAGTCTGGTGATGGTTATGTGGTACGAGCAGCCGGTTCCACAGGCGACGCCGGACGATGCACCAGCGCCCGCGCCTGCGCATGAATCGGGTCGCGACACGTCGGCGCCAAAGCAACAAGCCCAGGGCGCGGCCGATGCCTTGGCCAAGGGCGATAGGGTGGCCAGGCAAGTCGCCCCGGAACCAGCTATGGCAGTCGGCAAGGTTGAGAGTCGACCACGCCGCGGCTCCGATGGTCCCGGCAAGAACTTGCAGCGGAACGCCAGGCTTGAGTTGCCTGCCACGCCCCAGGCGGAACCAGCGACCGTGGCCCCGCACCAATCGGATTCGGCGAGCACGGCGCTCGCACCAGCACCAGCACCGGCGGCGAAAACGATGTCCGAGCAGGCGGCCATCCGTTCACCGGAGCTGGTCAATGAGAAGCGGGAAGCCAGCGTAGGCGCAGCGCTTACGACGCGTGCGCAGGCACCGAGGCTGCGCGCCGACTGGAGTGATGTCAGCATCCAGCGCGCCGGCACCGCCTCGGCACTGTCCGCATCGCAAGCCGGTCGGCTGGTCGTGGTGTTGCAGGCAGTGGGCCTGCGCAACATCGAGCCCGGCGATCCGCCGTTATCCGAGGCGATCCGCCTGGAGCTCTCGCGCCGCGGCGTCGTTGTAGGTGCCCTTGAACTGGGCGATCGCTGGTTGCGCTGGACGCCAGTTGGCGCGGACCCTGGCAGTGTCCTGACCGGGCGGGCATCGGTATCGCAATGGGAAGCGATTCAGGACGAACTGGCCCGCATGGGCCTGTTGGCGCCGTGAGTCGCTTCGGGCCCAAGCGTCTGCTCAGGCGTGTCGGAAAGCAGCCTTTCGCTTATTGAGGAAGGCGTCCATGCCTTCTTTTTGGTCTGCCGTCGCAAACAGGGCGTGGAACATGCGCCGTTCGAACATGATCCCGTCACTGAGGTTGCCCTCGAAGGACCGGTTGATCGACTCCTTGGCCGCCATCGTGGCCATCTGCGAGTAGTCGCAGATCATGAGCGCCGCGGAAAGCGACTCGTCCATCAACTTGTCCAAGGCCACGACCCGGCTGACCAGGCCGGCCCGCTCCGCTTCGGCGGCGTCCATCATGCGACCGGTCAGGGCCAGGTCCATCGCTTTGGCCTTGCCGATGGCGCGCGGCAAGCGCTGCGTGCCGCCGGCACCGGGTATCACGCCGAGCTTGATCTCGGGTTGGCCGAACCGGGCGTTGTCGGCGGCGATGATGAAGTCGCACATCATCGCCAACTCACAGCCGCCGCCGAGTGCGAAGCCGCTGACCGCCGCAATGACCGGCTTGCGCACACCGCGAATCTGCTCCCAATTGCGGGTGATGTAGTCGTCCCGGTACACGTCGGAGAAGCTGTAATTGGCCATGGCGGCAATGTCGGCACCGGCGGCAAAGGCTTTTTCGTTGCCGGTGATGACCATGCAGCCGATCGACGGGTCTGCGTCGAAGGCCTTCAGCGCGAGCCCCAATTCGTTCATCAGTTGATCATTGAGCGCGTTCAGTTGTTTGGGCCGGTTCAGCGTAATGACGCCGACTTTTTCGGCTTCGACGCGTGTGAGGATGAGTTCGTGGTTCATGGGATTCCAATGGGGTTGCGCAAATGCAAACTATAAGCGCGCCGGGGCAGTGCATTGGCCGAGTTGGCCGTGCCCGGCGGATCGATGCGATCAGGGTCCGAGCCAGTGATCAAGCTTGGGCTGGTCGGCCACTGTCAGGCGGCAGGTCTTGTCGTCCGCGGGAATCCGTAGAGGCAGGCGCAGCAGTCGTTTGTCGCGTGCCACCAGCGCGGTCACGGCGTGGGCTCTCGACAGGTACAGCGGCAACTCGTCAAGCCGCAGCAGGCGCCAGCCTGCGGCGTCGGTGCCGCTCGCTGACTCAACGCCCAGCCACTCGTCGCCTGGCGCGAATCCAGCGCTTTCGCAAGCTCCCCCGCGCAGCACTGTTTTGATCTTGACGCCGCAGGCCTCGTCGACGCGCAGTCCGAGGCGCTGGGCAATCTGGGAGTCTTCCTCAAGAACCTTCACGCCGTGCAGCGACAGCAACTGCTTGACCGGCAGGTCGTCCGTACCGTGTACCCATTGCGCCAGTTCCTTGGCGTAGGAGCGCCCAGCCAGCACGGCGAGCACCTGCTCCAGATCAGTCTGAGTCATTGGGCCAGCGTCGCAGCGCTGCCAAAGCGCACGCATCACGTCGTCGAGCGTGGTGCGCCCTTCGCAGCGCAGAGTGAGGTCCAGGCACAAGGCGACCAGCGAGCCCTTGGTGTAGTAGCTCACGGTGGCGTTGGGCGTGTTGTCGTCTGGACGGTAGTACTTCACCCAGGCGTCAAAACTGGCCCGCGCGACCGACTGGACCAGGCGACCCGGCGTCTGCGCCACCTGGTTGATGGTCTTGGTCAACAGTTTGAGGTAGCTCGGGTTGTCGATCAGTCCGGTGCGACGCAGCATCAGGTCGTCGTAGTAACTGGTGAAGCCTTCGAAGAACCACAGCAGTTGGGTGTGGTTTTCGTTGCGGTAGTCGTAGCCGGTGAACTCGGACGGTCGCAGTCGTTTGACATTCCAGGTGTGGAAATACTCATGGCTGATCAGTCCCAGCAATGTCGTGTAGCCCTCGGGCGGCTTGCCGGCATCCGTTGCGAGGCTGGGTCCGCTCAGGCGCGGCAGATCCTTGCGCTTGCAGATCAGGGCCGTTGAATTGCGGTGTTCCAGACCACCGTAGCCATCGTCGACCGCATTGAGCATGAACACGTAGCGTTGGAAGGGTGCCTTGGCGGTTTTGCGGCCTTTGGACTTGGTGCCGTGCCAGAAGCCGATTTGTGCCTCGCAGATGCGTTGGGCGTCGGCCAGCAGCTTGCCACCATCAAAGCTGGGCGGCGCACCGCTGACCACGAACTGATGCGCAATGCCGCAGGCTGTGAAGGAGCCGCTCCAGAATGCCCCCATCTCGACGGGCGAGTCCACCAACTCATCGTAGTTGGCGGCCTCGTAACGACCAAATCCGTTCTTGATGGTCTTGACGGCGGCTAGTCCGGTGGCGACCCGCCAACCGGCCATGGATCGGTGCGCCACCAGGTCCACCGTGTGCTTGTCCAGCTCCCGGCCCACGACCCGCAGGAACACGCTTGTGCCATTGAAGAAGCCGCGCGCGTGATCGAGCCAGGCGGTGCGTACTGAGTTATCCAGCGCATAGACCTCATAACTGACCACCAGCGGGGCACTGCCAATGCACGCGACTTGCCAAGTGCACTTGTCCACCTGTATCGGGTCGAGCGCCTTTCGGCCTTGCTTGGCTGACAGGTTCTGCAGGTTCTTCGAGAACTCGCGAATCAGGTAGCTGCCGGGAATCCAGACCGGCAGGGCCATGACCTGCGACGCCGCAGGTTTGGCAACGGTCAGGGTAACTTTGAACAGATGGGCGTTCAGGTTTGCCGCTTCCACGCGGTAATGAACGCCAGCCGGTGGCGGAGAAGAACGGCTCATGAGCTCTGGCTAGTTCTTCACTTCTGCCAGGTACTTTTCGATCTGCTTGGTATCGAGGGCGCCCGGCACGCGCGTGCCATCGGCGAACAGCAGGGTTGGCGTACCGGTGATCCGGTGTTTGCGGCCAATCTCCACGTTTCGCTGGATCGCCCCGGTATCGCAGTTGGCTGCGGCTGGCGGTTGGTCGCGCACCATCCAGTCCAGCCAGGCCTTGGCGCGGTCCTTGGCACACCAGATAGCTTTTGACTTCTCGGTGGAGTCCGGCCCGAGAATAGGGTAGAGGAACGTGTGAACCGTGACGTTGTCGACCTTCTGGAGGTCCCGCTCAAACCGCTTGCAGTAGCCGCAGTTGGGGTCTTCAAAGACCACCAGCTTGCGCTTGCCGTTGCCGCGGACGATGGTGAAGGCGTCCTTGAGTGGCAACTCGTCGACGTTGATAGCGGTGAGCTTGTCGATCCGCTCCTCGGTCAGATTGCGACGTTGCCGGGTGTCGATGACGCTTCCTTGAATCAGGAAGTTGCCCTCGGCGTCGGTGTAGAAGATCTCGGCTCCGTTGACGCGTATTTCGTAGAGGCCGGGTACCGGGCTCTTCGTCACCTCGTCGATCTTCTGGAACTGGGGAATCCGTTCCGCCAAGTTCTTTCGCAGGGTGGCTTCCTGGCCGATGGCGGATCCCCCCACCAGGAGCACGACTGTCGTCACAAGGGTACGCGTGAAATTCATTGTTTGGTCCTAATCAGTTTCTTCCATGACGCTCGCCAGAGCGTCGCTCTTCAAATGCCCATGGCCTGTCTGGCCACCCATTTCTTAATGACACCGCTGCGATCGAATCCGTTCATGCCGGCGTTTCGCAGCGATTGCCAACCTGTGCCGGGCTGCGCAAACAACTGCTGCAGCCCGTGCATCGTTAACGCGGTTCGTTGAACATCGGCGCGCCGCGCCCGCTCATAACGACGCAGCAGCTTCGGGTCGCCCACGTTACGCCAGTACTCGCGCGTTCGAATCGTCTCGGTCAATACGGCTGCATCCTCAAGCCCAAGGTTCAAGCCCTGACCCGCCAGTGGGTGCACCGTATGAGCCGCATCGCCGGCCAAGGCCCAGGCCTTACCGTCCTTGGTGCCAATCCACCGGTCAACTCGTGCCAACTGCAGCGGCCATGCGCCTCGTCCGCCGGACATCTCTAGGGAGCCCAAGGCCGAGCCGCTGGCTGCCTCAAGATCCTTGCACAGAGCGCCATCGGATTGGGCCATCAAATCCGCCGCCCGTTCCTTAAGAACAGACCACACAAATGCAACAGAGTTCCCCTGCTGGCCTTCTATCGGAAGAAACGCCAGAATTTCACCGCCGGTGAACCACTGGCGCGCAACCTGTGCGTGAGGGATTTGGCAGCGCAGGCGTCCAGCGATGGCGACCTGGGGATAGGGCGTGACCTCGTTGCGCACGCCCAGTTCCTCGCGGGCCGAGCTGGCCTTGCCTTCGCACACCACCGTCAACGCCGCATCACAAGGCTCGGTCAATCGCTCCACCAGGGGCTGGAAACGCACGGCTTGCGCCAACCGGGCTTCGAGCACCGGGACGTCCACGATCCAGGTCAAGGCATCGACACCTTGATCATCGGCGTTGAAGGTTACCGTTCCACCAGCATCGCCGTGAACTTCCATTTGCCTGACGGCAGTTGCGAATTCGGGTTCGGGCCAGACCCGCAGCGATTCCAGCAGGGCCTTGGACCTGGCATTGAGGGCATAGGCACGCACATCACGGTCGGCCGCGCCGGTCGAGGTCACCTCAGCGCCCACCAAGCCAACGCGCAAACGTTCCTGACCGAGCAGCAGGGCCAGTGTCCGGCCCACGATGCCGGCGCCACGTATGCAAACATCAAAGGGTCGTGTCATGCTTGGATTGTAGAAGCCGGTGCATAGTCCCCACCGAGACTTTGAGTTGCCCTATCCCGGCCGGGCTGGACGTGACGTGGCGGCTCACACGATAGGGAAGGCGCCTGTGCGACCAGGGCCAAACGCCGAGTCGGAACTCAGTGGCGTGGGTGTGGTCGATTCGGGCTCCAGGAACCGAATCGGCCTGCGTGTGCGGGAGGACATCGTCGCCAGCAGGCCCGACAGCTCGAAAATGACTTTTGTTGGGTCCGGAATTTTCTCCGACAACAGCACCGCCGCGACGTGAAATTGCAGGGTGACTTCGGGCGTCAGGCCAGGCAATGGGATGAGGCCCGATGCAATCAGCTTGACCATTCGCTCGGACAGGGCCTGACGAGAGGTGATGCCTTCAATAATCAGGCCGAATCGGGCATTGCCAACGCGACCGGCCGGGTCGACATCGCGCAGCACGCGGTGCAGCTTGATCACCGCTCGAAGCAGGCACTGTTCGGCCGTGGCGTCGCCGTAGACGAGTTTGATGCGTTCGTAGTTGACCACGTCCACCAGGACCACCGCCGCTGGTTCCTTGTGTTCGCTGGCACGCAGCACGACATCCTGCAGTTGCTTGGCGAAGAGCTCTTCTGTCAACAGACCAGTCAAGGCGTCCTGGCTTGGCAGGTGATCCACCCGCGTCTCGACATTCTTGCGTTCACGCAGGCGAAGGCTCAGCGTATGCAGCAACAGGGGGACCGTCAGCGCCACAACCGCGGTCAGGACGAAATGGCCCAGCCAATTGCCCGGAATCACGCCCAGGGATTGCAGTGACAGCGCGAACAGCACTAGTGCTTGAGGTGCGTAGGACAAGGCGAGCCATGGCGCGGCGCTATTGTTTCGGCGCCATGCCAGGGCTGTGGCAACCAGTCCCAGCAATGGTGCGGCCACGATGACACTGGCGTAACCGAGATAGGTGACGGTGCGGTCCAGCACCCAATACGAGGGCGTGATCGCGATGGCAGCCCAGCCCGATATCGCCAGCAACTTGTCAAAGCGCGGATGCGCCAGCGACAAGGCGCACACGTGCCTGACAAAGAGCAGCGTGGTCCCGACTCCCAGCAAGGGCAATACCGCATAGGCGCTGTCCGACCACTTGGGTGATTGTGGCCACAGAAACTGCGCACACAAGCCTGTCACGGTGGCGATCACCGCCGCCATCAACAGGCTGTACAGGGCGTACCAACCTTCAGTCTTATTGCGGTGCTCCACGAACTGGACGCCACACCAGGCCGACAGCATCAGTAACGAGCCGATGATGAGGCCAAGCGCGACGTACTCCAGATCACGCCGTTGGCCGTGGGCAACGGCGTCGGCGATCCGTATGGGGAGATCGAGACCCCTGTAGTTGTGGATCTGCAGGTAGAGGTCCCGGGTCGATCGGGCGTCGATGCGAACCGGAAATTCCGGGTAGAGTCCCATCCTCGGCCAGTCGGCCACGGCGACCAGGTCTCCGGCGCTGCGCCGGACCCAGGCGCCTGAGCCGCCCTTCTGGTAGGCGCTTATCCGGTCAATATAGGGAACCGGGACGGTGACGATCCAGTCCTGGCCAGTGGCGCTGGGGTTCTCCAGCCTGAGATGCACCCACAACGCCATGGACGCGTCGATGTTGTGAAAGGCGGAGCTCGGCACGACCGAAAACAAGCCCGGTGCCGAGCGTGTCACCCGGTCTATGCTCGCATCGCCTCGCGGGTCGATCCATACGCTGATCGGTGCAGTCAGTTCCAGCGGGGCCGCTCCCGCATCCAGCCGGATGGCAAGGGGCGGGCCCGCCGCCGGCTGCGATGCATCCGCCAGCGCCAAACCGCCCCCCCACAGCGCCACCAAACAAGGCACAACGGTCCATCGAATACACTTGAGCGCTTGTTTCTTGAGGTATCGCATGAGCTTGAAGTGTGGCATTGTAGGCTTGCCCAACGTTGGAAAATCCACGTTGTTCAACGCCTTGACCAAGGCAGGAATTGCCGCGGAAAACTACCCCTTTTGTACGATCGAGCCCAACGTGGGCATTGTTGAAGTGCCCGATCCGCGATTGGCGGCGCTGGCTTCGATTGTGAAGCCTGAACGCATCCAGTGCGCGATTGTTGAATTTGTCGACATTGCCGGCCTGGTGGCCGGTGCGAGCCAGGGCGAAGGCCTGGGCAACCAGTTCCTGGCGCACATTCGCGAAACCGACGCCACCGTCAATGTGGTGCGTTGCTTCGAAGATGACAACGTGATTCACGTCGCTGGTAGAGTTGATCCGATTTCCGATGTCGAGGTGATTCAGACTGAGTTGTGCCTGGCGGACCTGAGTACGGTCGAGAAGGCGCTGCATCGTCACACCAAGACGGCGCGCTCGGGCGACAAGGATGCGGCCAAGCTGGTGACCCTTCTGGAGAAGTGCCAGGCGGCGCTCAATCAAGGCCAGCCGGTGCGGGCGCTGGATTTCAGCAAGGAGGATCAAGTCCTGGTCAAGCAGTTTTGTTTGATCACGGCCAAGCCCGCCATGTTTGTCGCCAACGTCGCCGAGGATGGTTTTGAGAACAACCCATTCCTGGATCGGCTGCGCGACTACGCTGCCGCGCAGAACGCCCCGGTGGTGGCGATCTGCGCCAAGATCGAAGCCGAAATGGCCGATATGGAGGAAGAGGACAAGAAGATGTTCCTCGCCGAGATCGGTCAGAGCGAACCCGGGCTCAACCGCCTCATCGTGGCGGCCTACAAACTGCTGGGCTTGCAGACCTACTTCACGGCTGGCGTCAAGGAAGTGCGCGCCTGGACCATCCACATCGGCGACACCGGTCCGCAAGCGGCCGGTGTCATCCATACCGACTTCGAGCGCGGCTACATTCGAGCCCAGACGATTGCGTTTGACGACTTCGTCAAATACAAGGGCGAACAGGGTGCCAAGGATGTCGGCAAGATGCGCAGCGAGGGCAAAGACTACGTCGTCAAGGATGGGGACGTCATGAATTTCCTCTTCAATGTGTGAGTCCGCCCGGGAACACCCACAACAGTGCCGCAGTCATGATGAGGTAGCGTAAGAACTTGCCAACTGCCATGTAAAGCACGCAGCGCCAGAACGGCAGTTGCAGCCATCCGGCGACTGCGCACAAGGGGTCGCCCACCACCGGCAACCAGGACAACAGGCAGGCCTTGGGACCGATGCGTTCCAACCAGTCCAGTGCCCGCAGGTGGGTGCTTGAGTGGCGGTACTTGTCCACCACCTTATGCGATGCCAGGCCGATGCCCCAGTTCAAGGCGCCCCCCAGCGTGTTGCCCACCGTTGCCGTCGCAATGACGGGCCAGAACAGCGCCGGGTTGTTCTTGATCAGCCCGAACACCGCCGGTTCCGAGGCCATCGGCAGCAGGGTCGCGGAGACAAAGGACACGACCAGCACGGTGCTCAATCCGTACTGAGGCAATGCGAGCAATACTAGAAGGTGATTGATCCAGGCGTCCATGGGTGCGCCCAGTATAGGCAGACGGGCAGGGTATGGCGCAGACCCGGTTTCAATTGCTGAAATAGCAGGCAGCTAGAATGTTGATCGGGCGAATCGCGCCGTCGCTGCCAATCAATCACCCACTTCCTTTTAGTCGGATTCGCCCGCATGAACATTGGTCATCACGCCTTGGCGAACCGCTTGTTCGTCGCCCCGATGGCGGGCGTCACGGATCGACCCTTCAGGCAATTGTGCAAGCGCTTGGGAGCAGGCTACGCCGTGAGCGAGATGGTGACGTCGCGGCCGGACCTGTGGGATACCGACAAGACCCTGCGGCGCACCAATCACGAAGGTGAGCCTGGTCCTATCGCGGTGCAGATCGCAGGCACCGAGCCCGTCTTGATGGCGCGGGCCGCCGCGTACAACATCGACCACGGCGCTCAGATCATTGACATCAACATGGGCTGTCCCGCCAAGAAAGTGTGCAACAAGTGGGCCGGGTCCGCCTTGATGCAGGATGAAGCGCTGGCGTTGGCGATCATTGAATCGGTGGTTGCGGTGTGCGCGCCCCGCTCGGTGCCGGTGACGCTCAAGATGCGCACCGGCTGGAGTCCAAGCCACAGAAACGCGGTGAGCTTGGCGCGCGCTGCCCAGGGCGCCGGAGTCCAGATGATCACCGTGCACGGGCGCACGCGTGAGCAAGGCTACCGCGGGGCGGCGGAGTACCACACGATCGCCGAGGTCAAGGCTGCGGTGAACGTGCCGGTGGTCGCCAATGGTGATATCGCCAGCCCCGAGAATGCGCGCGATGTACTTGCGTTCACCGCGGCGGACGCGGTGATGATTGGCCGAGCGGCACAGGGGCGGCCATGGCTGTTTCGGGAGATCGCACACTTCCTGGCAACTGGCGCCCACCTGGCGCCGCCGCTGGTGGTCGAGGTCCGGCGCTGGCTGTTGGAGCATCTGCAGGATCATTACCAACTCTATGGCGACTACCTGGGGGTGCGAACCGCTCGTAAGCACATTGGCTGGTACGTCAAGAGTCTGCCGGGGGGAGAACGGTTGCGCGAACACATCAATAGGATCGAGGACTGCGACTTGCAGGTGGCGGCGCTGGGAACCTACTTCGACGAGTTGGGCCTGCGCATGGACCGGATCCCCGCAGAAGCAGACAATCATGTGTCAATTGAGCAAGGTATGGAGACGACGGGATGAGCAAGAAGCACATTGAAGAGTGCGTGCGCAGCAGTCTGGAGGGCTACTTCCGTGATTTAAGGGGGACCGAGCCAGACCGCATGCACGATATGTTGGTCCGGGTCGTTGAAAGACCGCTGCTCGAAGTCGTCATGGAGCATGCCGAAAACAACCAATCCCGGGCCGCGCTGTGGCTGGGTCTGAACCGAAACACTTTGCGAAAAAAATTGCTTGAGCACAAGCTCATCAAATAGAAACTGTTGCCGCGCGGCAGATCGCTCCACGGTGTTACCTACTCACATCTACTCCCGCCATGAACGCACTCATTTCTGTATCTGACAAGACCGGCATCGTGGAACTGGCCCGGGCGCTGCACGCCCAAGGTATCAAACTCCTGTCCACCGGCGGGACTGCCAAGCTACTTGCGGACCAGGGCCTGCCAGTGACCGAGGTGGCCGAGATGACCGGTTTTCCAGAAATGCTGGACGGCCGGGTCAAGACCCTGCACCCACGCGTGCATGGTGGTCTGCTGGCCCGTCGCGACGTGCCCGCGCACATGGCTGCGCTGGCCGAGCACAGGATCGACACCATCGACGTGCTGGTGGTCAACCTCTACCCGTTTGAAGCCACCGTGGCCAAGCCCGGCTGCACGCTGGAAGACGCCATCGAGAACATCGACATCGGCGGCCCGGCCATGGTGCGCAGCGCCGCCAAGAATTGGAAGGACGTGGCGGTGTTGACCGACGCGTCGCAATACCCAACCGCGATGGCCGAGCTCAAGGCCGCGGGAAAGGTTTCTGACAAGACGAAGTTCGCGCTGAGTGTGGCCGCTTTCAACCGTATCAGCCAGTACGACGGCGCCATCAGTGACTACCTCTCCGCCGTGCAGGTCCATGACGAAGTGCCTGCCGGCAACGCCGCGCCCAAGCTGGACCTGTTCCCTGGCCAGAGCAATGGCCGCTTTGTGAAGGTGCA
>JAUXWC010000240.1 GCA_030685025.1 Rhodoferax sp.
GGGCTGTCGTAATCGTCAGCGGGCGGGTGCAACATTTCAAAAGTCATACTACAAACCTGGCTCGCGCAGCAGCAGGTCTTTGATCAGCTCAATCTGGGCTTCGGCTTTGATGAGTTCTTCTTGCAGCATGTGCTGGCGGGCAGCGTGTTCCTGGTTGTCGGCTTCCAGTTGTTGCAGGCGTTGCTGTTTGCTGGCGGTGTCTTGTTGCTGGGTTGCCAGGGCTGTTTGTCGATCTGTTGCCAGTTTGGCCTGTTCGTCGCGGGCGGCGGTGAGGGCGGCTTTATCATTGGCGAGTTGGTCGCGTTGCGCCAGTGCCTCTGCCTTGGCTTTGGATTCTGCGTCGCGTTGAGTGCCCAATTCGGCTCTAGCCCTTGCCAGTTCTTCGTTGTCAGCTATGAGTTTTGATTTTTCCTGGGTCAGGCTTTCGCTTTGGGCTTGTAGGGCTGTTAAAGCCGCTTGCTGATCTGCCGCGATTCTGGCTTGCTCATCACGGGCGGCAGCGAGGGCGGCCTTGGCCGCAGCCTCGGCATCGCGCTGGGTGATTGCCTCAGTCTTGGCTTGCGCCTCGGCATCGCGTTGGGTGACCAATTGGTCTCTCGCTCTTGCCAGTTCTTCGTTGTTTGCTATGAGTTTTGAATTTTCCTGGGTCAGGCTTTCGCTTTGGGCTTGTAGGGCTGTTAAAGCCGCTTGCTGATCTGCCGCGATTCTGGCTTGCTCGTCACGGGCGGCAGCGAGGGCGGCCTTGGCCGCAGCCTCGGCATCGCGCTGGGTGATTGCCTCAGTCTTGGCTTGCGCCTCGGCATCACGTTGGGTGACCAATTGGTCTCTAGCCCTTGTCAGTTCTTCGTTGTTTGCTATGAGTTTTGACTTTTCGTGGGTCAGGCTGTCATGTTGGGCTTGCAGCGCAGTCAGTGCCGCATGGCGTTCGGCAGTAAGCCGGGTCTGCGCGCCCAGCGCAGCAGCAAACGTGGCTTTGTCTTTGTCCAGTTGCTGGTTTGGGTTGCGCACAAATAGGGCGCGCACCAATCGAGGGTGGTTTTCTTCCTCCAGGGCGACAAATTCCAGGCCGAAGGCGGCCAGTTGCTGGCGCAAGGGGGGCAGGCTCATGGCTTGAGCGGCTGTGTCGGCACCAGCGGGGGTATCTTTAAGCGCGCGCACCACCACTACGTCCAAGGCTTCAGGCAGCTTGCCAGCACCACGCAACACGTCGCCAGCGGGTAGGCAGTCGATCACAGCCCAATTGAATGAGGCAGCGCCGCCTGGCGCCTGGTCCAGCAAGATTTGAAGCGTGGTGGCTGGAAGCTGCTCAGCACGGACAGTCTTAATGCTTGGCCAAAGTGCTTGCAAGTCAGCGGCTGGGCACAGGCCATTTTCGTTGGATTGGCTTTGGTTGTAATAGTCCGCAATGCCTGGCTGGCTGGCCACAACGGCTTGCACCAATTGGCACTGGGCGTGGTTTTGAAGTTGGGCTTGCAGGCGGGCGTGCTGCGCGGCGTCGGCCTCAACAGCGAGTAGCCGCGGCATGCTGGCAAAAGGGTATTGCAGCGCACTGCCACCACCGGCACCAACGTGAATCAGGCCCCGGGGTGGGGCCAGTTGCAATAGGCATTGCAACCAGGCGTCGAGGTAGGGAAACGCGTTCATATGTTCTTGCTCAGGCGCAGTGTCTGTAGGCGAATGGCCAGGCGGCGGTGGTCATCACCCCCGCTCTCAGCCGGTGATACAAGGTGGGTAAAGCGCAAACTGATGTGCCACGGCACGGGCGGGGTGTCTGCTGCAATGCACAGTCGCGCTTTGCAGACTAGGGGGTAGTCAGCGTCAGGCGTTAATGATTCAATTTCAAAACGAGCGCTTTGGCCCAAGGCCTCGAACTCCATGTTTTGGACAATGTCCGGGTGCATGGCATCCACCACTTCTAGCGACAGGGTGTAATTGCCCGCTTGCACGGGTTGGATCTGGAGAGTGGATACAGTGGTCGGGCCAGCCCAGCAGCCATCAACCTCGGGGTGATACCAGTTGCTGCCAACAACGTCTTGGCGCATGTCAACCCGTAATTCGGTTGGCTGTTCTTGCTGCTTTTGCTGTTGCTGAAGCTCTTGGTGAAGCAAGAAGTAATGTTCCAACTCTTCTTGCACCTGGTGCAGTTGCAGCAGCAAGAGCTCGCTTTCATGTTGGTGGTCAGCCAGTTGAGCAGCAACCTGCGCGGCCTGGGGCCGTTCCGCTAGTTGCGCTTCCAATTTGGCCTTAGCCCTTGTGGAATCAGCGCTATCTGCTATCAATTTCGAATTTTCTTGCGCCAGCCTGTCGTGCTGGGTTTGAAGGGTTGTCAACGCTGTTTGCCATTCAGCCGCCAGTTTGGCCTGTTCGTCGCGGGCGGCGGTGAGGGCTGCTTTGTCATTGGCCAGTTGGTCGCGTTGGGCGAGCGCTTCGGATTTCGCGTTGGCCTCGGCATCGCGTTGCGCTAGTGCGTCAGTTTTAGCTTGGGTTTCTGAGTCAAGTTGAGTGCTTAATTCGACTCTAGCCCTTACCAGCTCTTCGCCTACAGCTATCAACTTTATTTTTTCTTGCGTAAGCTGTGCGAGGCTGGTGCGTACTTGCACCCAGTCTGACCACGCTGTGGTGGCGCTTGGGGCGGCATCTGCCGTGGGGTCTGCCGATGGCGTGGCAATCAGCAGTGCAGCGCCTTCAAGCTCTTGGTGCAGGGCCAGCGCGGGGTGGTGCGGGTCGATGAGCTGACTGATGAGGTGGGCTTGTAGGTGCGGGTACTCTGGGGTGCCTGCGACTGACACAGTAGTGCTGTCCAACCCGCTGATTTGCCAGTGTGCTGCCAGTGTGGCCACAAACCTCTGTGGCTGCGCGCAAGCCTGTTGGGCATTGACCAGCACGCAACAGATTGGGTGGCGGTGGTAGTAGCGCAACAATGCGGTGTTCCAGCGAGTCCATTCATTCAGGGTGGCGGCAACAAATTGTGGCGAAGGTGCTGTGTGTTGATCTAGCACCTGAGCCAAGTAGGCCTGTGGCGAGTTGTAAACCAGCAGCAGGCGCACCTGGGGGTCAAAGTCTTTCCAGAAATCCATCAGCACGGTGGTTTGGTCGTCGGCCCAGCCCCATGCAGTGTGATGGATGTTGGCGAGAAACAGGTCAGAAGCCAACCGGCTCCACAGCTTGCCAGGTAACACTTGTGCCAATGGTGCTGTGCCAAGCAGGTCAACCTCCTGGCTGTTCAGTAATTTGGTTTGCAGATTTTGCGGGGTCAGTGCCCCCTGGCTGGCGGCGTGGGCTTTTGCCACGCCCGCTTGCACCAAAAGCTCAAAAACTTGTTCTTGACCTGAATGGGGACTACCGGTGCAAAGTGTGACTTTCATAAAATAATCTCGTTGGCTATGCTTTGGTGCTTATATGTTTTGACGGCGGGCGAATTGGGTAGCGCTGCGTCAGGCGGCTTGCGTTTGGTAGAACTCATAGGCGGTATCAACATCGCCAAAAAGATGCAGCTTGCCATCCACAAGCACTCCGGCTCGGCCGCAGTGCTCGCGAATGTTGTGCGCCTCGTGTGAAACCATAATAAAGGCCCGGTCTTTGCGTTTTTCAAACATCTCCTGCTGGCACTTGGCATGAAAGCGTGCATCGCCCACAGAGATGATTTCATCAATCAAAAAACAATCAAACTCAACCGCCATCGATATCGCAAATGCCAGACGTGCCCGCATGCCAGACGAATACGTCTTAACGGGCTCACGCATATATTTGCCAAGCTCTGAAAAATCTTCTACATAGGCCAGCTTGTCTGCATGAGGCACGCCATATACCCGGCAGATGAACTTGAGGTTGTCCAAGCCAGTCAAGCTTCCCTGAAAAGCACCACCAAAAGCCAATGGCCAAGACAGAGTCATGTCACGTTGGACATGGCCGCTGGAGGGGCGCTCGGCTCCACTCAAAATACGTATGAGCGTGGACTTGCCAGCGCCGTTGCGCCCCAAAATCCCGATTTTTTCCCCGCGCTTGATGGTTAGGTCAACGCCACCCAGTACGGTGTGTAGCCCACTCCGCGTGGGGTATGTCTTGCTGACATTGCGCAGTTGAATCATTCTGGTTGCACCCTGCGACCGGTCTCACGCACAAGCGCGACCCCGATAAGTGTGAGGACCAAGTTGACAGCAGCAAAATAGGCAGGGTTTTCGTAGGTAGGCACTAGGTTACCAAAATAGCCATGGCGAATGAGCTCAACCCCATGCACCATGGGCAGCAGCAAAACAAAGTCTTGCGCAACACGTGGCAACCAGTGCACCATAAATGCAGCGCCCGACAACGGAAAAAGCAGATAGGTAAAGATCTGCCAAACGCGCTCGAACGCTTCAGAGCGCTCAGAGACGGCACCCACAATAAACCCAAGCGCCAGTGCAAACCAGGCCAGCAGCAGAATGCCACCCAGCACCAGAGCAACATCGCGCGGCCAGGGCATGACCCCAATTCCGGCAAAAAATAGGGTCAAGACCGTCAACGATGCAACACCCCCCACTACCTCCAACAACACCCGTGCCAAGAAAATATCGATCACTTTGACGTTGCGGTGGTACATCAGGCTCAGGTTGGGTTCAATGGCCTTGGAGCAACGGCTAGCAGCATTGCGCCACAACAGCACGGACGAATAGCCGGTTATGGCAAAGGCGACGATGGGGACGTTTGACAAGGTATGCAAACTGGCGAGGTACCACAAGCCGGCCACACCCAGCGTAAACAACATGGGCTCCAGCACCAGCCAGAGCACACCAATGTTGTGCCGACCATAGCGGGTGATGATCTCCCGCAACAGCAAGGCACCCACCACGCGGCGCTGTATGCCAAATGATCGGAGCAGAGACGCTTGCATATCTGTTGTAGCCCTAGTCTTGATGCTCTTTGATGCCTGTGATCAGCATGGACAAGATGCCCATGGCGATCAGGCCCAGAACAAACACCGTCAAGACCGCGCGCAGCCTGCGCGGCTCCATTGCGGCATCCGGCTTGCTGGGCTGCACAATGCGTTCAAGATAAAGCTGCTTGCGCTGCGCTTCGCTGCGCGCCTGCTCTAGCGCAACCATGGTACTGGCCAGCATCTTGTCGGCAAATTCTTTTTCCATGGCCAGCCGCTGGTATTCGGTTGCCTTGCTGGCCAAAGAGCGGTCACCGCCCCCAACCACCCGCAGGGTTTCCGCCTTTATCTCGCTCCCCAATAGCTGTGCGCGCTGGCGCAACAATGGAAGCTGGGCATTGTTCTTTGCAATTTTTTCTAGCTGCAGGATTTGAAATTTGGTGGAAATCAGCTCGTCTTGCAGCTTGGCGATTTGTTGCAGGGGAATGGCGGCTTGCTTCTCGGGGTCGATGACGCCTTTTTCATTGCGGTAGCGTGCCAGTGCAAGCCCTGCCACTTTGGCCTTTTTCGCGGCGTCGGCCACTTCGGTTGCGGCGTACTGAATCATGTCTTGCCGCCCCCGCGCGTTGAGCTGGTTGACCAGCGCTTCGCTCATGTCCAGCAGTTGCGCATTGACACGGTACGCGTCTTCAGCAGTGAATGCCCTGACGGACAAGGTACTGATCGACGAAGAAGAGTCCAGCTGGATGTCAATCTTCTTCTTGTAATAGAGGTGCAATGCCTCAAAGCTGTCGTCTCCGTCCAAGCCAGCAAAACGGCTCAGGCGGTCCACTTCTGTGCTTGCAAAGGCTTTGCCAATACTGTGTTGCTCGTCGATTTTCTTGAGCGCATCACGCGACTGCATGAAGTCTTGCACAGTGTAGCTGTCGTCTTGGGAGCGAGAAAAACCACTGCCTTTGAACAATGCGCCCAAGGGGGACGCGCTTTGCCTCTCAGGGCTACGCACGACGAAGCGGGATTCAGAAGTGTAGACGTCTGAAGCGATCGAACCGTAATACAGCCCTGCGAGCCCGGTAGGCAATACCACGGTCAGCAGAAACAGCCTGTTAACCCCCAACACCCGGTTCTTGCAGCGTTGTACCCAGCCATTTGAGTGTGGCAAATTCGACGTAGGTGTCATGGAGTAGTTGCGCTGAGAATATTGAAAATGCGGCTCATCCGGCTCGCCCGTAATTGTCTTCGAAGCGCACGATGTCATCCTCGCCCAAGTACTGGCCGCTTTGCACTTCAATCATGGCAAGGTTCAACAAACCTGGATTCTCCAAGCGGTGTTTATGGCCGGCGGGAATGTAGGTTGATTCGTTGGTATTGACAAAGAATTCATTATCACCGTTGACAACCTTGGCCATTCCGTGGACCACGATCCAGTGCTCATTGCGGTGGTGGTGCATTTGCAGGCTCAGACTGGCGCCGGGCTTGACTTCGATGCGTTTGATCTTGAAGTTTGTGCCTTCCTCCAGCACGGTGTAGGTGCCCCAAGGGCGATGCACGGTGCGGTGGAGCTTGTGCGTGTGGTGTCCGCTAGCCTTCAAGCCGGAGTAGATGTGCTTCACGTCTTGCACGCAAGATTTGTCCGCAACCAGAAGTGCGTCGGGCGTGTCGATGATGATGAGGTTGTCAACACCGACGGTACCCACCATCCGCTCCGCGCTTTGAATGGTGCAGTTGTGGGTGGCATGCAGCATGACATCACCCCGAATGCGGTTGCCGTTGGCATCTGGGGCAATCAGGTCACCCAGGGCGTTCCAGGAGCCGATGTCGCTCCAGCCAATTGAGCAAGGAACGACGGCTACCTGCCCGGATTTCTCCATGACGGCGTAGTCAATGGAGATGTCAGGTACCGACTGAAAGGTGGATGCGTCGAGTTCGGTTTGACTAAACTCTTTTCCGACCGCCTGACGTGATTGCTCCAGGCACGTGCGCGTTGCCGCAAGCACTTCCGGGCAGTGTTGGGCCATGGCATGCAGAATACTGCCTGCGGTGAAGCAAAACATGCCGGAATTCCAGAGGAAACGCCCTGATTCGAGATAGGCCTGGGCCTGGGTCAATGACGGTTTTTCAACAAACCGCAGCACTTGCTGACCCTGCGCCTCGATGTACCCGTAGCCGGTCTCAGGACCGTCGGGTTGAATGCCAAAGGTGACAAGCTTGCCTTTCAGCGCCAAGTCGGTCGCCTGGCTTACGGCGGCCGCGAACGCGGCTTGGTCTGCGATCAGGTGATCCGCGGCCAGCACCAACAACAAGGCGCCATCGCCATGGGTTTTGGTAACACTAAGGGCGGCCGCTGCAATGGCTGCGGCCGTGTTGCGGCCAAATGGCTCAAGCACATAGGATGTTCGCAGGCCGTCGGCGTTCACCTCCTTGTACTCGTCTTCGGTTTTGAAAAAAAGCTCGCGGTTGGTAATCGTCAAGACTTCGGCCACATCAGGCAGTTGTGCGCCCCGCAGAAAGGCTTTCTGCAGCAAACTCTGCCCGTCACTGAGTCTGATGAAAGGTTTAGGGTGCAACTCACGCGAGACGGGCCAGAGCCGTGAGCCGGAGCCGCCGCAAAGAATGGTAGGGATAAGCACGTTCTTGGTCATGAAATGGATTCAGCTGTTAGCCGCCAGTATTTCGGTTGCCGTACGAAGCTGCGCCTCGGTGTGGGCGCTGCTTATGAAAAAGCGCAACCGTGCGACCCGCTCCTCAACAGCGGGGTAAATGATTGGCTGGACGTTGATGCCCTGCGCGAGCAGGCGGTTGGAAACTCTGACTGCCTTCAGCGAGCTTTTCATGATGGCTGGCGTGACGGCAAAACCTTGCGACAAACCGGTATCAATGCCATGCTGGCGCGCCAGGGACAGAAATTGCGCGGCGCGCTCGTGCAAACGCGCCACTCGCTCAGGCTCGGCAAGCATGAGCTTGACCGCCTCCAAAGCGCACGCCGCCAATGGTGGCGAAATGCCCACGCTGTAGATAAAGCCGGGGGCTGAATACTTTAGATTCTGGACCAGCGCCTTTTCGCCAGCAATGTAACCGCCGCAACTGGCCAGTGTTTTACTCAAGGTGCCCATCCAAATGTCTACGGACTTTCCAGGCAAGTCAAAATGCTCGCGTATGCCCCTGCCGGTCTGCCCCAAGACACCCAGGGAGTGTGCTTCATCGACCATCAAGAACGCCTTGTGCCGTGTCTTGATGTCAATCAGGCGAGGCAGATCGGGAATATCGCCGTCCATGCTGTACAGCCCTTCGACCACAATCAGCACACGCTCGAATTGGCCGCGCAGTTCACTCAAGATGGTGTCCAGCGCGACGCAATCGTTATGCGGAAATGAACGACGCGACGCCCCCGAAAGCTTGATACCCTCCAGGCTACTGTTGTGAATCAGCGCGTCGTGAATGATCAGGTCTTTGGGACCGAACAGATAGCCGATGGTGCTGACATTGGTGGCATGTCCGCTCACGAAGACGACGCAATCATCCACACCATGCAACTCCGCCAAGGCCTCCTCCAGTTCGCGCTGTATAGGACGTTCGCCAGCTACCAGTCGGCTGGCCGAAGTGGACGTGCCATAGCGATCAATGGCGTCCTTGGCGGCCTTGTTTATTTTTGGATGCCCAGACAATCCAAGGTAGTTGTAGCTGGAAAAATTGATGAACGTGCGTCCGTCGATCTGCGTGGTGGCGCCCGCTACACCGTCATGCGAGATGAAAAACGGGTTGGACAACCCTAGCCGGTTGGCGGCCACCTGCGGAACAAGGATTTTTTCATACCCAGGATGCCGGTCAAATCGGCAAAATGTGTCGGGGATGTGCGCCCACTGCCCGTTAGGGGCTAAGGCAATTGGCGACATTTCCGCCACTTCCGAGCGAACTTTGCGCGCAAGAAAGCGCTTTGTCAGTTCGTCCCGGGCTTTGTCCATCAGACCAAATGTCGTTTTACCCATGTCACTGACCTTGCGCGCGTGAGTGGTCACGCACATGCTCGACCACTTCGGCCATTTCGGTGGCCGGAACATCCTCGCCATGTTGTGCTGCCATAAGGGCAACAACGGCGTCCATATGATCTACGCCTTCCGAGCTGCCACGGTCGCTTGCCCCCAAGACTTGGTGCACAATGCGCAGCGTCACGCGCTCGACGCTGGGACCTTCGCTCAGCATCATGGCAGGCAGCCGGATACCAAAGCGCTTTTCCAGCCCCAGCGCCAACTCCACGCCCATCAACGAGTCCATGCCCATGTCATGCAGCGAGCGCATGGGATCGACGCGGTCAGCGCCCACGCATAACACCTGCGCAACATCACGGGTAACGAGTTCACGAATGATGCCGTGCACCTCGTTTGGAGACTTGCCGGCGATGAGCGACTGGATGTCTTCACCATCGGTGTCGGCCTGCGCTGCAGGGCCCGCCTGCCGGCGCAGAATGTCAAATCGTGGCGCCTGCGCCGACGGCAGCAAACGCGACAAGGTGGCCCAGTCAAAATCAGCCACAGTTGTCGTGACCGCGCTACCCGGCAAAAGATGATCAAGCATGGCCAGCGCCTGGTGCGCACCCAAGGGGTCGGCGCCAAGACGGCTTCCCAAACTGCCTTTGACCGCCAAGTTTCGCGTGAGGTAACCGGCATCGCCAATGGGACCCCAGGCAATACAGGTTGCGGGCAGCCCAAGAGAGCGGCGAAGGGCAGCCAAACATTCAAGCGATGCATTGGCAGCGACATAGTTGGCCTGACCCGGGTTGCCAATCGCCGCAGTAACCGACGAGTAGAGCACGAAGTGATCCAGCGGAAGATCCAGACTGAGCTGGTGCAAATGCCAGGCACCCTGCATTTTGGGTGCCAGCACTTTGCGCATGCGGGTGGCATCGAGGTTCGCGATCAACGCATCGTCAAGGACCATGGCAGCATGCAGGATACCCGTCAGGGGCGGCCCCTCACGGCGGATCTTGGTGAACACGGACTTCACGGCGGCGTGGTCGGTGATGTCGCAGGCCACCATTTCGACGCTGGCGCCTAGCGCTCGTAGGGATTGCGCCGCTTCCTCAGCGCCCGGCGTAAGGGCGCCGCGCCGCCCCAGCAACACCAAATGACCCACACCGCGTTGGGCCAGCCACCGCGCCGACTCCAAACCAAAACCGGCAAGACCACCGGTGACCAACCAACAAGATTCCTTCCCAAATGCGGTTCTGGACACCGCAGTCGGTGGACGCTCCACCGCAACACGGGCACCATCCATTCTGACAACGACTTTGCCGATGTGTCGCGATTGCTGCATGGCGCGGAAGGCGCCAACCACATGCTCAGCGGAAAAGACCCGGTACGGAAGGGGAAACAATACCCCATCTCTAAACAAGGCCATGACTTCGCGGAACAGCCGCCCGGCCAATGCGGGCCGGGCCAGCAAAAGTTGGTCCGCGTCAATTCCGAAATAGCTGATGTTGTCTTTAAATGGCCGCAGGCCCAAGGGCGTGTTTTCGAAGAAATCACGCTTTCCAAGCTCAAGGAAACGCCCAAACGGCTTTAACACCCGCAGATTGCGGCGAATCGCCTCGCCCGCTAGCGAGTTGAGAATGACGTCAACACCTTCGCCGCCTGTGCATGCCAAAATGTCGTCGGCAAACGCCAGACTTCTTGAGTCAAACACATGGTCAGCTCCCAACAATGTGACAAAGTCGTGCTTTTCGGCACTGCCCACGGTGACAAAGATTTCAGCACCCAGGTGAACCGCGAGCTGTATAGCTGCGATCCCGACGCCGCCAGCCGCACCATGAATGAGCACACGCTCACCAGGCTGCACATTGGCCAATTGCTTGAGCGCGTAAAACACGGTGAAGAACACCGTAGGTACCGTTGCGGCAGCCTCATAGGACCATTCGGAGGGTTTATGGGTTAGCGCAATGGACTGGGTCACGACGTGACTGGCGAAACAGGCCGAGCCGAAGCCCATAACGGCGTCGCCAACCGAAAATTCACCGCCTGCGTTGTGCACACGGGTGACGATCCCCGAAAACTCCAATCCCAGACTGGCACCAGCAAAGCCGTTTTCAACTGCCTCATCGGGAAGCAGCCCCATCAGGTACATGATGTCCCGGAAATTGAGCCCAGTGGCAACGACGCGTACCTCGACTTCGTTCTCGGCCAATGTTCGTTCAGGTTGCGCTAACCACAACAGATTGCGCAACTGCCCTGGCACGCGGAAGTCGAGTCTGAACCGTGAGGCGTCGGGGTCGGACGTTGGGGCGGCGGAGCTAGGCTGAACGCGCTCCATGCGCAGCGCAAAACGGCCATGCTGGTCGAGAACAATTTCTGTCTCGCCGTCGGGCTGCAGCAGCTCGGACTGCAAGCGGAACGCGGTGTCTCGTTCGGTTGCCGCGATGTTCAAATCAATCAGTGTGCATTTCAGCGTCGGGGATTCGTTCATCACAACCCGACCCAACCCCCACAGGGCTGCCTGCTGCATGTGACATGACCGCCGCGACTCAAGCCCCTCCACCAATGCCCCGCCAGCAGTAACCAACCATAAGCGCGGCTGCCTGTTGGCACGGGCCATGGCCTGGACCACGTGGAAAACGCCGATCAGCGTTTTGTCATCGGACCCCGAGCTTTCTTCCTTCTGGCCCGCCAAGTAAACCAAGTTGTCGACCGTGCCCAAGCTGGTTTTACCCGCGACCAACAGTGCATCCGCTGAGGCAGGATCCTCGGGATCAAAGCCTGGTTGTTGGTTTACCGAAGTCGCGTCGGCAACCGGTGCCACCAAAACACGATGCCCTTGGGACTGCAGTTGGCTACCCAAGGTATCAGCTAACAGGCGCGATGCATGGCTTGGATCGCACAACAACAACCAAGTAGCAGCAGTCGACTCGGCGATGGCGATGACATCGCTGTCCGGCCTCTTCGCCAGCATCAAATAGGCCCCCGCGGCCAGGCCTTCGCAGACCGACTCACTAAATGGATTCACATCAACAAAGCCTTGATCCAACAGGGTTTGCTCCCACACCTTGGGCACCTGGAGACGCGATCTGGCTTTGCCGTTTTGATCCAATGCCCACCAATCTGAATCCAGGCCGAAGACAAAATCGACCGCAAGGTCGGGATGGCGCTCGGCTACGATCAACAGACCTGAGCGAGCCAACCTGCGCCTTGCGGCAACAAGAACGCCCGCCGGATGGGCAGCGCGATGCAGTGTGTGCTGAAGAATGATGATGTCGAAGTGCTCTGGAATGGGGCCATCTGCCGTAAGGTTTAACCCATCGCCATCGAACCTCGCGACTACGGCGCAAGGATAGGTTGCGTACTCGGCACATAGCCGTGCATAGACTTCTTCACTGCCACTTGCGATAACGTAGTCAAGCTCCACGCCCGGCACTCGCCCAAGCAATTGCTGCAGCGAGGTGCTCGTACCTGCGACAACCTCCAACACGCGCAGGCGACGGTGGGCAGGCCACCCGGTCGCGACGTCGCATAAGACATGTTGCACGGCCAGACGGGTGCCCAGATAGGCCGGGGAATCGTCAATCAACGCCTCATATTGGTGGCTGGTGCTCAATGTTTCGACAAAATCCGCACAATCGATGTCGCCACGCAGCAAGGCCGGCAACTGACGGCCGATGCGGGCGGCAAGGACGAGCTCCGGCAAATTGGCGGGGTAATCCCGCAATATGGTGCGCCAGATGTGACGGGCTGGCGGCAAATCGTCCGCTTCCAGGGAGAACGACCCGCTGGTTTGCTCAATCAGCAAGCGCTCTCGCCGTAGAACGCTAACCATCCAACCAAGAAAGGGCCGAAGATTCGGCGCCACCGCGTCAGGTTGATTCAGGGCGCGCTGGAGTTGATCGCCTGAGCACGCGAATGCTTCTATGAAAGCGTCACGAATGAAGGAGACGGTCATCGCCTCAAGCAGTGGCGAAGCTGCGTTGAAATAGGTGTTCCGCCGCAGATCCGTCTCTGCCTCAGCAAACCAGGTGCGCACACTGCTGCACAACATGCGGCTAGGCCTGCCAAGTACCCAAATAAATCGCTGGACATTTCTCCCTGTCGCCCCTAAGCTGGCGGTATGCACCTGCAAAACCAGATCAAACGCACCTTGGCCTTACCCCAGTCGATCGAAATCGTGCGCACCCTGCTCAACTCCCAG
>JAUXWC010000241.1 GCA_030685025.1 Rhodoferax sp.
ATGAGGAGGCGAGAAGCGCAGGGGCGGCCGGGTCAGCGCCGGCGTTGTCTGAGGCGTTAGCGGCGCTTAGCCAGACCCTGGCGAATCCGGCTCGCCTTCTCTTTGCGATGTCGGGCGAACTTCCCGACACCAGGCCTCAGAGTTGCCGCCAGGGCAATCCACGCATGCGCCAGCCGCCGAGTGTGCCGCGGTGGTGCTCTGGGTCCAGCTCACCCTCAAAGCCTTCGAGCACATTGCGCACATTGGTAAAGCCATGCTGCTCCAGCGCCAGGCCCGCATCAACTGAGCGCTTGCCGCTGCGGCAAATCAAGATGATCGCCCGATCCTTGCGCCCGGCCATGCGCAGGGCCGAGTCGCTGAAATGCGGATTGACCTCGAAATCCGGCTCGGTATTCCACTCGATGTTGACGGCGTCGACCGGGTGGCCCACGTAGTAGAACTCGGCCTCGGTGCGGCAGTCGATCAACAGCGTATTGGGTTTGGCCTGAAGCTCGTCGAAGGCTTGTTGGGGGGTGATATGGTCCATGCTTGACTCCTGATACTTTGCGGGACAGACCTTTAGCTCTGTCCTCAACTGATTGTCGGATGTTGGCTGTCCACATTGTGCCGCCATGGTCTGGCCTAGTAAACAATAACTTTGTCATATCCATATAACCCTGACGGCGCGTGCCTCCCGCGTCTCAGGCGACAACCAGCTTGGCTGGGTTGTTGAGGTGCGCTACGACAACGAAGTCGGAAAGGGTGATCACCACCATTAACTACTGAAAGTTCTTTGCGGCGCCGGGCCAATCTCCATCCGTGAAGCCGCTCGACGCGTAGAGCACGATGTGAAAGCCGTTCACTCAGACATCACGACGCTGCAGAAAGCAGGCGTTCTTGAAAACAATCACTTCTTGGAAGCAATCTCCTGCAAGCGCTTGGGCTGAATCAAATGACCATCCAGCCCGGCTTGCTTCACCGACCCGCCGTAGGCCACCGTCATCAACTGCGAGTAATACATCACCGGCATGTTGAGCTTGGTGCCCTGCTTGCGGTTGATCTCGGACTGGTAGACCTCGACGTTGGCCTGGCACAACGGACACGGCGTAACGATCATCTCGGCGCCGTGGTCGTAGGCTGACTCGACGATGTCGCGGATTTGCTTCTGACTCTTTTCCGGCTCCGAGAAGGCCAGCGCGCCGCCGCAGCAGGTCACCTTTTGGTCATAAGACGTGAGGGCCTCGCCGCCCACGGTTTCGACCAGCTTGTCGAGGTACATCGGGTTCTCAAACGATTCGCCGTCGATGCCAAACGGGCGATTGGTCTGGCAGCCCACGTAGCCGGCAAACTTGATTCCTTCAAGCGACTTGACCACCGGCTTCTTCAGCTCGTCATAGCCAAAGTCCTCAATCAGCACCTCGACCATGTGGCGCACCGGTGCACTGCCCTTGTAGTTGAGCCCTGCCATCTTCAGCGCCTCATTGGTGTCGGCCAGCAGTTGCGCGCTGCCATCGAGTTTTTCCTTGGACTCGCGGGCGTTGAGCCAGCACGCGGCACAGGTGGCCACGATGTCCTGTCCGGGCAAGTGCTTCTCCGCCAGCGTGAAGTTGCGTGCGTTCATGACCAATCGCTCCAGCTCGCCGCCGCCGGCGTAACCGATGGAGGCGGTGCAACAGTTCCAATCCGGGATCTCGGTGAGCTTGACGTCCAGCGTCTTGCACATCGAATTGACCGAGGTCATGTAGTTGGCGGCGGAGGCCTTGAGCTGCGACGAGCAGCCAGGGTAGAAGGCGTATTCTTTCTTCGACATGTGGGGCTCCTAACGTTCATCAGTTCGGGCCGACGCCCGAGATCACGAAAGAGCCTGTCATTACGGACTCGATCCGCAATCCATGGATCCCGGATCGAGTCCGGGATGACAGCCAAGCGGATCGCTCTTTCACCTTAAACCTTCTTGCGCGTTGCTTCGACTTCGCGGGCCTTTTTGAGCATCGCGGCAATGCCCTTCTGGTCCTTGCAACGGTGGCCACCGAACAGCTCGAACGGATTGAGCCGCCCGGCCTTGATCAGACCCAGCGCCACGTTGCGCATGTTCCAGCCTAGTTTGATGCCTGCCATCAGGCCGTCCTTGAAGTACAAGCCCATGGTCAGCTTGAGTTCGTTGACTCGGCCGGTTCGGGTGCAGTTTTTCCAAAACTGGATGGAAAAGTCGCGCGTCGGCTGCATCTTGGGCGCCAGGCCCAGCTTTTGCGCATAGCTGGCGATGCCGTGCATGATCTGCGTGATGGGCAGCTTGCGCGGGCAGCGCACCACGCAGTTGTAGCAAGACGTACACATCCACATGGCATCGGAGCGCAGCACTTCGTCGCGCTTGCCGGCACGGATCATCATGAAGATTTTCTGTGGCGTGTGTTCCCAGTGCGCGCCCAGCGGGCAGGAACCCGCACACACACCGCACTGCATGCACATCTTGACCCACTCGCCATCCTCGACGTGCGCCTCGACTTCCTTCAGGAAGTTGTTGCGGTAACGCAGCGCCGCCGCGGCATTGGCGTCGCTCATGGTCGTCGTCCCGGTCGTCTTCAGCGCTTGCATCAACTGAACCCCTTCATCGGCGACATGCCGATTTCCTTGATCTTGGCTGCGTACTCGTTGATTAGCGTCGCCACTCGCTGGCTGTCGGTGATCGCCACTTCAAAACTGACCACGCGCTCCTTTTCCAGCCCGAGTTGCTGTAGCGTGTCGTCGATCTTGCTCAGGCGGTAATGCGCCAGCTCCGAACCTTTCACAAAATGACACTGGTAGTCGTCGCCCTTCTTGCAGCCCATCAGCATCACGCCGTCCCAGCCGCCGTTGAGCGCATCGGTGATCCAGATCGAATT
>JAUXWC010000242.1 GCA_030685025.1 Rhodoferax sp.
CGGCTTGTCCGGAAGTTCATTCCTGTCGAGGCTGTCAGAAGGAAAGTGCTGCTTCAGATGCCGCGTCACGGCCTGCACGCCACTCACCACGCCACCCTCGAAGTTCGACTGCCTGAAGGCAGCCTCCATCTGGCGGCAAACCTTGCTCCATTCCTGCGAGCCCACCTTGGCATGGATGCCGCGGTCGGCAACGATCTCCACGGCCCGGTCCGCGAGCAACAGGTAAATCAACACGCCCGTGTTCTGCTGGGTGTCCCAGACACGCAGATGCGAGAAGAGCTCGAGCGCACGCTCTCGGGCCGACTGCCCCTTGAACAACGGCGCGCCGTCCAGTCCCCCTTCGACCGCGAATCTGATCTCTCCAACATGCTCGGCCTCGCTGGCCTTGATGGCCGCTTCGATGTTGTTCAGGGCGCTGCGGCCAAAGGTCCGACTCACCTGTCCGTCAGTCACCAGCAAGTGGCGTGCGATGCGTTTGATGTTCATGGCTACCACCTTCCCGTCGCACCGCCGCCACCGAAGCCGCCACCGCCGCCGCTGAAGCCGCCGCCGCCATGACCGCCCCGACCACCACCGCCGTAGTAGCCACCCATGCCACGGCCGAGCATGCCGCCCCCCATCAAGGTAAGGAATAGCGCAACCACGCCGGCGATCAACGCCATCGAGATGGCGCCGACGACAAACCAGGCGATCACCGCGACCAGACCGCCCGTGAGCAGCGAGCCGGGCACTTTGCCCAGTGTGGCGCGCAGCACACCGCCCACGGCGAGCGCCAGAATGAACAGCATGGGTGCGTATTGCTGAACATCGCCAATGCCCCGGCCTGACCGGGCACTCGGCGCCGGCAAAGGCTCGCCTTCAACGACGCGGATGACTTGTTCGACACCTGCCGTGATGCCGCCATAGAAGTCCAGGCTCGTGAATTTTGGCAGGATGGTCTCGCTGATGATGCGTTTGCTGGTGAGATCGCCCAGCACTCCCTCCAGGCCATAGCCCACCTCGATGCGCACCGCGCGATCAATCTTGGCAACCACGAGGATCGCGCCGTCGTCGATCTCCTTGCGTCCGAGCTTCCATTGCTCGGCCACGCGCAACGCATACTGTTCGATCTCCTCCGGCGCTGAAGACGCGATCATCAGCACGGCCAGTTGGCTGCCTTTTCGGGCTTCAAAGGCGGTGAGCGTTTGTTCCAGTGCGGCCTTCTGCTGCGCAGACAGCGTGCCGGTCTGGTCGATCACATGCCCCGTCAGCGGCGGCACAGCCACCTGCGCTGAGGTCATTGCGGACCAGCCCAGCGCGCATGCCAACAGGCTTGCAGACAGCAGCGCTCTGCCGACCGCGAATGCCCTGCTGAAGCCTCTGCCTGCAATCACTTGGACGCCCCGGATCCAGGGGCAGCCGGCTTTGCCGGTGCAGTGTCGAACTCCACACTGGGCGGCTTCGAGATTTCCTTTTCGTTCTCGACGGCGAAAGTCGGCTTTTCCTTGTAGCCGAACACCATCGCCGTCAGGTTGGAGGGGAAGGATCGTACGGTCACGTTGTACTCTTGTACCGTCTTGATGTAGCGGTTGCGCGCCACGGTGATGCGGTTCTCGGTGCCTTCCAGTTGGGCGGACAGGTCGCGGAATCCCTGGTTGGCCCTCAGGTTCGGATACTGTTCCGCCACCACCATCAGCCTCGACAACGCACCGGTCAATGCGCCCTGCGCCTGCTGGAATTTTTGGAACGCCGCAGGGTCGTTGATCAGTTCCGGGGTGGCCTGGATGGATGTAGCCTTCGAACGCGCCTCAATCACCTTCGTCAAGGTGTCCTGCTCGAACTTTGCCTCGCCTTTGACGGTGTTGACGAGGTTGGGGATCAAGTCCGCACGGCGCTGATACTGGTTGACGACCTCAGCCCACCCGGCCTTGACCTGTTCGTCGGTGGTTTGAAAGGTGTTGTAGCCGCAGCCGCTGAGGCCCAAGGCCGAGCTGGCTGCCAGGGCCGCCATTGTGGATCTCATTTGTTTGCGCATGTTCAGTTCTCCAAAGGGGTTAAATCGACCGTTGTGTAGCGGGCAGAGTCTCGAAGTTCCCAGACCTTGCGGCGGGGAGGATTGCGCTCCGTCACGATTTCCTCGACCGAAAGCTCGACACCAGGGACTCGCCCCGACAAACGGATGCGCGATCCGACCTTTTGCCCCCGCCCCTCGTCGAGTTCGGTTGCCATTCGGCCCCCTCCCGTTCTCCAAGAGGGTTCGCTCATGTGTGAGGACAGTCGCGTGTGATCGTCGATATGCGCAAAGACCTGATCCATTGGAGACTGGACAAGACCGTTGCTATCGTAGCGATGGGGCAGCATTCAAGCCTCCTGTGAGCGATGCGCGGACAAACTGCTGTCGGTTGATCGATAGCGTCCGGGCTCGCGCACCCGAAAGTGGAGATAGACCACCGCGCTCAGCAGCGCCGCGAAGAAGCACCACACCGAGATGAACCACGTTGTGTAGAAGGCATAGGCCGCGCCAAACGACAGCAGCGCCAGGACACCGAAGACGCCCACCATGCGGTGCGTGGACAGCAGAGGACTGAGCGCGGTCGAAAACAGGTACAGCGTCATCGTCACGGCCGCGAAGAAGTGCGGTGAGTCGTATTCGATATGCTGGCCTGTCGGCTTCGATACGACCGGAAACGCCACCAGCACGTACAGCAGATAGGCGCCGACCGCGGCGCCCGCCGCAACGAATGCGGTCAACGCTCGGCGACGCCACGCTACAGGCTCCATCATCAGAACAGCCACGGGTACGTAGACCGGCCACAGCACATGCGAGAAGAAGGAGTACACGTGGGTCATCACCGCGTTGAGCCGCGTGACCTCTACTGCAAAGGTCAGCCAGATCACACCTTCGATCAGCTGCTGAATCGCGAACAACAGCGGGATCGCTGCGAACGGCAGGGCGCAACGCTGACGCGTCGCCAGCGCTGACCGCAGCGTCAGCGTGCCGACCCCGAGCAGAACTGCACCGGCTGTGAAACTTGCGCTGGCCGAGAAGCACATTCAGTTCACTCCACCGTGGCCCCGGTCGTGACCGACGCAGGTTGCTCCGCGATTGGCGCCTCCAGAATGTAGGCATTCGCCACTGAAGAACCCGGCGCGAATGGCCCCACCGGCAGCAGTATCACGAATGCAGTGTTGCGCTTGGTGCAGGTGTCAGCGAAGAGCTTCATGGTGGGTAAGAATTGCTTGTGTCCAGGCTATGCGGGCGCTGAAGTGAGCCAACTGATCTCTGTCGAACGAGACCTGAGGCGAGACCAGCGGCGCAGCTCAGTCACACCCGCAGCGCCCGGCACCACGCAAGTGCGCAGAGAACTCAGCGGGAACAAAGCCCCGCTCGTCAGAGTGCTCCCGCTGACCCAAGGCGTCTGTGCGTTGGTGCACACAAGTACCGGGCGTTCACTTAGTCGATGCCGACCTGCCGCAGCAGGGCTCATCGGCATCGCGCCCCGGAACCTTCAGGACGAAGATCCTTGGCCACGCTGATCAGCAGCGGAATGAAGGCTCCCAGACACATCGCGGCCAGCACATCGGACGGCCAGTGCACACCGAGCACGAGACGGGAGACTGCGACCAGGCCTGTCCACAGCACAGCAAGCGCCATCGCCATGGTTCCGGCGCGGGGCCAGATTCGCGCCACGCACAACGCGGCAGCACGCCCAACGTCAGCGCTCCCAAGACGGCCAAGCGGCGCTTCGTCAGATGCTCGGTCCATTGTGGCCTTCGCCGCCGCGCATAAGCACCCAGGAGCGCATAGGCGCAAACGACAAACAGGCTCAGTTTGGCGATGTCCGCTGCGATGTTGAAGAGCATGCTTCATCGACCCCAGCGGCGCCTGATCAGCTTTTGCAGTTCGCTGTAGATCAACACCACGCTGGCCATCGCCACGCACACCAGCCATTGGTCAAACGCCAAAGGCGCCGTGCCGAAGGCGATGTTCAGGAACGGAACGTGAACGACAGCCACCTGCAGCAGCAGCGATAGTGCGACCGCACTCCAGAGCCAGGGGTTGGCGAACAGACTGACGAAGGCACTGGTGGTGTCCGAGCGCGCGGTGAAGCAGGTGAACAGGCTCGTGAACACGAGCACCGTGAAACCTGCCGTGCGGGCCGTGGTCAGGTCGCCAGTGCCAGCGATCAGCCCACCAGGCAGGTAGAAGTCCATTGTGAGCAAGCTCAGCAGCGCGATCACCACACCGGTCTGGCTCACACTGGCCCACATGCGCGCGTCGATCAACCGATCATTCACATGCCGCGGCTTGCGGGCCATCAGGTCGTCAGTGGGTGGATCCACGCCCATGGCGAGCGCCGGGCCTGAGTCGGTGATGAGGTTGATCCACAGTAGTTGGGTGGCGAGCAGCGGCAACACGACAGTGCCGCCCGCACCGACCTCGGTTTGATTCAGCCCGATCACGCCAGCCCCGACCACGCCCAGAAACACCGTCAGCACCTCGCCCATGTTGGACGACAGCAAATAGCGCAGGAACTTGCGGATGTTGTCCAGGATGGCGCGTCCCTCGCGCACGGCTTCGACGATGGTCGCGAAGTTGTCGTCGGCCAGGATCATCTTGGCCGCTTCCTTCGTCACTTCGGTGCCGGTCACGCCCATCGCGATGCCGATGTCGGCGGCCTTCAGCGCCGGCGCGTCGTTGACGCCGTCACCGGTCATCGCCACGATGTTGCCGTCGGCCTGCAGCGCGTCGACAATGCGCAGCTTGTGCACCGGCGCCACCCGGGCGTAGACCGAGGTCTTGCGCACAGCGTCGGCGAAGGCTGCCTCGTCGAGCGCATCGATCTCGGCGCCCGTGAGGGCGGGCGCGCCCGCGTCGACGATGCCGAGGTCTGCCGCAATGCGCGCGGCCGTCTTCGGGTGATCGCCGGTGATCATCACCACCCGGATGCCGGCCCTGCGCGCTTCGCGGATGGCCACCGCCGCCTCTTCGCGCGGCGGGTCGATCATGCCGACGGTGCCCACGAACACCAGGTCGTGTTCCAGTGCCTCGCCAGCCGCGTGGTCTTCTCCCGGCTCCAGCGGCCGGTAGGCCACGGCCAGCGTGCGCAGTGCGGCGTCGCTGAGCGTATCGACGTCGGCCAGCAGCCGCGCCCGCAAGGCCTCGTCCAGCGCGACGATCTCCATGCCCACACGCGCCCGAGTGCACCGGCCAAGCAGCACGTCTGGCGCGCCCTTGGTGATCGCCACGAGCGCGTCACCGTGTTCGTGGTCACGTTCGATCGTCGTCATCAACTTGCGCTCGGACGTGAATGGGATCTCTGCGACGCGCTCGAAACGCCGCTCGCGCCGCTC
Organism: Rhodoferax sp.; assembly: GCA_030685025.1. Taxonomy (GTDB): domain Bacteria; phylum Pseudomonadota; class Gammaproteobacteria; order Burkholderiales; family Burkholderiaceae_C; genus Rhodoferax_D. The sequence continues at coordinate 5,335 of JAUXWC010000242.1, forward strand.
CGTCACACCCAGCTTGCGTTCAGCCACCAGGAACGCCGCTTCGGTCGGGTCGCCGTGGATCTCCCACTCGCCACCCTCCGTCTGGCGCAAATCGGCGTTGCCGGCCAGGCTGCCACCGCTGAGCACCACGATGGTTTCATCGCGCAGCGGCCCGGCGGCCAGTTCGGCATCGGCGTGCTCGATCTGGTGGACCCTACCCTCAGGCGCGTACCCCACCCCGCTGATACGGGTGTCGCCCGAGGCCGTCATCACACGCTCGATGGTCATCTCCGAGCGCGTCAAGGTGCCGGTCTTGTCCGAGCAGATGACCGACGCCGAACCCAGCGTCTCCACCGACGACAGGTTCTTGACGATGGCGTGGTGTTTGGCCATGCGCTGCACGCCGAGCGCGAGCACCACCGCCAGGATGGCGGGCAAGCCCTCGGGTACCGCAGCCACCGCCAGCGACACACCCAGCAACAGCACGTGCACCACATCGGCGGTATTGCGGATCTCGGAGATGAGCAGGATGGTGCCCACCACCACGATGGCGATAACCACCACCGCCAGGCCCAGCGTGCGCCCGATGCGCGCGACTTCCTTTTCCAACGGCGTCGGTTCCCGGGCAGTGGCCTCCAGCAGCGCTGCGACCTTGCCCATCTGGGTGTCCATGCCGATGGCGGTGATGATCGCACTGCCCGTGCCTTGCGCCACTGCGGTGCCTTTGAAGACCATGTCGATCTGGTCGCCCAGCGCCGCCGGCTGGGGCAGCGTGGCGATGGCTTTGAGGACGGCTTCGCTCTCACCCGTCAGCGCGGCCTCCTGCACGCGCAAGTTCGTGGCTTGAAGCAGGCGCGCGTCGGCGCCGACGGCGTCGCCCTCGGCAAGCACGAGCACGTCCCCCCGAACCAGCTCGGCGCTCGGCACGCGCTGCGGCTTGCCGTCTCGCAGCACGGCCGCAGTGGCAGCAGCCATTTTGGCGAGCGCAGCCACCGCATTCTGCGCCTTCGCTTCCTGCACATGGCCGATCCCGCCGTTGAGCAACACAACGGCAGCGATGACCATCGCGTCAACCGGCCAGCCGACTCGGCCTTCAACCCACCACGCGACCAATGCCACGGCCACCGCCGCCAGCAACAGGTAGATCAGCGGGTCCTGGAACTGCGCCAGCACAAGCCGCCAGGCCGGTGCCCGCGGCGCCGCACGCAGTTCATTGGGCCCGTTCTGCACGAGCCGGCGCGCGGCCTCCCGCGCGCTCACTCCTGTCTCGACATCGACCCCAAGTGCCGCCGCGACCGCGCCGGCGTCCATGACCGACGCGTCGCCGACCTCTGCGTGCCTGCCGGCCTTTGCGGTCTCGCCCGCCCGCGTCGCGCTTGCTGCCGCTGCCGCTGTCATGCGAGCCCTGCGCAGGCATGTCGGGCAATCTGCCCGTCGCCGTGCGAGACCAGACCATACAGATGGCAACGCGAGTCGTCGTGGCTGACAGGCATGCCCGTAGCGGGCGCACCCACCAGGCGACGGTCAGCGATGGCCATGGTCACGACGCATCGCTCCAATGCCGATGATCAGCATGCCCACGATCCCGCAGATGACCATCGCTTCGCCGAGCAGGTGATGCCAGCCGCCCATCGGCGTCAGCAACAACAGCGAACCACTGATGACGAGCGCCGCGGAAGCGATGGCCCTGGCGAGCCGCTCGAGATTGCGGCTGGCGCGAGCGCCCAGGGCTTCCACACCCGGCAGCCGGCCCAGGTCACCTTCGGCAAACCGCCGCAGCACGCGACGCGTGTCGGCGGGCGCATCGATGATCAGCCGCTCTACGTCGCGTGCAAGCTGGATGGACTTGTCCTTGATTCGCGCCGCTGCGAAGTGCTGCTCTGTCAAGCGAGTGATCTCGTTGCGAAACGACGCCATGTAGTCGTGCTGCGGGTCGAGCTGCCCGATCATCGATTCAAGAATCACAAAGGCGCGGGTCAGCAAAACAAACTCGGCCGGGTTGTGCACGCCATTGCGGCTTCCGGCACCCGTCAGCGAATCCAGGGCGTTGCCGATGGACACCTGCGCCAGGTTGGTCTGGCGGATCTCGTAGAGAGCGGCCTTCATGTCAGCGATCAAACCCGCGCGGTTGACGTTTGCCCCGGCCGATGCCATTTCGAGATAGGCCTCGGTGGCGGCACGCGCATTGCCTTTGACGACCGCGTCAAGCAGCAGCGCCAGCGATTCGCGCATCGCCTCGTCGAGCTCACCGGTATTGCCGAAGTCGAGCAGCGAGAGCCGCCCGTCGGGCAGCACGAAGACATTGCCGGGGTGGGGGTCGGCGTGAAAGACGCCTTCCTCGAAGATCGATTGCAGCATCACCCTGACGAGGGTGTCCATCGACCGCGCCATCGCTTCGGGGTGCCGCTTGGCGTATTCATCGATCCGTTCGCCGGCCGAGAACTCCATCGTGAGCACAACACCACTCGACAGCGCGGCGACGACATCTGGAATCCAGAGGTCATGGAAGTCCGCCAGCGCGGCGCGAAAGAGCATGACAGAACGCGCTTCTCGATTGAAGTCGATCTCGCGCCTCAGACTGCTGTCGAACTCGCTGACCACGCGAGGCAGATCGAAGGCGCGCAGGCTTGGCATGAGCTTCTCACCCAGGGCGACCAGGGTGGTCAGTGCCGCGATGTCGGTGGCGATGATGGGCGCCAGACCGGGCCGCTGCACCTTCACCGCCACCCGACGCCCGTCCTGCGTGATCGCGTCATGCACCTGGGCGACGGTGGCGGCAGCCAGTGGCGTCTGGCCAAACGACGCAAACAGCGTGGTCAGGGGGCTGCCCAACGCCTGTTCGACTGTTGTGGTGACCACGTCGAAACCCATCGCCGGCAAGTCGTCGTGCAGCAGTTCCAATTCGTCGATATAGGCCCCCGGCAGCAGGTCGTGCCGCATCGCGAGCACCTGCCCGAATTTGAGGAAGACCAAGCCCAGCTCTTCGAAGGCTTCCCTCACCTGCACCGGTGTCGGCCAATGCCGCTTGCCGAACAGGGCCCCGAGGACCTTGTGGCGCGCAAGCACACGCAGGATTTGGAACAACCGCGGCAGCCCTCGCAGCCCGCTGCGCTTGGTTCTTTTGATCGCTTCAGCCATGGCTCAGTCGCGATGCTGGCGAATCACGATCCCGGTCGGCGCTGCTCCACCGTGCTGCTCGACTGCGCCAGGCGAAACAAACCCGGCGGCTCGATCCAGCCGCTGACCGGATGGATGCAGCGATTGCCATGGGCAAACAAGACCTCGGCATCGGCATAGAGGAAGTTGGCCGGCCCCAGAGGGCGCAGATCGGCCGCGAATTGCGCCACCACGTCCAAACGCTGTGCGACCGAGGGTGGCCATCGCGGTATACCCCCACAAGCCGTGCAGACGTTCCAGCAGGGCGCAAAAGGCGTGTTCGGAGTCGGTTTGGCTGATCGGACGGTAGCGCTCGCAGGCCAGCCCGGCCGACTGCGCAATGGCCGGCAGATGGCCGTTGTGGGCGAACACTATGGCTGCGCCCGGCCAGCTTGCGCACAAAGGGCTGGGTGTTTGGCCAGGCACACCGTGCCCAGGGTGGCACGGCGGATGGGCGCAACGGCCAAGGTCGTGGCCAGGCCGCTGTGGCTTGTGGCTGGCCAGCGCCTCTAGCGAAACGTCCAAGTGCGCCGCGTGGCGCGTCGACAGGGCGAGCAGTTCACACATGGCGCGGAAGGTGTCGTCGGCCGCAGTGCCGAATCAGCGCCCACCCGTCGCCGACGGCCAGACGTGCGAACGCAGCGGCATTCAATATGCCCATCGCTTGATGGCGAATTCGAAAGCGACCACCGCCGCGCTCGATGGGCCGTCCCACAACTCGGCCTTGACCGGCTGCATGCGAAGCAGGCGCACATTCGGATCGTCGGGCCCGCCAGGCAACCAGATGTCGTCGGTCTCCGTCCAGACCTCTTTGGTCTTGGCGGCGTCGCGCATCACGCTGGCGCGACCGGTGACGGAGAGATAGACGCGATCACGCTCATCGACGAAGACCAGCCCGACATCTTGGTCCGCGCCGATCTCGTCGTCCTTGGCGCCGCGCACATCGGTGATGAACCAGATGATGCCGGCGTCGCGATCGGGCCGCGCGTGCAGTGGTCGCGCGCGCAAGCCACCGCCGAACTGCGTCGTCAGCATGCCCACGCGCGCCTTTTCGACGATGTCCCAGATGCGGGAAATGGGGTTCTGTTCTGTCAGGTCACGGGTCGGCATATTTGTCCTATTGCAATGTGTGTTGTTCAGCGACTTGCGGGTCAAGCGGCCATCTTGCCGCAGGCCTCGGCGCAACGACGGCAAGCCTCGGCGCAGCGCTTGCTGTGTCTTTCAGGGACTGGCTTTCTTCTTGGTGTCGAAGTAGGCGTGAAGCTCCACTTCCGTTGGTTGCTTTCGGAACACGAGTTCATCGTCCACCACCAGGTTGGGAGAATGACGGAGCCCGAACCCGTGGACTCGATCAGCCACGCGCCTGACCCGAGGGCTCGCACGCGCCGGCGTCACGCGTGGCGCCCCACGCCCTGGTCCACCAAAGCCGTGCGCACCCGCTCGAGCTTGGCGCGAACCTCTGTCGCGACGCTGCCGACCTCGGGGTTGCTGGTCATTTCCATCACCGCCACCGGGTCCATGAAGCCGACCACCAGGCGGCCATCGGCTTCTTCGCGCACGACCACATTGCATGGCAGCAGCAGGCCGATATCGGGCTCGGCCGTCAGCGCGCGGTGGGCCAGCGGCGGGTTGCAGGCGCCCAGGATGCGGTAGGGCCGCACGTCGAGGTTGAGCTTGGCCTTCATCGTGGCCTGCACATCGATCTCGGTGAGGATGCCGAAGCCTTCGGCCTTGAGCGCCTCGGTCACCGCGGCAATTGCCTTGGCGAAGTCCGGATCCTTGAGGACGCAGTGGAAACCGTACTTCGAAGGCGCCGGGGCTAAGGCAGCTTGCTGGGGGTGGGTCATGGCATCGTCCTCACTGTTTGCCCGAGGCGGGCGGCATGCGTTGCGACATCATGTCCATCATCATCTGCATCATCGCCATGTGTTGCGTCATCACCGTGTGACGCTGGGCCATGTCGGCCGGCATGCCTTTCGAGTCGCTCATGCCGCCCATGCCGGACATGCTCTTCATCATGCCCATGCCGCCCTGCATGGCTTTCATGTGCTCGCCCATCAGCGCCTGGCGCTCCTCGGCTGTCTTGGCGTTCATCATCTTCGTGTGCATATCGCGCATGGCCTTCATCTGACCGTCCATCGCGGCCATGCGCTCGGGGGTAGCCATGCCGGTGGCCGGTGCGGCGCCCATCGGCATCGCCGGGGCGGTGTTGCAGGCAATCAAGGTGCTGGCCGCAGCAAGCGCAAGGGCCAAGGGAACGAATCGAAAGCGGGACATGTTTGACTCCGGTTGGTTGGGGTGAAGATCAGCGCTGGGCGGCGCACGAACGATGCTTGAGGCCTGCCGCGACCGCCGAACGTCCAAGATTGGAAGCGTGAGCATGAATCCATCCTTCGGTCTTGTCCGGCTGATCGTGGCGATCATCGCGGACCCACCTTGCTTTGAATCAAGTTGGCCGCTGGCCAGTGCCGCACCGCAGTCGCCGGGTCAGGCCAGCCGTTCACTTGCGCCTGAAGAGCATCACGATGACGCCTACAACCACGGCGACAAGCAGGATCGGCATCCAGATCCCGCCGTAGCCACCCATCCAGCCGCCACCCCACGTGCCGCCCATCATGGTGCCGTTTTGCGCCAACGCGGCGCTGGTGGACAGAAGGGGTACCGCACCAATACACAGGGTACGCAAGGTGTTCATGATTTCTCCAGAAGTGCAAGCATCGGGATGACTTTCGCTGACAGGGATGCTATGCCCAGACGCTGCCGACGTCTGTGCTGCAGCGCACATAGCGGGGCATCGCTAGGCTGAAGTTCCTACCGATTTCCAGCCCATAAGTCGCCTCTTTCTGCCCTCGTAGCTTGAGAAAGCCACCAAATGGTGGCTTTTTTGTAGCTGTAAACGTAGTCACTAAAAGTATTTGAATATTTTGAATAATGCACGATA
>JAUXWC010000245.1 GCA_030685025.1 Rhodoferax sp.
TGTCGGCTGCGATGTACTCGCGAATCGCTTGTCGGTCTTCTCGCGCCGGCTGCGTCCAAACCAATTTCACGAATTGGCGCCGCCCATCCTACGCCGTGTCTCGGCGCGCCAGGCTATTGCTTCCGCTTCGACCTGTTCGGCCGCAAGCACATCACCGATATTGGCCGCATCAAGGCCGATTTGCACCTCACGGCGGAACCAGGAATCATGCGCCGCAGCCTCTTGCTGCTGCTTTACGAAGTCACGCATGAAGTCGCGCAAGAGTTGCGCGCTGGTACGGTCACGGGACTTCGCGACCATGGAAAACTGGTCTTTCAATTCTTCATCGACCCGGAAGGTAAACGTTGCTTCGCTCATAATTTCGCCCCTATATCCTACATCGCTAGTACACGGTAACACAACTGCCGTTCATTACGCTGTCCCAGCCGACACCCCGCCAGCGCCGCCAAAACGGGACAAGGCTAGTATTTTCCGGGTCCCTTATGGGCGCACCATGCGAGTGGCGAATGCCGAATTCGTAACCGGTCGAAGAGCCGCCGAGGGAAGCGCTGCCATTGATGCCATGGTTCGACATCGTGGGCAGGGGTGAGCGCTCAAACGGTCGGCGGTGCGTCGCCAAAAACAGCCGCAAGACTGGACGCATCCAACGCCCGGTCGAACCAGGTTTCAATGATGTCGGCCGATGCGCCTTGAGTGCGCAGCTTGACGCTTTCAGGAATTTCGCCGAAACGGCGGACCAATACGCGCTCAAGCATGGCCAGCGCCTCGGCCCGGCGGCCTTCCTGCACGCCCTGTTGCATGCCTTGCGCCTTGTAACCCTCGGCCCACTCGACCATCCGTTCTGCCAGTGCCATGTTCAACTCCTTGAGGTTTTCCACCTCCGGTAAGGCCATAGTGTAGTCACTTCGCCGCATCAGGGTGGCTCTGATCCAGATCGCAAACATGCGTTTGAGTTCGGGCTTATCTTTGAGCCACACCTCCAGCAATCCGATCAATTCGCGAATGCTCTCGGGGGTACTGGGGTGTTCGATACGGAACACCGTCGCCACCAGATTTTGCAAACTGGCCAAATGGCCCACGCTGAACGCGCCCTCGTCAATGACCAGGTATTTCATTTGTGGCCGATATTGCGCCACCAGACCCGGCACAGTCGGGATGAGTTCGGCCACTTCAGTGGCAGCGCTCCAGCGTGGCGCGCCGTTGTAGAGCACCACCGGCAGCACGGGCGGAAGTCGTCCGTCCTTGAGGACTTCGCCGCATGGTAACCGGGGCCACCGCAGGCTTGTTGTGAACCTGCGTCTGACAGGGTATCGTGAGTGGGACGATTGCGCGAAGAGTGAAGCAGGCGGTGCGTCTTGCCTTTTTGGGGCGCACCATGAAGAAAACCGCCAAGCCTTTCGACTTGACGGTCTTGAGTCTTAACCCTGACCGGCTTGCGCCGGCGCTGGATTAGAACGAGTGGCGAACGCCGAACTCGTAGCCTGAGGACTTGCCGCCGAGGGAAACGCTGCCTGCCAAGCCA
>JAUXWC010000249.1 GCA_030685025.1 Rhodoferax sp.
TCTATGTTGTCCATCCAGTTTCTCCTTTCGTTTGCTTGGCGGCTCACGATTGGTAGTTTCTGCGATGGACACCCGTACCGACGCATACGTCAAACTCCTACTGTCACCCCGGCAAAGCCGGGGGATTACCTACTGGATTTATCAGCGCTTCAGGTAGTCGTTTATCCTGCCGTCAGGATTTCAATGCCACTTTCAGTTAAAAGGTTTTCGTACAAATCAAGTGTGCGCAGGTCAATGAGTCGCTGAAAAGTGGCAACATCATCTTTCGACCAAAGGCACTTGTCGTCATTTTGCAAAATGATCTTATTCCATTCATCAGGGTTTTGAACCAAATCGGCTTGCCCCTCAAGAGCTACATAATTTCCATTGCCCCGGCTGCGGTTTACCGAAGCATCAAGCCACCGAAAATTTCCGAGAGAATTTCCTATAACGCTGCGCCTCCAACGAAAATTTTCTGAGCCTAAAGATGGATAGGTCTTGAGATCAAGGCGACTTTCTTTGTAACGCCAGTCAAAGCCAAAGATGCTGGAAGGAACGACGTGGTCAAGATCGATGGGCAGATCTTCATCGCGGTCGGACGTTGGGTCATAGTTGGGAAATTTGGTAGCAATATAGTCACGCTGCAGCCACATCAAGGCACGTTTAATATGTGCTGAATTGGTGGAAAGAACGCGCAATGCTTCGCCTGGTTTTTTCTCCCCTTCGCCGTCTGCCGTTTTGAACCTATCTGCCCAAGCACGCAACAGGTGATCCTCCTCGTTCAGGTCTATCACATCAGCTCGCATTTTGTTTAGCAAGTCCGACTTGGGCAAATAATGCGCAATACCTTCCTTCTCAAACTCTACGAGCAAATTACGAACAGATTCTTGAGAGAAAAGCCATTTTTCGCCTTTGGCATGTTGAAAAGCACGCAAAGCTGCCTTTGCATCGTCGTAAACGAAAAATAACCAATACAGCACGAAGGCCCGAAATGTTGCACGGTCAAAGTCCGCCCATGAATGGTCTGAATCACTTTTCAGAGCAAACAAAAGCAACACGTCAATAAGTTCACGCGGTAGTCCTGCCAGTAAAATGTCCGGTAGTCCTTCTGGATGATTGCTAGCGTTGTAACTTAGTGCTGCCCGAACTGCGGTGAGCGTCGACTCCAAGATGGATGTTTGGTTTTGAAGTCCAATCAATTCAAGAAACTTTGATCGGACTGCCACACGTTCTTGATCCTTCAATTGAGAAACAAAGGAGGGGGTGGGGCGGCTGATCACCTCCCATTCCTTCGCCTTGCTCCATGGTATCAATGTCTTTGAAACGCGTAGCGCCGCCAAGACAAGATCAACCTCGCTGGCAAGCCGGCCAGTTTGGCCGAGCATAATTTCTTTCATGCGGTCATGAATTTCCGGATATTGCTGCTTAATGATTGAATAGGTTAATTCGTCATCAGAAAGACGGGTGCCGCCCTGTCCCAACCGTGTGAAAAACCGAATGTATTCATCTTGGTTGGCAACAATCACTGCACTCATAAGTTGGAGAATGACATTGCTAGCAAGCGCTGCTTGAAGTGAAGTGACGAAATTCTTAATAACGCCAAAATCAGCTCCTTCGTGTTGGGACAGTTGCATGATGGTTATATCAAGACCGCTGTTATGAAGGCTGTCACAAACAACATCGAAAGCAATGGCACACTTTGCGTCAATAATGTCTTTGCCTTTTACATCTGAAAACGTTGGCTGCGGTGTGACTGCGTCAGAATCCCGTTGCAATGCCCTCCAAGCTTTCCATTTATCTTGCCGCTTGCAAAGTTCAATCTTCTGATTTGGAGCATCGGGCCTGTACCCAAAGGGTTGCCCCGAACTTGTCATGCGCAGTTGAAACTTTAAGCCAGAGCTTTTATTAGGTTCTACTCCGATGTCAATCCACAGCCTGCGACTGTCCCTCATCTGACCCGTGCCAAGACCGAGCAGGATTGCCGTCATTCGCTGCTGGCCATCAAAAAGTTGGAAATCGTCTTCATTTGCGGTGCGTGTTCTTCCGTCAGCATCTCGTCCACTAATGCCTACATCATCTCCACCCTTTTCTACGCGATGCACGATCATCATGCCTGCCGGATACCCGCGCAGCAGACTATCCCAATAATTAGTAATCTGTTCGTTAGACCAAACAATTGAGCGCTGGATCGGAGGCAAAAGTAACCTACTGCCTTCTTCGTTTTTTCGCCATGCAGCAAGGTCACTTACGGTCAGGGAAACTGGTTGATCTGAGCCAAAACACTTGCTGAAATCCTTTTCCGTCATATTGCTCTCCAAATATAGAAATTCTGTGGATTCAAGTTGCTATTGCGCAATGGGATGCCTGCAAATATTACTCACCGCATCCCCAAACCCGAGCAACCACCAATCCAGCATATCCGAGTCCACCACTGTCGCTGCAATCTCATAGGCGTCGGCTAGTTCCACTACCTGCTGATCGGCAGACAGCGGACACTCCACCACGTGCAGACCGGCGGCCTTGTCTATCGTGAAGCTCAGCCGGATTCTGGTGCCGTCGCCGTAGCCAAAACGCCCGTCGTCGTCAAATTTCTTGAGGTCAAAATCCTTGGGTCGATCAAACGTGAAGTCGGTGGCTTTGGCCGAGGTCATACGGTGCAAAGCCAGGCAGCGCTCGTTGTCGTAGCCCTCATATCGGCAAACCAGGTACATGCGCGGCCCCTGCTGGGCCAGGCCCAGGGGCATTACCCTGGGCGTGTCCTTCTTGCCTGCGGCGTTTTGGTAGTGCACGTCCAGCCATTGGTTGTTGTAGAGCGCGTCGCTGACCTGCTCGAACACTTCTGGGTCAACCTTGGGCGGTAACAGCGGCTGACTGGTGCTGACCACTCGCACCTTATCCAGCCACTCGCGTTCTCGCTGTTTGGCATCGACCGCCCCTAGTTCGCCGCGCGCCTGGGCGAAGAAGCCGCCCATCGACCGCATCAATTTGGCGGGAAGCAGCATGCCCAACTGTTGCTCGGCCAGGGTCAGCAGCAAGGATTCCTGCCGACTCAGCCCTGGTAGCGACAGTCCCTTCGCGCCCTCCTTCCAGCAGTAGCGAAAGGGCTTGCTGCCGATGTCACGCTCGATGTCATGGAACTGGGTCAGTGTTTCAAGCAGGCGCTGGATAGTGCGTGGCTCGCGCGGATAACCCGCGTCGGCCAATTGCCGGCGCAACTCGGGCGCGGTGGTGGTGCCGCGCCGGGGGATGCGCCGCAGCAGCTCCAGAGATAGCTGGAGGGTTTCAAGAGGTTCAGGGCGTTTGGGCATGGCTGTCCGTGAGATCAAAGCGCCAAGTCGGCGCGGCCAGCAAACACTTGCCACAGGCGAACCATTGCGTAGGTATCGAGTTGGCAGTAGGCCAGCAATTGTTGTGCGATCTCGTGCTTGCGCTCGGCCGCGGTGTTCGGGTGGATGGCCTCCAGAAAGGCTTCCATGGCCATGCCGCCGTCCTGCACACCTGACAGGTCGTCGTAACGCAGCTCTGGCACCACGGCCGGCAGCACCTTCTTGATGCTCCAACTGCCTTGTTGGTTCGGGTGGTAGTAGCGCTCGCGGGAGATGGGCAACAAGTCGACCACCCGCGCGTTGATGGACAGCAGCCGCTCGGCCAGGTCGGGGTGACGAACCGCCAACTCGTTGATGCGCGAGGTCTCGAACGCGGCGTTGTAGACGTACACCGGACCGTGCTCGCCGCACGCAGCAATCAGCGCATGGGCAAACTGCGCCGACGGGTCATCGCCGGAGAGGTCAAGAAACCCGCTGTGATCAAGCTGGCCCGACTCCGACAAGGCATGCAAACTGAACTGAAAGCAGTGCTGCTGATAGGGCCGTGTGCCTTGCCAGATTGGAACGGCGAACTGGATGGTTTCGAAGTCCAGGAAGTAGGCAGGAAGGTCATGGCCGGACAGGTCGGCGGCAGCGCCCGTGGCGTCGAAGAAGACGGTATTGGCCAGCGTATGGGCTTTGACGCGTTGCTGTTTGGCGTTGAGCAATTCGTCGCCGACGTCGCGCATGTCAGTCACGCCCCGTTTGGCGAGCTCCAACGCCTTGGCAGCGCCCAGGCGTGGCAGCCATTGCACCGGGCATTGCGCGGTCAGCACATCACGGCTGCAATAGGCGTGGAAGCCGCATTCAAATGGGTCGTCACAATGCGGCCCGACTTCCATCTCTGGCTCGGTTTCCAAGGCGTCGACGCGTTGCGCCTGGACAATCCAGCCCTTGACTTCTGCGGCCCGTGCGAAGGCCTCGGTTGTGAGATCGTTCTCCCGCAGCAGGCCGCGATAGTCCCCGCCACCGGGGTAGACCCACGAGCTGTCGATGTGGGCCAATGCGATGGACTCTAGCGCGACACCAGCGGTCTGCGCCACGAAGGCTTGCACGGCGACGTCATCGCGATGGTAGTCCTTCACACTGGTCGAGGACTTCACTTCCACCATGCGCCAGACTCGTCGCCCTGCCACGTCTTGGGGCAGCATGACGTCGGCAAAGGCGAGTGCACCCCCGGCGGAGAAGCCAGCTTCGAAGACCGGCTGCGCCGTGAGCAGCAGTTCGGCGCTGCGTGCAAGGGCTTTGTTGAACCCTTCGACTCCGATGTCAATCACGGCACCAACGCTTTGCGGGTCGTAGATTTGGCGCGCAACGTCACCCACCTGGTAGCCGACCTGAAAACCCGCGTCGGTGGTGGCCGAGTCTTTGCGCAGGTCCGGGCGATGCAGTTCCAGCCACAAGCGCTTGGGGCACTGACGCAGGGCCAGCAGTTTGGACTTGGAGAAGGTGCGCATGCTGAAGTCGATTGTGGTTCGTCGCAGCCATTGTCGTTGACAGTGCGACGCAATGCGTCGCACAACTGCGCATACTGGGCGGCCAAAGCGAGGTAACCATGCAGTGCATCGATGTCTATTACTCCCCCAAGCAGGTCTCCTCACCGGCAAGCGTTTCCCCGAGCCCACGCAAGCCGTCCTTGGTGGTTGCAGACTGGACTGAGCAAGCCTTACCGATTCGCATCATTGAACCGGTACCAGTCAGCCGGGCGCAGCTTGAACTGGCTCATGCGCCGGAATACGTCGACGGCATCATGCGATGCACCTTGATGAACGGGTTTCGCGGGCGCCAACAAGAGGTTGCTGATTCGTTGCCCTGGACCTGCGGGTCACTGCTGTCGGCAGCCCGAGGCGCCATGCGCAACGGACTGGTCGCCTGTTCGCCGACCTCCGGCTTTCATCACGCTGGTTACGAGTCGGGCTTTGGTTATTGCACCTTCAACGGCTTGATGGTGACGGCGCTAGCGTTAAGGGCCGAAGGTTTGGTGCGGCGGGTTGGAATACTCGACTGTGATCAGCACTGTGGCGATGGCACCGCCGAGATCATGGATGAGCTGGCCGTTGGCTGGATACGGCACATCACCCAGGGCCAAGGTTATCGCGCCGTCGCCAAACAATTCATGGCGGAGTTGCCGGATGTCGTGCGCGGTTTCGCGGGCTGCGACCTGCTGATTTACCAGGCCGGCGCCGACCCGCACGTTTGCGATCCCTTGGGTGGGTTCCTGACCACCCACCAACTGTTTGAGCGCGACCGGATCGTCTTCTCGGTCGCCAGGTCAATCGGTGTGCCGGTGGTCTGGAATCTGGCCGGTGGTTACCAGGAGCCGTTGTCGCGCGTACTGGAAATCCACCGCAACACGATGGTGGCATGTGTGACGGAGTATGTTCACGCCTTCTGAATGCCGTTTGCCAGTATCGAGACCGTGATTTCGTCCCTCGGGTTGTCGTCGGGCGCGGTCCCAAATGTGGACCAAACGTCGACTGACAACTGTTGCCGAATGAATTTCCAGGCGCGCTGGGAGTCGCGCAGATTGAAGTGTCTCAGTGGGGCTGAAATGGAGACCAAGACGGCCGACGCCTGCGATAGCCGGTGTTGACCCAGCAGCGGATGGTTGATCGCTTGGTGGGCGGCCGCCACGGCGCCGTTTTCTCTGGTCACCGCGGCAAAGCCAACGCCGCAATCTCCACTCTGATTTGAGAGCGTGCGTTGAAGGTCGAGGAAGTCAACGTTCACCGGCCCGCGCATGCGAAACGGGTTCATGATCGCGCGGCAAACGTCCTCGACGGTCCTTGGAATCTGTTGACTGGATGTCGAGAGCCCACTGACCGCGTGTGGGCTGATTCGAGTGCCACGGTTGGCGATGGGTATTTGTCCATTGACCATTGCCCGGAGTTTGCCGACACCGGCCTGAGCCCTCTCTTGGCGATACGCGCTCTCGCTGGGGTGCGGCAGCACAGGAACCCCGAAGCTGAGGATGCCCTGATCACGAAGCACCTGGGCGACGAAGGGCGCCAGTGTGGAACCGGTCGTACCGCCCACTCCGGCGACCAATAGAACGATGTCCAGACCAGCGACGGCGGTTGCGATTTCGGTGACGGTGGATCGGGTGGCGTCGCAGTTGGCGAAGGGGTCGAACTGCGTTTTGCCGTCGCCAACCAGTATCTTTCGATCGGCTTCCATGAAGTGCAGTTCGATGCCGTAGCTATCGATGGCGATGGATCGATCAAGCCAGGGTAGACAACGTGCGCCCGCGCCGAGGCCGGGAAGACATACCCCGCCGATGCCTCCGACCGATACGACGCCAATCCTGGGCACGCTTCGTGTTGCATCGGCTGCCCCGAAGCCGGGATCGATATCCACGACCGGGGTCAATGTGTAGGGAGAGAGGTGGCCGGGGCGTATGTGCGCGCGTGCCGACGCGGGCAAGAAGGTGCCAACTGCGATGGCATTGGCGGCACGAATGAGTTGGCGGCGATTCATAACGTCTCCTGTTTGACTGCGCACGAACTGTGCCCCAGGGGTGCGACGAATTGCGACGCAGCGGGGAGAGCCACCGCCTTGTTCGCCGCGCCGCCCGAAGATGTGGCCGACTGGGATAATCCTCGATTCCCCAAAGAGTAGTCACCTTGTCCGTCGTCCCCCTAAAAATCGAGTTCCCTGAATCCCTGCCGGTATCGGCCAAACGCGACGAGATCATGGCCGCCATGGCGGCGCACCAGGTGATCATCGTGTGTGGCGAGACTGGCTCTGGCAAGACCACGCAGTTGCCCAAGATCGCGCTGGCCATGGGGCGCGGCAAGCTCAACTACGCGCCGGGTCAACATGCCAAGCTGATTGGCCACACCCAGCCGAGGCGGATTGCGGCCAGCAGCGTGGCCAAACGCATTGCCGAAGAACTGAAGACGCCACTGGGCGAGGTGGTGGGTTTCAAGGTGCGGTTTCAGGACCGGCTGAGCAAGGACGCCTCGGTCAAGCTCATGACTGACGGTATCTTGCTGGCGGAAACCCAGACCGACCCGCTGCTCAAAGCCTACGACACCATCATCATCGACGAGGCGCACGAGCGCAGCCTGAACATCGACTTCCTGCTGGGC
>JAUXWC010000253.1 GCA_030685025.1 Rhodoferax sp.
CCTATGGACAAATCCAGGCGCCGCCCTATCCGGGGCTCGCCCCGGATAGGGCCAACCCTGAGCACAAACTGGCGGCGTAATCTGAACCCGAACCAACCTTAGCCAAGCCGCCAAACTGTACGGAGAACCGGCGCCACCTCATACCGCCATCCGAAACATTCCTTACCGTGACGGTCGAGGCGTGGCGCAGGGCATTATCGACGAGGTTATCAAAAATCCGTCCGAGCGCGGTGGGATCACCCAGCACATGGCTTGCCGGCGAAAGGTCGAGGCCGATGCGGTCCTCATCTGAATGCAGCGCCAATAGATCACCAGTCAGAGCCGTAAGGTTGACCTCCACCGTCGCCCAGACCGCGGCGTCGCTCTCTTTATAGTAAGAGGGCGACGCTGCGCTTCGTGAAAGTTTTGAGGTCAGGAGAGAGGCTCCCGACCGGCCCGTCATGGAGAAAACTCATGGGCTCCGCCGCGAACCCGAACTGCCCGATCATCTCGATATCGCACGAGAAACGCCGGACTCGTTACCGACCGGCGAGTTCGCGATTTTCGAGGATGACCCGGATGAAGCTGCGCGCGCATCGGCCTTGCGGCGACGGATGCAAGGGCTGGCGCGACAGGCCTCGCAACCCCGACGACGGCATTGATCTGTAGGAGATCGTGATGCGAAGCGTTACTAAGGGTTTATCGAGACGCTCGGGCGGCGGTACGCCTCTGGCAGAACATTGCTCGACGAGATTCCAGAGCACATTGAGCCGGGGCCATCTTCTGGACACTCCGATCACGATGAATCCGAAGGATACTGAAATATCTTTAGGTTCAAACCAATGCAACGAAGTTACTGATTTATAAGATATGCGCCAGCTTACCGCCCATTCGTCGAAAAGACGACGCCAGTGCGAAGTGCAGCCATCACGAAATCAAGTTCCTTGTCCAGGCTGACGGATTCGCTGCCATGATATTCGGGACCCATGCCCCTCAGTATTTCATAATTCGGCAAGGAGAATAATAAGTCGAAGACTATCTTAGCGATCGCCGGGAAGTCTGAGAACGCAATTTCTCCGTTTGCGTAGCCGTCCTTTAGAATTTGGTTCATAACGCCGGTAACGTCAGCCACGGCTTTGGCCCTGATCTTGTTCTGCAAATCGGGGCGGTAATTGGCAAGCCATGTCAGCAAGGTCTGTATGCCGCGGCCTTCTGCGGTGAGCGAGGCTTCTAGAAATTTATGCGCAACGGCTTCGAGGCGCTCGCGAATGGGGCCATTGGCAGGAAGAGTGCTCACCGGACGGATGTGCTTCGCAATACCATAGTCCATCGTCGCACATAGCAGTTCATCCTTGGATTTGTAGCGTGCGTAAAGTGTTCGCTTCGATACGTGGGCCGAAGCGGCGATCGCGTCCATCCGGGACGCATCGAGGCCCTTAGCGATAAATTCCTGCAGCGCTTCCTGCAATATGTGCTCGCCTAGTTTCTCGGCCTCCTCTTTTGAAGGACGACCGCCGCTTGAGGTTCTGCGGGGAAGTGACACCTATTCTCTCACTATTGCATTGGTTCGGCCATCTGATCTGCTGCCCAGTAGGACGAGGCCTTTGTGGTATGGCCAGGCAAAGCTCCGCAGCGGGCAACGCGGACTAATGATGCCCACATGAACGCTTGCCTGCCGCAACGGAAAACGGCATGGTACCGGTGAGTTTACTTTCTTTCATCGCCGGCGCCAGCAAAAATGGCCTTTCCCCCAAGGCAATCTCTCCGATCGATCAGTGAGCCGAGCTTTAGCGGTTGGAATGCAATCTCTGTCTTTCGTAGGTTCGTAGGGTTGAAGCCATTGCGGAACTGCGATGGCCAGCGCCTTCCAGATAATATCCCGATCGGACCGATATCGGTTCTCCGTCTTTCTGCCCTTTTATTGCTGGTCGCCTGCGCCGCCTTAACACCGGCTTCCGCTCAAATCGCTCCTGTGGCGGAGCCGATGGCCGAGCAGGCCGCTGAAGTGGCTACCGACCCTTTCGGTCGCGAGACGCCGCGTGGAACGGTGACCGGCCTGATCAGCGCCCTGGCGGCGAAGGACTACACGAGGGCTGCTCACTATTTCCACCTGTCTGCGGAAGAGGATGAGGCTCAACTTGTCGATCAAGGAGCGATCTGGGCCACCAAGCTGCAAGCCGCGCTCGACCAACAGGGGACGCTCCTGCCTTTCGGTGCCTTGTCGAACGAAGCGAGTGGGCGTCTCGACGATGAACTGCCGGCCGACACCGAAGAGGTAGGCAGGCTCGGCGGCGAGGAAAGTCTGCCGATCCTTCTCACCCGGACCGACAGCCCTGTCGGCAGCGAGGTCTGGGGGATTTCGCAGGAGACCGTTGAAGCTCTCGAAGCAGTGTCTGTGGCGGCGACAAATCCGGCTGAACCGGAAGACGGTGAAAGCGCCGAGGTGGCCGGAGCCCCGCTGCAGGACTGGGCTCTCTTGCTCGGGAGCGCAGCCGGCAGTTTCTTTCTCTACTGGCTTATATCGGCCGGACTTCTGGCCATCATGCGGCGTTTTGTGGCCGACCGCGAGAAAAGCGCGATCTACCGCTTCACGCAGGCCGCCTTGCCGCCGCTCAGCCTGTTTCTCGCAGTGGTGACCTTCCACCTGTGGACGGGCAGCATCGAGGCGTCCATCGTCGCGCGCCAGACCTTGCTGCGCTATATCGGTATCGTTGGCTGGGTAGCGCTTGCTTGGTTTGCGCTGCGCCTGGTCGATGCCATCGCACGCGTTGCTAGTGCCCGGATGGAACGCCGCCAGCGGCGGCAGGCAGTGTCGGTCGTCGTCCTGTTGCGGCGTACGGCAAAGATAGTGCTCTTCCTATTGGCGACGGTAGCGGTCCTCGACACGCTGGGGGTCGATGTGACCACGGGCATTGCCGCATTGGGCATTGGCGGCATCGCCTTGGCGTTAGGCGCACAGAAGGCCGTGGAGAATTTGATCGGCAGCCTGAACGTCATCGCAGACCGCCCTGTTCAGGTCGGAGACTTCTGCCGCGCGGGAGATATTGTCGGCACCGTAGAGGATATCGGTATGCGCTCGACGAGGATTCGCACGAATGAACGCACGCTCGTCACCATCCCGAACGGTGATTTTTCCTCCCGCGAGATCGAAAACTTCGCCAAGCGCGACCGCTTTCTCTTCAATCCCACGATCGGCGTCGAATACGGTATCTCCGCAGGCCAGCTGCGCCGGGCCGTGGAGATTATCGAGCAGATCCTGCGCGATCACCACCTGATTGAAAAGGATGGCCTCCGTGCTCGATTTGCTCATTTCGGCGAGAGCTCGCTGGATATCGAGATCTGGTCCTACATCATGGTTGCCGATTACGCGGAAAGCCGACTGATCCGGCAGGAACTGCTGCTGGCCATTTTCGAGAGGTTGAAGGCAGCCGGTCTCGCTATCGCCTACCCGACGCGGACGGTCCATTTGGTGACCCAGGAGAATGACGTCGGCGCGTAGGTCGCCGCGCCCAGATGGTATTCACAGCAGCCAATCGATCGGCGTTTTGCTGAGAAGGCGAGTGAGCACTCGCGACCACCATGTGGTTCCAGGCTCGGCCAGTTCACATTGACGGACATCGTCGCGCATGTCCATCCAGTTCAGTCGGCCTTTGTCATCCACGACGATTTTGTAGGAGCCGGACGCGATCATGGTATCGAAGGCGTGGTGCATCTGTGCCGCCAGATTCTCACTCTGGATGACGATCCCGAGCTCAGTATTGAGAGCGAAAGAGCGCGGATCGAAATTGAAAGAACCGACAAAGACCCGACGGCCGTCTACAGCGAACATCTTGGCATGCAGGGTGGCATTCTCGTTTGTGTTGCGCGGCGAAGGTCGACGCAGAGATTTGCGGGTGGTCTTGGGCCGGTCTCCAGGGGCAGGCATCTCATACAGACGCACCCCCGACTTCACGAGAAAATGCCGATGCTTTGCATATCCGGCATGAACCATAGCGACATCGGTCGAAGCAAAGGAATTGGTCAGGACGCGCACATCGACCCCGTTGCGTGCCATTTGCGCAAAGGCCCTGGCACCTGATGAGGTCGGCACGAAATAGCCCGAAACGACGAGCAATTCCCTTTCCGGTTGACCGATGAGACTCCTGAGGACGCTAGCCATGAGATCGCCTTGACGCGATTGTCCGAAAACCTTGGCGGGCCGATCGCTGACCAGCTCGACGGGCACCCATTCGAATTCAATCCGTCCGGCCCGCGCACGCTCAAGCAAAACAGATCCGGCGGCACGGCTTAGATAATCGGTCGCGGAGGGGCCGGAAACTGACCGCGTGAAATCAGTTGCCCCGCTTGCCGCGTACTGCTTCGGATCTTCCTTCACGATGCAGTCGATTTCGACTGCAGCGGGAAAATTCCAGAACGCATCGAAACATTCGGAGACTTCTTGCACCACCGCGCCTACGCAAAGCGCATCCACATCGGCAAAAATCCCCTGCTCTCGGTTGGCGAAGTACTCGTCTCCGACATTACGCCCGCCGACACAGGTTATCTGATTGTCGACTGTAAAGCTTTTCGAATGCATCCTGCGATTGACGCGGTGGAAATCCAGCAGGAAATCGAGCGGCTTGAAGTGTCGGTTTCGAAACGGATTGAAAATGCGGATTTCGAAATTGCGGTCGCTGGCCAGCCAGCGCAATTTGCGGTCGAGGCCGGGAATGCCGTTATCGTCAACCAGCAGACGGACCCGTACACCCCGCGCTGCCGCTCTGCGCAAGTCTTCCAGCAGGAGATTACCGGTCAGATCGTCGCGCCAGATGTAATATTGCAGGTCGATCGATCTTTCGGCCGCGGCGATGAGTCGAGAGCGGATGGCAAACGCGTCTATGCCGTCCTCGACAAGTGCAACGCCCGTCAGGCCGGGATGGCCCACCGCGTGCTTAGCGACACTCAAGCCGATTGCGGAAAGTGCCGTATTTCCGAACGCATGAGAAGCTGCGCGCTGTATCATGAACGGAGGGTGCCGGTCGCGCATCCGCGTTACGGTGCGCTGTCGGGAGGCGTTGTCTGCGACGGAACAGCAGGGCCAATGTCCGGTTCTGTTCCGGTTAGTGCAACCGACCTGTTGCACAGCTTTCTCGTCATCTCCCGGTCGCGAGTCGGGTCTGTCACGACCGCGCGACCCGAAGTCTGGCCACGCATCCCCATGAGACCGCAAGGACCGGGATGGTCGCCGCCTTCCGCTTGCGGATCGGTCACGGCCTGTAAGACACGCAAAGTGCCGTGCTCGGCATCGCGACACGCCAGCAGCACGCGCACGCCTTTCATCGCCAGGTGCGGGGCGATCTCGTAGCCGGTGCCGCTATTGGCGCCGTTAACGACGGCCGGCCGTCCGGATTGATGGGGGATATCGGAAAAGGCGAAGCTCATGCGGTATGTTCGTCCCGGTGCCATGACGGGCGCTAATCCTCGGAACTCGTCGTTTCGGGCACGGCTGATGCGACAGTGTCCGGATCCGACGATGGCGGACTATCCTGCCATGCCTGTGCCCGACCGCGCTCCACGCCATAGTCGAACAGCGTGCGCATATAATCCTGCTCGAAAAGATCGTGCTCGTCCGCGTCGAAGTCCTGCTCGATAAAGGTCAAGTGATATCCGGCGCCGGTCGATCTCGCCCAGACATAGGCCGAGGCCACACGGTCCTGGAGGCTGGAGAAGAGCATCACCTCAAGCGTCCGCTTGGCGATGCTGGAGAGACCTGCTTCGATCAGCTCGAACTCGCCTGCCATCTTGCCGTTGACCAGCAGATACAGCTCCGTTGGGGACTGGCTGTCCCGCAGGATCTGGTCGTTCGCGACCGGCGGAGCGGCCATCAGGGTCGCAATGGTGCCGCCATCGACATGGAGTTCGCTGATTCGCTCTCCCTGCGCTTCCATCTCGATCAGCACCGGGGGGAACTGCACCGGGACGGAGCTGCTGGCGAGCAGGATGCGCCGGAAAAGGGCATAGCGACCGGGCGCATCACCGGCCGCGATCGCTCCCATGTCCCAGATCGCATTGCCGGGGCGGTCGAGGCTGACGGTGCCGACGAACAGGCGCCGGCCCTTGCGGTGCTCTTCGCCGATGGCATCGATCACCGCATCAGTGGCGAAGCGGGCGATTAGAGCCTCGAGCGGCCCGGTCGTCGCAACGCTGGTCGAGAACGGGATCGCCAACGCGAAGCGGTCCTTGTAAATGTCGTCGGGCGTGATCTCGGTATAGGCGCGTTTCAGCTCGTCGTCGTAGTCCGGCCCGAGCAGCGCGAAGGGGGCGATGAGAGCCCCGGTGCTGACTCCAGTGACCACGGCAAATTCAGGTCGCTTGCCGGTTTGCGACCATCCGTTGAGAAAACCTGCACCATAGGCCCCGTCATCCCCACCGCCCGACAGCGCGAGCACGCGCAGTGGCTCGCCCGGCGGTGGCGGGGCGATCGAGATCTGTGTCAACAGGTCGGGGGAATTGGCCCAATGGCGGATTTTCGGCGAATCCGGCGCGTGCGCGGCTTCGATCTGCGCGGCCTCGAACGGTTGCCGGTCGAAGCTGGCACAACCGCCAAGCAGCAATGCGGGGCCGAGCACTCCCAGGACGAGCGTTCGCACCAGGTCGATGGCCTGTCCCGGCATCATGGTCAGGCGGAGTTCTTTACGGGTTCGCATCGCCATCCTTCTCGGAAATCTCTGGGGGATCAGCCTCCGGCGCGTTCCAGCTTCCGCCGAGCGCCAGATTGAGCGTGACGAACTGCTCGCGTTCCATGCGCTCGATCGTCGCCAGATCGCTGCGCGCAGTGATCGCCTGCTGCCGGATCTGCAACACGTCAAGCAGGCTGCTTTCGCCGACCCTGTACCGCAGATCCTCGATCCTGAGCGCTTCCTCTATCTCGCGCACGCGGATGACGGCCGCGTCCCGGCGGCGGCGAAGCACCACGCCGCTGTCGAGCGCGGTTTCCACCTCCTCGAAAGCGGCCAGCGCGGCGCCGGCATATTGCGCGATCGCCGCGCGCAGTTCGGCATCGGCAATGTTTTCGCCGGCAGCCAGCGCGCCGCCCTGGTAGATCGGCGCCGCGACATTGCCGCCAATGCTGAACAGGGTCGCGGTAGGATCGAAGATATTTTCAAGGGCGTCCGACACCGCGCCCGCCAGCCCCGTGAGCGACAGGCGCGGCAGGCGCGCCTTGCTGGCCTGGTCCTCGGCATGCAGTGCGGCGGCGACGCGCCGCTCGGCCGCGACCAGATCGGGCCGCCGCTCGAGCAGCGTCGAAGGCAGCCCGGCAGGCGGCGGCGTTGGCATGGGCGGCAAGTCAATTCCCGAGGCGAACTCGGCCGCGGGATAGCGCCCGACCAGTAGTTCGAGAGCACGGATCGCCTCGCGCCGCGCGCCCTGTGCCCGTGCGAGAGCCTCGCGCGCCTGTTCGAGATTGGCGCGGATCAGTGCCAGATCGCCATCCATCGCGACGCCCTCGCGGACCTGCAGACCCACCAGGCGATGCAGATGTTCGAGCGTATCAACCGCTTCCTCGGCCAGCCCCACCTGCCGCGAAGCCTCGATCGAGACCAGATAGGCGCGCGCCAAGCCCGCGGCAATCGATTGCCGGGCCGCGAAATAGTCGGCGCGGGCAGCCGCCTCGTTCTCGAGCGCGGCATACCAGCCATCGCTGATCCTGCCCCACAGGTCGATTTCCCAACTCGCCTGCGCCAGTCCCAGAAAGCTGGTGCTGTCATATTCGATGCTGGACGGCACCGGCAGTCCGGCCTGCCCGCCGATTTCGATATCATCGATCTCGATATGGCTGCGCGAACCCAGGCCGACCGCCTGAACGGCCGGACGCAGCCCGGAACGCGCCTGACGGGCAAGTGCTGCGGCGCGCTGGACCTGCGCCGCGGCGGCCTGAAGATCACTGTTCTTCTCCTGCGCTTCGGCCACGAGCGCGGCGAGGCGCGGGTCGCCGAAGGCGGCGACCCATCCGTCCGCGACCGGCCCTGCGGCATCGGCGACTGCCCGCCAGCGTTCCGGCAAAGGCGGCAGGGCCGCGCGGGCGGGTGCGACCGGACCATCGCCGACCCTGTCGGGATGCGAGCAGCCTGACACCAGCATCAGGCCGAGCAACATGGCGGTGAGAGGGACGATGCGCATGGTTCAACTTGCCCCCTGTGGCTCGGCTGCGGTCTCGTCAGGGCCGATCTTGAAGAAGATTGCATAGAGGACCGGCACCACGAACAGGGTCAGTACCGTCCCGAAGGCCAGCCCGAAGGCCAGGACCACGGCCATCGCCTTGAAGAAGGCGTCGAACAGCAGTGGGATGACGCCGAGTACCGTCGTCAGCGAACTCAGGATGACCGGGCGGGCGCGATCATAGGCTGCCTCAATGATGGCATCGAAACGCGGTTTACCCTCGCCGATCTCGATATCCATCTGATCGACCAGCACGATCGCGTTCTTGATCAGCAGGCCCGAGAGCGAGAGCACACCGAGAATGGCGATGAACTCCATCGCTATGCCGGTGATGAGCAGGCCGATGGTTACGCCGATGATCGCCAGCGGCACGATCATGAAAATGATCACCGGCTGGCGCACTGCGTTGAACAGCACGATTACCACCAGCACCATGCCGATGACACCGAGCGGGACCACGCCAATCAGCGAATCGATCGCCTCGGTGCTCGTTCCTTCCTGGCCGTCCCATTCGAAATGGTAGCTGGAAGGCAGTTCGATCGCCTCGACGTCTCCGCGCACGCGATCGAGCAGACGGTTGGCGGTTTCGCCCGGCGCGGGATCGGCCTGGGCGTTGATTGCCCAGCGCTGATCGATCCGCTGAATCTGCGAATGACGCCAGCGGGTCTCGAAACCGTCGATCACTTCCTGCAGCGGAAGCGAGGCGCCGCTGGCGCTGAACACCTGGATTGCTTCCATGTTCTGCGCGTCGCGCGTTTCGCTTTCGGGCGAGCGGGCGATGATCGGGATCAGGTCGTCGCCCTCGCGGAAGACGCCTATCGGACGGCCCGCGAACGTGCCCTGCAAGGCCTCGGCCACGTCCTCGCGGCTGACGCCAAGGCGACGCGCGCGCGTTTCGGAATAGAGCGGGTGGATGACCGGCACCTGCTCGCGCCAGTCATCCTTCACGAGGATGGCCGCTTCGTCCTCGGCGAAGACATCCTTGGCCTGCTGCGCCAGGCTCTGCAGAACCGCCGGATCGGGCCCCGAAAACTGCGCCTCGATCTTCGAGCCGCCACCCGGCCCCAGTTCGAACAGCCAGACCTTGGCGCGCGCTTCGGGGGCGTTCTTTTGCAAATAGGCATGCACATCTGCCTGCAGCCGCTCGAGCGTCGAGGCGTCCTCAACCCGCAGGATCATCTGGCCGAAGGAGGATGTCGGCGCCTCGGGCTGATAGACCAGCTTGTAACGCAAGGTACCCATGCCGACCACGGTCTGAACGTCAGTAACGCCGTCCATCGTCGCCAGATCCTCCTCAATCTCCTCCAGGTCGGCATTGGTCCGCTCGATATCGGTGCCCGCAGGCAGCCAGTAATCGACCATCAAATGCGGCGTGGTGGAGGCGGGAAAGAAACCCTGTTCCACGAACGCGAAGCCCACAAGGGAGACGGCGAACAACCCCCCGGTCAGGCCCATGGTACGCCAGCGATGGCGCAGCGCGCGCGCGAGCCATTCGCGATAGGCGGTGCCGATCCGGCCGGCTTCGCGCTGCGGGGCGGCCTCGTCCTCGAGACCGTCGTGGCCTGCATCGAATCCTGTCTCCCGATCAGTGCCGGAAGCGGCAGCATCCTCCTCCTTCTCGAACAGCCAGTTGGCGAGAAAAGGCGCTACGGTGACCGCGAAGAACCACGAGAACAAGAGCGAGATCATCATCACCCAGAACAGGTGATTGGTGTATTCGGCGACCTGCCCGGGGGCGAGGCCGATCGGGGCGAAGGCGATGATGCCGACCAGCGTGCCTCCTAGTAGCGGCCACAGCATCTGGCCCACGATCGCGCGCGCCGCCTCCAGCCTGTTTTTGCCCTGCTTGAGGCCGACGAGCATCCCCTCGACCACGACGATGGCGTTGTCCACCATCATTCCCAGCGCGATGATCAGCGCGCCCAGCGAGATGCGGTGCATCGGTATCCCGCCGGCATTCATCCCAGCCAGCGTCGCCGCGACGGTGAGCATGAGCACGGCGCCGATGACCACGGCCGAGCGCCAGCCCATGAAGATCAGCAGCGTGACCACCACGATGACGAGCGCCGTCGCGACATTGATCACGAAATCGCCGATCGCGTCCGACACCACCTTGCCCTGGTGGTAGAATTCGTGGATCTCGATGCCGATCGGGCGGTCGCTCTCGCTCGCGCGCAGCTTGGCTTCGATCGCCTCGCCGACCTCGACCACATTTGTGCCGGTCGCATTCGAGATGCCCATGCCCACCGCCGGCCTGCCATTGTAGCGCAGGATCTGCATCGGCGGATCGACATAGCCGCGCGTCACGCGGGCCAGATCGCCCAGTCTCACGACCGCGCCTTCCTGGCCGGTCATCACCGGCAGATCGCGCAATTCCTCGACCGAATCGATCTCGCCGGTGGGAACGATCTCCAGACGCTGGTCGCCGACGCGCACGCTGCCCGCTGCGACGACGGAATTCTGCTGTGCTAGATCCTGATAGACGCTCTGCACCGACAGCCCCAGCGCCGCGACCCGCTCGCGCATGATCTCGACATAGAAGGCCTCGCGTTGCTCGCCCGACAGCACCACCTTGCCCACACCCTCCACACCGCTCAGGTCGGTGCGCAGCTTTTCGGCATAGTCGTACAGCTCGGCCGGCGAATAACCATCGGCGGTTAGCATGTAGAAGATGCCGAAGACGTCGCCGAAATCGTCGTTGACGATCGAGGGACCTGCCCCGGGCGGAAGCAGCCGGGCGGCATCGGCCACGCGGTTGCGCAGCTTGGTCCAGACGATCTGGAGCTGTTCCTTGTTGCGCCCGAACTCGTACTTGATCTCCACCTCGATGCGCGACTGGCCCGCCTCGGAGGTCGAAACAATCTCCTTCACCTCCTGCATCTGCCCGATCTCCCGCTCGAGACGCTGGGTGACCTCGGTGGCGACCTCCATCGGCGATCCGCCAGGATAGGGTGTTACCACGACAGCGCGGCGGATGGTGAACTCGGGATCCTCGAAGCGCGGCAGCGACCCATAGGCCGCCATCCCGGCAACGATCGTCCCGATGATGACGAGCAGGATGAGCAGGCGATTCCTGATCGAGAAGACGGCGGGATTAAACGACATGGCTCAGTCCCGCTCGTAGGGGCGGACTTTCATCCCCTCTTCGAGATTGGCCACGCCAGCAGCCACTATCAGGTCTCCGCGGCCGATGCCGGCAGTTACAGGCAGCATTCCGCCTGCTCCCTTGCCTACGGTGACGCGGCGCAGCGCGATGGCTCCGGTCCTGCGGTCCACGCGCCAGACGAATGTCTTTTCGTCACGCCCAACGATCGCTTCCAGTGGCACAGCCGGCATCTCGGCATCATCGGTATCGAGCTCGACATGCAGTGTTCCCGTCATGCCCGGCAGGATCAGCGCGCCGGAAGGCGGATCGAACAGGAACGTCGCCTCGTAGGTGAGCGACTGACGCGTGGCGTCGGTGGCGAACGAGCCGAACCGGGCCGCGAACCGCCTGTCGGGGAGACTGTCGAGCGCGATCGCCGCGTTGATCGGGGCCCGCTGCTCGGCATTGGCAACGATGGACGAGGGAACCTGGACCACCGCCTTGGCGGAACCGGCGGTCTGTAAGGTCACGACCGGCTGCTGCGGCGAAACATATTCGAACGGCTCGGTCAGTCGCCTGGCCACGCGGCCCGAAAAGGGCGCCCGCAAGACGGTCTTCTCCAACTGCTCGCGCGCATTGTCAAGTTCGGCTCGCGCAGTGTCGCGCTGCGTTTCGCGCTGAACGTGCACTGCCCGCGGAATCGCGCCTTCGCCGACCAGCGCGTCGGCGCGGCGGAATGCATCCTGTGCCGCCTCGTACTGTTCGCGTGCCTGGACGAGCTGGTTGCGCGCGATGGTCTGGTCGAGCTGCGCGATCACCGTGCCGGCCCTGACGAAATCGCCCTGATCCACCGTTAGCCGGACGATCTTGCCCGGAACATCGAAGGTTAGATCCGAAGATGTGCTTGCCTCGATAATCGCGGGAAATTCATAAGTCCTGGCTTGGCCGCCTGTCGCCACGGTGTAGAGTTTGACGGGACGCCGATCGGCCTCCTCCGGAACGGGGGCGTTGTCACAACCTGCGATCAGACATGTGAAAATGAGCGAAACGAATATGCGCAGCATGAAGGGTTTGGGCCCAAAAACGGTTCGGCGCGAATCAGACTTTGACATGCGCCCAAAATGAAACGAATAAGTGTACATATCATCGCTCGTCGCAATAGGAAGACCCAATTGCAAGGCCAAACGCTTTCGCTGAACCTGTCTCATCCCGAATCGGCGAACCGGGCTCTGTTGCAAAGATTGGCGGCAGTCAGAGGTAGGCTGTCGCTCTGCGCCGATCAGGCGGCTGCTGCGAAATGGTGGTTGAGCATGCCCATGGCCTCCGTCAGCGCCGAGGGCCCAATGCCAAAAGCTCTCTCCACA
>JAUXWC010000255.1 GCA_030685025.1 Rhodoferax sp.
CCTATGGACAAATCCAGGCGCCGCCCTATCCGGGGCTCGCCCCGGATAGGGCCAACCCTGAGCACAAACTGGCGGCGTAATCTGAACCCGAACCAACCTTAGCCAAGCCGCCAAACTGTACGGAGAACCGGCGCCACCTCAGCCCCCCCGATGCATCAGGCGCTGCCGAGATCGGTTACGGCATAGCCGAAAGTCGTCGACGACAGGGGTACGCGACCAAAGCGGTATCGCTCCTATGTGATCACGTTCGCCAAGGGGGCACACCAAAAGCGCTGAAGGCGGAGACCTCGCCAGCAAATCCTGCCTCGCAACGGGTACTCGAGAGCAATGGGTTCGCGAACGTTGGAACCCGGCTGGACGACGAGGATGGCAGTCTCATTATTTGGTCGAGGTGGCTCGACTAGCGAGCAGGCACAGGCCCGACGGGAAGGTCTGCTTATCGGCACCCAGCCAAGGTCTGCAGATGGCGCATCTTTGCCGTCACACCAATCGTCCAGCGGGGGGCCGCATAGCAGACGTCCTGAACCGCTGAGGAGGGTGGTGAGCGGCCATCTCCCAGGCAATACTCAAGGTCGCCGTTCATCCCTGGAGTGTGGGGCCATGTCTATCATTGTCCGAGCCTGTCTGCCCGAGGACGTCAGTGCCATGGCGGAAATCGCCGAAGCCCGTCGGGTCCGCTATGAGGCGTTCGAACCGCTTTTCTGGAAGAAGGCGCAAGATTCTCTGGAGATGAGCCGCGCCTTCTTTGCGCACCTGATCGGTCAGTCAGATACCCTCTGCCTGGTTGCCGAGGCGGACGAGCAGACGATCGGCTTCCTAATCGCCACCACGGCCCGGGTGCCTCCAGTCGTCGCGCCGGGGACAACGGCCATGGTCGACGATTTCTGTGTCGCAAAGCCTGATCGCTGGGGTGAGGTCGGCCCCTTGCTTCTCGACGCCGCCCGCGCGACGCTGCGCGAAAATGGGTTCGCCCAGATCGTTGTGGTGTGCGGTTTTAAAGACATAGAGAAGACGGCGTTCCTTGAGAGCCAAGACCTGTCGCTGGCTTCGACCTGGTGGACTGCGCCGGCCTGACGATTGCGGGGAAGTGGACGTTCCGAATGTCCGACAAGGGTCGGCTTCAGCCAATGGCAGCGGGCCGCCAACCGGACCTTTGCCCCGCTGAGGAATGTCCGGAATCCGGCCGTCAGCCAATGACCGCAAGTGGCGCATCCTTACCATCGCCCTCATCGCCGAGCGGGCGGCCGCAGTGCGGACGCCATGAACTGCCGAGATGGGTGGGGTGCAGACATTGGAGCTCAGGTTAGCGTGACAGGAGCGCCTAGTCCCCCGTAAGCTCAACCTTGGCGGGGCAGGACCACTGCTGCTCCCGGCTTTGTGGAGAACAGGATGCGTGTCCTGCTGATTGCTATGGCCGCGCTGGCTCCGGTAGCGGTTTTGGCAGCCGAGCCCGGCGAGTGGCTCGCGCGCGATGGCGGTCTAGTCGGCGCTACGCGGCTCGATTGTAAGCTTGCGAAGCAGGACGGCGTTTCATTGGTGGGGGTATCACTCTACTTCATGCGCTTTGGCATCGATGTCGTCGGCGGCATTGGCGTGCTTGAAGTCCGTACTTACGACGACGGTGATACGGGCGTAGCGTTCGGGAAAGCAGATGCAGAGCCGGAGCCTATGGGTAGTATTGACCCGGCGCGCACGATCCACGTGACGACCTATGGCAACACCCTGCTAACTGCGACCGATGCGACGGGCCGACGCTATCGCTATGAAAACAGGACTGACATGACCGCCACGGCGGTGGACGCATCCGGCAACCGACGAGGTGCTTCTTTCAGTGTCTCCAAGACCGGTAATTGCGAGAAGGCGCCGGTTAAACGGTGAAGCCGGGTTTACCGAAAGCAGACCTCCCCGACGTCTCAGATGGGTCGCATTCAGGCGTGGCCAACGGGCCGGCAACCAGACCTTCGTCCCGGCTGAGCAATGTCCGGAATCCGGCCGTCAGCCAATGACAGCAAATGGCGCCCATCAGACGCTGATCCCCGCCAGGGATCGTGCGGGCCTTGGCTGAGGCTGAGGTCTGAGCCGGCCAGCGCCTATGGAGACTTCCGCTTCGGGGGGCGTGGCCTGTAGGCATTGAGGCTGCGCACGGCCCCATCGTCAGTGGATCACCGGCAATCTGCCAGCTAGGCTGCCCCATGGCCTCAGCATCCATACCCTGGTTTCCCATACGAACGGCCCGTTTGCTGCTGCGCGAGTTTCATGCGGGTGACCTCGACGACATTCACGCCTACGCGTCGGACCAGAATACCGTCCGCTACATGGAATGGGGGCCGAACACGCCTGAGGTCAGCAGCGAGAGACTTCGTCTTACCCTTGCTGAGCAGGATCAGTGGCCACGCCGGGACATCAATCTCGCCGCCCAACTGCTTGAGAATGGACGGGTGATCGGATCGGTTAGGCTGGGGCTGGATGGGCAAGACGGGGCCGACCTAGGTTACGTCTTCGGAAGTTCTTGGTGGGGCGTCGGTTACGGCTACGAGGCAGCGTCAGCGGTTCTTGCAGCCGCATTTGAGACGCTGGAGCTGCATCGGGTCTGGGCGACCTGTGATGCCCGCAATGCCGCCTCGGTCAGACTCTTAGAGAAACTCGGAATGCGCCAGGAGGGAACTATGCTCCAAGACCGCAAGGTTAGGGATGGTTGGCGCGACACTGGCCTGTTTGCCCTGCTGAACGACGAGTGGCAGGCCCGACCTGGCTGACGAACGTCCGGAATCCGGCCGCCAGCCGAGGTCTGCTAGTGGCGCTTGCCAGATGTCGTGATCCCGGTCGATACGATGCGCCGTTGACATCGGGCTGATTCCGTTACCCATTGCGTAATGACCCCTTTGGTATTACCTATTAGGTAAGAGAGTGGCGGATGCGCGTGGAATTCGCCACGACAAAGCTGAGGAAGGTGCTTTCGGACGAGCGCGAGATGGAGAGGCGTTATGGGCAGCTCGCGAAGCCGCTCAAAAGCCGTCTCAGCGTGTTGAGGCGCGCCCGCAATCTCGCTGATGTTCCGACGGTGCCACCGGAACGATGTCATCAGCTCTCCCAAGAACGGGATGAGCAGTTCGCCGTCGACCTCAGGCACCCGCATCGCCTCGTCTTTGTTGTCGACAACGATCCCGTGCCGCGAAAGGCGGATGGCGGGATCGATCTGTCGGCTGTGACGGCTATTCGAGTAGTCGACGTCGTCGACTACCACTGAAGGTTAGGTGATTGATGACGCTCGCGGACGAGATCGGGTCTGATTGGACGCCAGACTGGGCAGTGCATCCGGGAGAGGTTCTGGAAGAGCACCTCGAGGTGCGAGGGATTTCTCAGGCTGAATTCGCACGCCGGGCAGATCTGACCCCCAAGCTTGTGAGTACCATTATCGCCGGGAAGAACCCGGTGACCGCGGAAACCGCCATCGCCCTCGAGCGCGTCCTGGGGATGAAGGCGTATATCTGGACGGGAATGCAGGCGGATTGGGATCTGTACAAATCTCACGTCGCCCACAAACAGGCGGCCGACGAGCCGGCCGTGAGGGCTTGGGTCGATCGCTTCCCGATAAAGGATCTTCAGGCGAGGGGTGCCCTGCCGCAGACGCGGGACCCAGCGGCGCTCTACGACAGCCTGCTGAAGTTCTTCGGCGTTGCCTCTGCCGAGGGGTACGAGGCGAGATTCGGACGGTTGAGCGTCCAGTACAGGCACTCCGCTACTCATAAAAGTGATGAGGCGTGTCTCAATGCCTGGCTACAGCTGGGAGAGTTGCAAGCCCGGCATCTGACCCTGGCGGCCTACAGTGCCGATCGATTCAGGAAGGTTCTCAGCCTTGTGAGAACCTGGACGTGCCGGAAGCCGCAGGAATTCTTCCCAGAGATGGTGGCCGAGTGCGCATCTGCGGGCGTCGCAGTCGTTGCGACGAAGCCGCTTCCCAAGACTAGACTGAGCGGTGCAGCGCGCTGGCTGGGTCCGGAACGCGCCATCATTCATCTGTCGCTGCGCCACAAGACCAACGATCACTTCTGGTTCTCTTTCTGTCATGAGGCGGGGCATGTGCTCCTGCACAAGCGCGACGTCGTGTTCGCAGACGACGAGGGTGTCGCTGGAGATGGCATCGAAGCGGAGGCCGACGAGTTCGCCGAGGATGTGCTCGTCGGACGCGAGAGATTCCGCGCGTTCTGCGCGCGGCGACCCAGATCTGCTGCGGAGGTATCAGCATTCTCCAACTATATCGGCGTACACCCGGGCATCGTGGTTGGGATGTTGCAGCACCATAGGATCGTCAGTTGGTCGCATCTGAATGGCTTGAAGGATCGCTTTGAATGGTCGACCGGTGCGTAGCAGCGCGAGGTCCGCTTTCTGGCCAGTAGTCAAGGTCCGCTAGTGGCGCAGGGCCGTCACATCTGGCAAAGGCTCAGGCTGGCGCTCGCGACGACGTGGCCTCGACCTTGTGTCTCGCACCATGGGCGAGTGTCGCGCGGCGCTTGGCCAGCGGAATGGCGTGGCGTTCTGCTACCGTCACGGCCGGTTTGATTTGCGGGCCTCCCACGTCTCCAGTACGAACATGGCCAGAGTGTGGGCGGCGTGGACTGCCAACCGGGCGTGGCGCGGCTCGAGGCGGTAGTTGCGAGTGGCCGCATCGCTGTGGCCATGGGCGGAGCCCTTGTGCGTTCGCAGCGCGGCCACGCCTACGGCGATGCTCGAGAGGCCCGAGAGGATCTGCCTAAGGTCTCCGTCGGCCACGTCCTTCGCTGCTAGGCCGAGCCGGGAGGCAGTCTCCGTCCAGAGTGGGCCAAGGACCTGCTTGCTCGGGAAGGGGTGACCCTCGTCCTCCAAGTAGGTCTTGCACACAGTCTCAAGGATGGCGCAGGCCGCGGTGACGGCGGTAGGGGGGTCGGCTTCGACTTGGTCGTATGCGCGCTGATACTCGAGCTCGAGCGCCTGCCGGCCCTCTTCCTTCAGGCGATCCCCCAGCGATCGGGACGGGCCGGTCAGAGCGCGCCCCATAATGTGACCCCCGCGCTGGTACCTTAGCCCCTCTTTGGCTAGGGCCGCCTGGATGGTACCCCTCCGGTGAGGGCCGCCTTGCGGTGAGTTGGGGGTTGGCGATCCTGGGCTCTTAAGTCCGGTCATATGATCGGTCATATGAGCAGGCTTGCGAGCGCCGATGAGCCAGATGACGTTGCTGACGGGGGAGCGCCGT
>JAUXWC010000266.1 GCA_030685025.1 Rhodoferax sp.
CGAGATGGCGCGCGGCCTGCTGCTGCACTGGGTGCAGCTCGATGGCGACGGCGCAGTGCAGGACTACCGCGTGCTGGCGCCCACCGAGTGGAACTTTCATCCCGACGGCGCCCTGGCCCGCGCCGTGGCGGCCTTGACGCCAAGCGACCTTGAAACTGCCGGTCTTCTGGCGGCGGCCTATGACCCGTGTGTAGCGTGTACGGTGTAGACAGCGAAGTCAACGATGTCGCCTATGTCCATCCGTTTGCGCCCGGCCCAGGAGTCGGACTTCGACTTTGCCTTTGACACAAAGCAGAAAGCACTCGGCCCCTACGTTGCCGCCCGGTGGGGGTGGAATCACGCGCGCCAACTTGCGATCCACCGCACCCGTTGGACCGAGCGTCCGTGGCTCATCATCCTTGACGACACGCAGCCGATTGGAACAGTATCCATCGGCGATGCTGAAGACCATGTCCGTTTTGGTGAGTTCTATCTGCTGCCAGAGCATCAACGAAAAGGCATTGGTTCGATCATCTTGCGGTCGACCCTGCAAAACGCCGATGCGCATGGACTGCCCGTGAAGCTGGAATACCTGAAGTGGAATCCGGTTGGATCGCTGTACCAGCGCCACGGATTCATCGTCACCAGCGAAAGTGACACCCACTACTTCCTTGTTCGCCCGCCGAGTCTGCACAGCCCCGGTTTGACGGAATGAAGTCCATGGCCCCCTCAACACGGGTCGGCAGCACCACCCCACTGCATCCCGACGGTGAACTCCATGATCACACCCACGCCTTGTCAATCCATCGACCAAGCAGGCTGGCTCGAACTGCGCACGCAACTCTGGCCTCATTGTTCGAAGGCACCTTGCGCAACGAGCGCCGCGCGCCCGATGGCACACTGCGCAATATGTGCGTTTACTTACGCCTTTCGACGATCGGAGCCTGAACCATGAATCCAGCCAAAGTCCAGCGCGCGCCTGAATCGGCTCACCGACCTTCCCAATGTGGGTCCATCCGTCGCGGAAGACCTCAAGCTGATCGGCATCCACTCTTCCGGTCAACTGATTGGAAAGAACCCGATTGCACTCTATGAGAGCCTGTGTCTGAAGACGGGTGCCCGACAAGACCCGTGTGTGCTGGATGTATTCATCTCCATCACGCGCTTCATGGACGGCGAGCCACCGAGGGTCTGGTGGGACTACACGGCACAGCGCAAGCGCATGCAAGGCGTGGCGTCCCGCTAGCGGATCGAACCTCGTCGAGCGAAGCTGACCGGTATAGACTCCCCAACACAGGTCTGACTCACGCAACATGAACAGCCA
>JAUXWC010000279.1 GCA_030685025.1 Rhodoferax sp.
GGGCTGGCCGGTGTTCGCGCCCGATGAGGTGGGGCAGGGCTACAGTCGGCGGTTGAAGCAAATTTGGGCTGAACTTGGCGCTGGGCCAACTCGGGTGGGCTAAGCCCGCTGCAACACTGGAAACCTAACTTGGGTGGATTGGGACCTTAACTTGGGTGGATTGATGCCCTACACCGTTAAGAGGAATAGCACCATAATTCGAAACATATGATTTCAGAACAAACCATACAACTGGCCGCACACCTTCTGGGTGAGGCAGCCAAGCCTGCACAGGTCATTCTTTTTGGCTCCTATGCGCGTGGCGATGCAAAAGAAGATTCAGACTTGGATTTTCTGGTGATAGAGGCTACGCCGCACGACAAATTTACTGAGATGGTGCGCCTTCGGCAAGTGTTGCGGCCATTGCAAATACCCGTAGATGTTCTGGTCTATTCACAGGCGGAAATTAACCAGCAACAAAGCTCTTGTGCAACTGCGGTCTACTGGGCTCTTAGAGAAGGCAAGGTGTTGTATGCCACGCCCCACTGAGCAGGCCGAGCGGTTGTTGGCGCTTGCCAGGCGTGACATCACCTCCTTTCGAGCGTTATCCAGCCATCCAGAGGTTGACATTTCTGCCACAGGTTTTTTTGCACAGCAATCGGTTGAAAAATGCCTGAAGGCCGTCGCCCTTCATCACAGTGTCGTGTTTCGCAAAACGCACGACTTGGATGAATTGGATGTCAAGCACTATTGCAGCATCAAGTGGTAATGCCTTTTCCACCAGACCGTTTCAGTGTACTTAACCCGTTTGCGGTTATTTTGCGGTATGAAGAGACACCCTACATCAGTATGTCGGTGACAGCGATCTGTGAGTTGGTGGAACTGGCGTATCAATGGGCATGCGATGAAATTTCTAGTGAACTTTAAAACTTATAGGAAAACTATAGGGGACGCTACGTTGGCCTGTCCATGAGCGCTCTGAGCGGGTGCAGGTGTTTGCAGGCCTGCTGTTGCAAGGCGAGGCCAGCTTTTTCAGTTCCCGAGTCATTTCAGACCTGGCCGCCCGGGGCCGACTGGGCTGGGAACTGTCGAACCCGGGAGAACTCGTCAAGTTCGGCCTGAATACTCTTGCGCATGCCACTGAGCATCAGCGCCACCAAGGCTGGCAGGGGCAGCTTGCGCTGGCGCGTGAAGGCGCCGGGATGATCAGGATGGGCCGCGTGCAAGAGAAATTCGTCGG
>JAUXWC010000282.1 GCA_030685025.1 Rhodoferax sp.
GGACGCACCGACGGCGCTCTACCACGAGTACATCCAGCGCATGATGGCCTGGCTGCTGTTTGTCGAGGCACAGTCGGTGCCCAAGCGCCAGGCCATGCAGCTCGGGCTGGGCGCGGCTTCGCTCACCAAGTTCTGCCACAAGGAACTGCGCATGAAGACCACCGCCGTGGAGCTCAATCCCCAGGTGCTGGTGGCGTGTCGGGGCTGGTTCAAGCTGCCGGCCGACAACAGCCGCATGCAGGTGGTGCTGGCGGACGCTGCCGACGAGATCCAGAAACCCATATGGCTTGGCGCGGTCGACGCGCTCAACGTCGATCTGTACGACCACGAAGCGGCGGCACCGGTGCTCGACAGTCTTGCCTTCTATTCGAATTGCCGGCGCCTGCTGACCGCGGATGGCTGCATGACGGTGAACCTGTTTGGTCGCGCCTCCAGTTATGCGCGCAGTGTCGAGAAGATCTCGGCCGCCTTCGGCGCCGACGCGGTGTGGGCCTTCAAGCCCACGCGCGAGGGCAATACCGTGGTGCTGGCGCAGCGCACGCCGACCCGGCCCAGGCGCGAGTTGATGGCGCAGCGCGCCGAAGTGATTGCTGCCCAGTGGGGCTTGCCGGCGCCGAAGTGGGTGCGCGTGTTCAAGCCGGTTGTTGCATCATGACGGGCATGAAGACCAAGGCGCATTCGAAGGTCCACCACACCGGCCCCATTCACTGGCGCCACATGCTGGAGTGGCTGCACACCGACGGGGTCATCAGCCTCGAAGAAATGCAGCGCACCACGGCGCGCTGTTCCCAGGCCGAGAGCGCGCAGCATCCGCTGGTGCGCCTGGCCAGTGTCTCGATGCACCGCGCCGACGATGGTGCCGTGCTCGACATCGAGGCCCTGACGCAATGGCTGGCCGGCCATGCGGGCCTGGACTATTTCCGCATCGACCCGCTCAAGGTGGACGTGGGCAAGGTGGCCGACATCATGAGCCCGACCTACGCGGAGCGCCACAACATCCTGCCGGTGCAGGTGACGCCATCCGAGGTGGTGGTGGCCACGGCCGAGCCCTTTGTGGTGGGATGGGTGGCCGAGGTGGAGCGCCAGTCGCGGCGCAGCGTGCGCCGCGTAGTGGCCATGCCGCAGGAGATCCGCCGTTTTGCGGCCGAGTTCTATGCGCTGGCCAAGTCGGTGCGCTCGGCGCTCAAGGCGGGTGGCAACGCGGGCGGCGCCAGTTTTGAGCAACTGGTCGAGCTGGGCAAGAAGAACAAAGAGCTCGACGCCAATGACCAGGGCGTGGTGCAGGTGGTCGACTGGTTGTGGCAATACGCCTTTGACCAGCGCGCCAGCGACATCCATCTGGAGCCCAGGCGCGAGCAGGGCGTGATCCGTTTTCGCATTGATGGCGTGTTGCATCCGGTGTACCAGTTGCCGCTGGCGGTGCTCAATGCCATGACCGCGCGCGTCAAGTTGCTCGGGCGCATCGACGTGGTGGAAAAACGTCGCCCGCAGGACGGCCGCATCAAGGTGCGCAACCCGCGTGGCGACGAGGTGGAAATGCGCCTGTCCACCTTGCCAACCGCTTTTGGCGAGAAGATGGTGATGCGCATCTTCGACCCCAGCACCACACTCAAGGACCTCGATGGACTGGGTTTTTCCGGCGCCGACGCGCGGCGTTGGGAGACCTTGATTGGCCAGGCCCACGGCATCATTCTGGTGACCGGCCCGACCGGTTCGGGCAAGACCACCACGTTGTACTCCACCCTCAAACGCGTGGCCACCGAGGAGGTCAACGTCAGCACGGTGGAGGACCCGATCGAAATGATCGAGGCCTCGTTCAACCAGACCCAGGTGCAGCCGCAGCTCGACTTCGGCTTCCCAGAAGGCTTGCGCGCCTTGATGCGGCAAGACCCCGACATCATCATGGTGGGTGAGATTCGTGATCTGGAGACGGCCGAGATGGCGGTACAGGCCGCGTTGACCGGCCACTTGGTGTTCTCGACCCTGCATACCAACGACGCTGTGTCTGCGGTCACGCGCTTGATGGAGCTGGGCATCGCGCCCTACCTGATCAATGCCACCTTGCTGGGTGTGCTGGCGCAGCGACTGGTGCGCACCTTGTGCAAGCGATGCAAGGTGGCGGACGACCAGGCGGGCCTGGAGACGCTGCGCGAAGTGGTCAAGCCGTGGCAGATGAGTGGCGCCTACACGCCCTTCAAACCGGTGGGCTGCGTGGACTGCCGCATGACCGGCTTCCTGGGCCGCACCGGCCTGTATGAGTTGCTGGTGGTGAGTGATGCGTTTCGCGACAAGGTCAACCGCGAGCCCAGCATGGAGTCGCTGCGCCGCCAGGCGGTGGCCGATGGCATGCGCCCGCTGCGTCTGGCGGGGGCCCTGCGCGTGGCCGAAGGCGTGACGGTGGTTCCGGAAGTGCTCAGTTCCACGCCGTCCTTGACTTGACAGTGGGGCGGTCGCCGGGGCGACATAGGTGTAAGCCACATGGCCGCAGGCACCGCTACCGTGCAGAATCGACCGCAATAGAACCGCACAAGGAGACAAACCTGTGAACATCAAGAGTCAAAAAGACTTCTTCTCCGGCCTCATGTTCATGAGTGTGGGTGTCGCCTTTGCGTGGGGCGCCACCAACTACACCTTGGGTGTCGGTGCCCGCATGGGGCCAGGCTACTTCCCGTTGGTGCTGGGTGTGCTGCTTGCAATATTGGGGGGTGTCATCACCTTTCAGGCACTGGTGGTGGAAACGGTCGATGGCGACAAGATCGGCGCGTTTGCCTGGAAGCCCCTGGTCTTCATCATCCTGGCCAATGTATTGTTTGGTGTCTTGCTGGCGGGCGTGCCGGCTATCAAGCTGCCGGCCATGGGCTTGATAGTTGCCATATACGCGCTGACCTTTGTTGCCAGTGCCGCGGGGGATGATTTCAACGTCAAGACCTGCCTGATCCTGGCCACGGTCCTGGCCATTGGCAGTTACCTGGCTTTCATCGTGCTGCTCAAATTGCAGTTCCCGGTGTGGCCCGCCTTCATCACCGGCTGAGGACATCGCCATGGATCTGATTGCAAACTTGTCGCTCGGCTTTAGCGTGGCCTTCACGCCCATTAACCTGATGTACGCCTTTGTGGGCTGCCTGCTGGGTACGCTCATTGGCGTGCTGCCCGGCATCGGCCCGGTGGCCACCATCGCCATGCTGCTGCCCGCCACCTACGCGCTGCCACCGGTGTCGGCGCTGATCATGCTGGCCGGCATTTACTACGGTGCGCAGTACGGCGGCTCGACCACCGCCATTCTGGTCAACCTGCCGGGGGAATCGTCGTCGGTGGTGACGGTGATCGACGGCTACCAGATGGCGCGCAAAGGACGAGCCGGGCCGGCCCTGGCGGCGGCGGGCATTGGTTCCTTTTTTGCTGGCTGCGTCGGCACCCTGATTCTGGCTGCCTTCGCCGCGCCGCTGACCGAGGTGGCGTTCAAGTTCGGCCCGGCCGAATACTTCTCCCTGATGATTCTGGGTCTGATCGGCGCCGTGGTGCTGGCATCGGGTTCCTTGCTCAAAGCCGTGGCCATGATCGTGCTGGGTCTGCTGTTGGGTCTGGTGGGAACCGACGTCAACTCTGGTGCGGCGCGTTTCAGTTTCGACATCCCGGAGCTGACTGACGGCATCGGTTTCATCGTCATCGCGATGGGCGTGTTTGGCTACGGCGAGATCATCAGCAACCTGGGCAAGCATGAGAGCGAGCGTGAGGTCTTCACGGCCAAGGTGACCGGCCTGATGCCGACCAAGGAAGATTTCAAGCGCATGGTGCCGGCGATTCTGCGTGGCACGGCACTGGGTTCTGCGCTGGGCATTCTGCCCGGTGGCGGTGCGGTGATGGCGGCTTTCGCCGCCTACACGCTGGAGAAGAAGACCAAACTCAGGCCCGGTGAGGTACCGTTTGGCAAGGGCAACATCCGTGGCGTGGCCGCGCCCGAGTCGGCCAACAACGCGGGCTCGCAAACCTCCTTCATTCCTTTGTTGACGCTGGGCATTCCGCCCAATGCGGTGATGGCATTGATGGTGGGTGCCATGACGATCCACAACATCCAGCCGGGGCCGCAGGTGATGACCAGCAACCCCGAGTTGTTCTGGGGTTTGATTGCTTCCATGTGGATTGGCAACGCCATGCTGATCGTGCTGAACCTGCCGCTGATTGGCATCTGGATCAAGCTGCTCAGCGTGCCTTACAAGTACCTGTTTCCGGCGATCGTGCTGTTTTGCGCCATTGGTGTTTACTCCACCAACAACAATACCTTTGACATCTGGATGGTGGCGATCTTTGGCGTGATTGGCTACCTCTTTATCAAGCTGGGTGCCGAGCCTGCGCCGCTGTTGCTGGGCTTTATTCTGGGCCCGATGATGGAAGAGCATCTGCGCCGCGCGTTGTTGTTGTCGCGCGGTGACTGGAGCGTATTCGTCACGCGTCCCCTGTCGGCCAGCCTGCTGGCTGCCGCAGCGCTGCTGCTGGTGATCGTGCTGTTGCCCGCAGTGAAATCCAAGCGCGAAGAGGCGTTTGCAGAAGAGGACTGAGCGTCCCTCGGGCGTCGCCTCAGTCGATCGACAGTCCTGCTGGAATTGTGAGCGCCGAGCTGCCATCCGGGTAGACCGCGTCAAAACAGCGCGTGCAGGTCTTGCACACCAAGTGGGAGCGGATCACGTGAGCGTGGCGCAGCACCAGTTGCAGCGGCAGGCCGCCGCAGTAGGGACAGGTCTCGCGCATCTTCCCAACGGCGGCCACATCGTCGGCCTTGAAACCGGCTGCCACCACAACGCCATTAACCACCTGCCGGGGGTCGAGTTCAACCAAGGCGAGCCCTTGCGGCTGCGCGACCCGATTGCCCGGGCCGGCGCGTTGCCGTGAACGAGGCGTTGAGGCCGGGGAGCGGGCGGTGCTGTTCATTGTGTGTTGCATCGTAGGTCTGTCTTTGGGCGAGGTCAACTGTCAGGGGGTGACCAACCCGTCCATGCGCAGCACCTCGAAATCGGCGCCCTTCACACTTCCCAGCTCACGCAGCAATCGGTCATTGTTCCACCGCTCGTCGGGCGCGCCGCTGACGAACCAGTTGGAGCCGTTGTCGGCGACGAGCATGCCGTAGGTCTTCATGCTCTGCAGCATCGCCTTGGACTCGGTGCTGAAGCCGGCCGGAATCACAAAGCTGGCTTTTAGCCGTACCCGCATGCCCATCGGCGGCAGGTTGGCGCTGGTGTTGCCCGACGCCCAGTGCGTGGCCGGCGGCAGGTAGGCGCGCCGGGTGGTGCTGACGGTAAAACGCAGCGCATGGCGAATCACGCCGCTGGCCGCTTCGTCATAACGCACCAGCCCAGGAAAGATCGGCAGCCCGGCCGCATCGGCGCTGGTCCAGCCGGGCTGACCACCGGGGCGAACGGTGTTGGAGTCAAGGTGGAATACCGCCCCACCGCTGGCTCGCCAACTGCCGTTCGCTTGTGGGTAGGCGTTGCCCATCTCGTACAGGCGGTTGGCATCGCGGTCGATCACCAGCACGTGGCGGTCGCCGCCAAAGGCGCTGCCATTGGCCTGCTGGCCCTCAATCGGGGCATTGACCGGCACCGGGTAGGGACCGGGGTCGCTTTCGTCAGCGTAGTCGGTGAAGGTGATGCTTACCCTGGGCTGGTTGCCGGCCACCACGATGTAGGGGATGCCGATGGGGGCGCCCTCGTACAGACCGGCGCCGAAGTCGGGGTGCAGCCCGCGCGTAAGGCCGATGCTGGCGATCAAGGCATCCGAATTAGGGTCAACTGCGGCGTTGGAGATGTCGGTGTTCCAGGCATTGCTGGCGGGAAACGGCAGGGCCCCGTTCAGGCTGGCCCCGACACCCAGGTTGGCGCCCCGCAGGTTGCCGTAGACCGCGCCCGAATCCGACGGCGGCATGGGGGTGGGTTGGGGTGATGGCGTCAAAGGCGCACCTGAGCCGGTGGCGCCACCGCCGCAGGCGACAAGGCCGATCAGACCTATGCCAAGCAGCACGGTCGCGCCGTAGCTTGCTAGCCGGGTTCTCATGGGATGGCGGATCGAAATTGAAGTCGGCATGAAGTCACTCCAGAAAAAGATTCGACGAGTCGTCGCGCTGAACCATCTTGCCAGCGATGCCGGCCAGGCGTCGGCGGTTTTACGTTGCGTTACGAAATGTCGGGGTGGTGACGCAGCCGCAATCGGCTTGTGGTACGCTTGCTGGCCGGTTTTCAGCCTGCAAGCCCCTGTTTTCGGGCTTGTCTAGGAGGCCGCTCCCGTGCCACGAGCCATCGCCGCTCAGGCGCTTGCTACACGGGCGGCTGCTGTTGCTGGTGTTGGGGCTCGCGCTGTCATGGGTCTGGCCGATCACGGTGCCCTTGTTGTTGGGCCAGGCGTTCCAGCAACTCGAAGCCGAGGCACAGGCGCGCGGCTCTCATACCCCCGCGCGCGCTACACCGCCTCGCATCCCCAGACCGTTGAACGCTTGGAGCAAGCCCGGCGCGCGGCCCAGGAGTAGGCGAACGTTTCAGTAGTCGGATGTCGCACGCTCTTGTGTGGTTTGTTCGGCGGGCAGGACGGCATCAGCGCAGGAGCCCCGCAATGTGTCGCGCTCGCGCTTGGCCTGCAATCGGGACAGCGGCTGTCAATGGCTTGCCGGGCCGCCCATCAACAGGCCCCAAGCCTCACGAGGAGAGACCAGGCGCAAGCTACCGGAGGCGCCTTCTACCTGCTTCCATCCCAGCACTCGCTTATCCCCTGTAACGAACAAAGTGGCGCCCGCCGATGCAGCGGCGGCGACAAGGCGCCTGTCGTTGTCATCGGCAGGTTCAAGCACATCCTCAATCAAATGCGCAGCTTGCCACGCCGCATCAAACAGGGCACAGGCAAGCGGCGCTTGCGCAAACTTGCGCCGCAGCACCTCATGCGCTTCGGCTTGCACTAATGGACTGCTCAGTAGACAGCCACGCTCTGCACACTGCAGCAGCAGTTCTTCACACAGGCCGGAGAAGATCGTCGCGGACAACCAGACGTTGGTGTCCAGAAACACCTTCATGAAACGTCTTGCAGAATGTCGTCTTCAGTCAACCAGCCTGAAGCGCGCGCCAGCGGCGCGAGTTGCGCCTGACTCTGGCGCAAAACCTCGCGCAGGCGGTAGGCACGCAATGCGTCACGCACCACCTCGCTACGGCTCTTGCCCGTGCTGGCGCACAAGCCATCAAGTGTCTGTGCCTCGCTGGCTGAAATTCTGACGGTGAGCGTGGTTTGCATGGTGACTTTCTGATACTTTGCGGGACAGACCTTTAGCTCTGTCCTCAACTGATTGACGGATGTCGGCTGTTCACTTTGCGGGACAGACCTTTAGCTCTGTCCTCAACAGATTGGCGAAAGGTGTGCGACATTGTAATACAGCGAGTTCCACAACCATGGGCTACGCACCGACCGTAGGCGCCCACCAGGACCGGCTGATCAAACACGCCATCGATGCGTCTCAACGCTTAGGAGCAGGCGAACGTTTCAGTACTCGGATGCCACACGCCATGGGGTGTCCCGGGCGAGTGCGAGTGCGTCGTTGCATGGGTCAGCATCCAGGCGTCGATGTCGGCTGGCGCGTCGACGGTGCGCAGCGTTTGGTAGGCTGCCTCGGCCTCGGGGTAGCGCCGACGCAGCAAATTGAGCCACTGCTTGAGGCGCCCGGCTTGCTGGCGGCGCTCCAGGCGGGCGCGCACCAGGTGCCAAAAGTCAGCGATCAAGGGCAGCAGGGTCGGCCAATTGAGGTCGCCTTGACTGGCTGAGCGCACGCCATGGGAGGGATCGGCAGCATCCAGCGGCAGGCTATCGGGTTGAGCCCAGGCCGCATGGATTGCCAGCGCCAGACCGGGGTCGGCCACCATGCCACGGCCAAGCATCAGCGTGTCGCAGCCGGACAGCTCGCGACAACGCAAGGCGTCGGGCACGGTCCAGATTTCTCCGTTGGCGACCACCGGGATATGCACGGCGGCGCGAATGTCGGCAATGCGTTCCCAATAGGCCGGCGGGCGGTAGCCATGCACCTTGGTACGGGCGTGTACCACCAGTTCGCAGGCGCCACCGGCCTCGATCGCCAGGGCGCATTCTTCGGCACGGGCGTCGTCATTGAAACCAAGGCGCATTTTGGCCGAGACCGGCATATGCGCCGGCACGGCGCGCCGCACGGCGGCCACGATGCGGTGCAGCAGCTCGGGCTCATCAAGCAACGCCGCGCCACCGCCATGGCGGTTGACCACCTTGGCGGGGCAGCCGAAGTTCAGGTCAATGCCATGCGGCCCCAATGCTGCCAGGCGTGCGGCGTTCTCGGCCAGGCAGGTCGGGT
The DNA here is from genome assembly GCA_030685025.1 of Rhodoferax sp. Lineage (GTDB taxonomy): Bacteria > Pseudomonadota > Gammaproteobacteria > Burkholderiales > Burkholderiaceae_C > Rhodoferax_D. Next base: position 8,348 of record JAUXWC010000282.1, read on the forward strand.
CGGAGCCCAGCAACTGCGGGCGTACCGGTACGCCGGCAAAAGTGCAGCCGCCGTTGAGCAACTCGGGCACGTAGCGCACAAACACGCGGTCTGGCAGCAGCGTGTGGGTGATGCGAATGAACTCCGACACGCAGCGGTCCACGCCACCTACACGGGTCAGGATGTCGCGCAGTACGAAGTCCAGCAAGCCCTCCATGGGCGCGAGAAGAATGGGCATGAGAAAGTGTTTGATGGGTGGTGGCACGGGTTCGCATCCGGGCCGTGGAAATCATTGTCTGGTGCTGATTGTCGGGTGTTGGCGTTGCGGCCTGGGTCACAATGTGCGTCCGAGGACCCCATGCACGTTTACCACCATCCCCGCCAACACCCCCAGCGCGCCGCGCTGCACAACGAGATTCACGCTCGCCCGCCCGAGGCCATGGCCGCCCCGCTGGCCATTTCGCACATGGTGATGGTGTGCGATGTGGCCGAGCGCGAGGCCAGCCGAGAGCACGTGGCCGCGCTCTTGCGCGACCACCATTTGCCCGCGCCGGAGCAGGGCTGTACCCATTTGCGCATGGAGGTGGGCGCGTTTCGCATCCGTTGGGAGTTGCACACCGAGTTTGTTACCTGGACTTTCGCGCGCGCCCTGCAGACCGATGCCTTCACCGAACGCGCGCCCGAACCCGCCACCCGCGTCGTGCCCCAGGATTGGCTGGCGGCGCTGCCCGGTCAGTGCCTGGCCAGCATGCATCTGTGGGTCTTGCCGATTGACAGTTTTGATGGTGCGTCCTTGGTCAAACATGTGCTGCAGGAAGACACCTTGGTGGCCTCCACCGTGGCCGATGGTTATGGCGAGGTCTACACTGATTTCGCCCTGCACGCCGACGGTGGCTCGCGCATGGTGCTGCTGGTCGGCAGCATGACCCCGCGCCGCCTGGGCCGCCTGGTGCAGCGCCTGCTGGAGATCGAAACCTATCGCATGGCCGCGCTATTGGGTCTACCCGCCGCGCGGGAAGCCTCGGCGGTGCTGGCTTTTGCGGAGCGTGAACTCGCCGAGTTGGCGCAAGCGATTCGCAGCGCCACGCGCGAGGATGAACCGGCGCTGCTGGACCGCCTGACCCGCTTGGCCGGCCAGGTGGAAGGCCAACACGCCGCTACGCATTCACGCTTTTCGGCCAGCGCGGCGTACTTTGAGTTGGTGGACACCCGCATCGAGGATATTGCCGAGTCGCGCCTGGCGGGCATGCAGACCATTCGCGAATTCATGGACCGGCGCCTGTCGCCCGCGCGCAGCACCTGCGAATGGGCGGCGCGCCGGCAAGACGCCTTGTCGCAACGGGTCTCGCGCATCAGCAACTTGCTGCGCACCCGGGTCGAGATCGAGCAGCAGCAAAGCAGTCAGGCCCTGCTGGCCACGATGAATCAGCGCCAGGACCTGCAGCTCAAGTTGCAGTCCACCGTGGAAGGCCTGTCGGTGGCAGCCATCACCTACTACATCGTCGGACTGATCAGCTACCTGGCCAAGGGCGCGCAGAGTCTTGGTTGGCCACTGAGCCCCGAGAGCAGCGCGGCGCTGGCGATCCCTGTTGTGGCCATGGGTGTGTGGTGGTCGCTGCGCAGGCTGCACAAGCGCTTGCGGCGGGCCTGAGTGACGCTCGCCGGGTGTAAGTACCGAGGGCAGAGGCGGCCGATCTTTGGTGTAATCGGTCCCGTTAGCTGGGCCTTGCGCGAAACCTGCTTCAAAAGGGCGGCGCGGCGAAGCCTCGGCACCCTCCCCGCACAATCCTTGGAGTGAAGAATGAGACAGTTGATTCTGGGCGCCGCCGTCGCGCTCTGCCTGGCCAGCGCCTGCGCGCAGGATGTAGTGACCCCCAACGCCAACCTGCTGGCCGATGGCATCCCGGCCATCCCGAAGGCCATTGCCGACAAGGTGGCCCTGTACACCGAGTTTCGCGGTTATGGCTTCATGGATTGGCATCCCAAGGAGCGCTCCATGCTGGTGCGCCACCGGGAAGCGGGCGCCAACATCGCGCAGATCCACTGGCTCAAGTCACCCGGCGGCAAGCTAGAGCGGATTACTGATTTCCCGGATCCGGTGTCGGCGGCGACCTTTGCCCCCAAGCATGGCAACTACATCGTCTATAGCCGCGATGCCGGGGGCAATGAGGCCACGCAAGTGTTTCGCATGGACCTGAGCACGCGCCAATCGACCTTGTTGTCGACGGCGGATGAACGCAGCGTCTACAGTTGGACGCGCTCCGGTGACCGGGTGCTGATTGAGGCGGTACCACTGGACAAGACGGCGACCGGTGGCACACGCGCCCAGGTCGCCACCACCTTGACCTTTGTCGACCCGCTCAAACCCGAGGCCAGGACCCGGTTGGCCGAGCTGCCTGGTGGCGGCTGGGGCAGCTTCCGATTCACCCATGATGACGCCACCATCGCGGCCCAGCAGTACCGCACGCCCAACGATTCGGACGTGTTCCTGATCGACGCCAAGACCGGAGCGCGCGAGAAGATCCTGCCCAAGCCTGGCGCGAGCGCCGCGGGCTACACCGGCTTCGAGTGGAGCCGGGACAACCAGCGCCTGTTCCTGACCACCAACCAGGGTGGAGAGTTCTACGAGTTGGCGGTGTACGACCGCCGCGACAAGTCCTTGACCGTGTTGTCGCGCCACATTCCCTGGGACATCGAGAATTTCTCGCTGTCCGCCGATGGCAAGCTGCTAATGGCGGTGGTCAACCACAACGGTCGCGACGAGGCGCGCCTGTTTGATGCCGCAACCGGCAAGGAACTGCCCCGCCCCGATATCCCGGCCGGCTCGATTGGCGGCGGGCAGTGGCACGAGGCGCAGCACGGCCAGCTTGCTTTTTCGCTGAACTCGCCCCAGAGCCCTGGCGACGTCTACAGCTACGACGCGGCCAGTGGCAAGACCGAACGCTGGACGGTGGCGGCCTCTGCGCCGGGCGTCAAGCCCGACACCTTTGTCAGCCCCGAGCTGGTGCAGATCAAGAGCTTTGATGGCCTGGCCGTCAGCGGCTGGCTGTTCTTGCCCGATGCGGCCAAGTTCCCCGGCAAGCGCCCGCTGCTGGTCAGCTTCCATGGCGGCCCGGAAGGGCAGTCCACCGTGCGTTTCATGGGGCGCTACAACTACTTCCTCAATGAGCTGGGCTTGGCCATCCTGATGCCCAATGTGCGTGGCTCCAGAGGGTACGGCAAGACCTTTCTGGACCTCGACAACGGCTATCTGCGCAAGGATTCGGTCAAGGACGGCGGCGCCTTCCTGAGCTGGGCCACCACCCACCCACGGCTCAACGCATCGCGCATCGTGGTCTCGGGCGGTAGTTACGGCGGCTATATGTCGCTGGCCACCGCCGTCGACTACAGCCCTTTGATTCGTGGCGCCATTGATGTGGTCGGCATCAGCCACTTCGTCACCTTCCTGAATAACACCGAGAGCTACCGGCGCGACCTGCGCCGGGTCGAGTACGGCGACGAACGTGATCCCAAGATGCGCGCGTTTCACGAGCAGATTGCCCCGCTCAACAACGCCGCCGCGATCAAGGTGCCGCTGTTCGTGGTGCAGGGCAAGAACGACCCGCGCGTGCCTTACACCGAAGCGCAGCAAATCGTCTCGGCGGTGCGCAAGAACGGCGTGCCAGTGTGGTACCTGCTGGCCGACAACGAAGGGCATGGCTTCCGGCGCAAAGCCAACGCCGATTTTGAGTTTTTTGCGACCGTGAAATTCCTGGAGACGACCTTGATCGATTGATTTGGACCTGGCTGTGCGGTATGGTGGCGAATCGTTGGAGTGCGAGCCCATGTCCTCATCAATCGCCGGCCGATGCTGGCACCCAAGTCGTCGGCAATGCCTGGTCACTGGCTTGGCGGCGCTCGTCGCGCCAGCCTGGTCGCTGGAGCCGGTGAGTCTGGCCAGTACCGAGTTTCCGCCCTACACCGGCGAGCGCTTGCTCGGAGGTGGCTTCCTGACCCGCGCCATCGCAATGGCCTTCGCGCGTTCCGGTTACGCAGCGACAACGCTTTTCTACCCCTGGACGCGCGCGCTCAAGGTCACGCAAAATGGCGAGGTCGATGGCATCACGGCCATTTGGCGAACCGCCGAGCGCGAGCAATGGCTCGCGTTTTCCGACCCCATTGTCAGCAACGACATCGGCTTCTACGCGCGCACCGAGCGGGGCATGTTGCTGCGCGAGCTCTCGGACATCAAGACACAGGGACTTCGGATAGGCGTGGTGCGGGGCTATGCCGTGCCCAAGGCCCTGCTTGAACTCAAGCCGCTGCTCGAAGAGACACTGGATGACGCCGCTGGCTTGCGCATGCTGGCCGCCCGGCGCATGGACCTGGTCCTGATCGACCGGGCCGTCGCGCATCACCTGCTTCAAGCTCAACTGACCACGCTGCAGCCAAGCTTGACCTGGCAGAACATCGTGGTGGAGTCCTTGCCGCTGCATCTGGCCTTGCGGCGCGCCGCGCCCCGGCATGTTCAGCAGTTGGCGGCCTTCAATGCAGGGCTGGCCGCGATCACGGCCGATGGCTCACTTGCCAGGCTCAAGATGAAATACGGTCTGGCGTGAGCCTGCGCCAGACACAAAAAAACCCGCCGTGGCGGGTTTTCTGAACGGCGTAGACCGGCCTATTTGCGCTTGCCCAACCGCAGAGCGATCAGTCCAAGACCCAACAGGGCGAGCGAAGTCGGTTCGGGGACGTGCCCGCCATTGAACACTACATTGTCGATCTGGAAATAAGGCGAATCCTGGCGCAGCGAGAAGGAGCTGACCGTCATGCCAAACGAAAAGGTCTGCAGGCCAATCAGACTGTCCAGAGTCAGGTTGCTGCTGTAGGTGCCGGTGCCATCGGTGTAGGTGAACAGAATCACCGAGGCAGCGCCGGTATTGTAGGCATCAGCCAGGTCGAATGAGTTCAGGAAGAAGTCACCGCCGCCGGTTTGCGTGACGATCAGGCTTTGGCCGGGGAAGTTCTGGAACAGGGTTGCGCCTGTGGGATCGGCGTTGAACGACTGCGTGGTGCCCCAGTGGTACAGCGCGGAGGAACTGACGACGCTGGACGTGAAGGTCAGGCCGCTTTCAAGGTAGGTGGTTCCGTCACCAGCAGGCCCTTGCGAGGCGCTGGTCAACGGCGCAAACGTGACGACCGCAGCCTGCGCGGGCCCGAAGAGTGCGGCGACAACGGTGATGGCGGCGAGGGTGCTGGATTTGAACGACATGGCAATCCTTGTTTGGTATGAGATGGAACATCTAGACACAAGCAATATACGGGCCAGCACTTCGCTCTGTCACATTGTGTAAGTAAATCAATGACTTGGGCGTCGCGACTGATCGTTTTGACCGATTGGGGCCTGACTGTGTAAGCTTTTCCGACACGGTGGTCACTGGCCGGGCGTCGTACAAAGCGGGAACCAAGCTCGATAATTCTCCCTATGCAGTTCAACTACACCAATTCCTATCCCTCGCACCGCACGCCGCTGTTTGCGCGCAATGTCGTGTCCACCTCACACCCGCTGGCGGCGCAGGCTGGTTTGAGCATATTGCGGCAAGGCGGCAACGCGGTCGATGCCGCCGTGGCGGCTGCGGCGGTGATGACCATCGTAGAGCCGGTCAGCAATGGCTTGGGCAGCGATGCGTTCTGTATCTTGTGGGACGGCCAGCAATTGCACGGCCTCAACGCCAGTGGGCGTGCACCGCAGGGCTGGACCCCCGAATTCTTCCGCGCCAAATACGGGCCCGACGCGACGGCACCGCCCAAGCGCGGTTTCGATTCGGTTACCGTGCCAGGCGCCGTCAGCGCCTGGGTCGCCATGAGTCAGCGCTTCGGCAAGTTGCCGTTTGCCGACCTGATGGCGAGCGCCATCGAGATCGCCGAGCGCGGTTACCTGGTGTCGCCGTGGGTGGCGCAGAAGTGGGCCGCGCCAGTGGGCGAGTTGCAGGGGCTGCCCGGCTTTGCCCAAGGCTTTCTGCCACGTGGTCGCGCGCCGAATGTGGGCGAGCTGTTTCAATTCCCGGCTGCCGCGCGTGCGCTGCGCCTGATCGCCGATACCCGGGGCGAAGCGTTCTACCGGGGCGAAATCGCTCACGCATTGGCGCAGTTTGCCAGGCAACACGGTGGCGCCATGACCGAGGCCGATTTGGCGGCCCACCAGTGCGAGTGGGTGCAGCCGCTTGCGCGCAACTACCGCGGCTACACCTTGCACGAGATCCCGCCCAACGGGCAAGGCATTGCCGCCTTGATGGCGCTGGGTATCCTGGATCAATTCGATGTCGCCAGTCTCGCGGTGGACGGCGTCGAGTCGCAGCACCTGCAGATCGAGGCCATGAAGTTGGCGTTTGCCGATGGCTACCGCTATGTCGCGGAGCCGGCCAGCATGACGGTCAGCCCCGAGCAAATGCTCGGTGACGACTATTTGGCGTCACGCGCCCGGCTGATAGACAGGGCGCGTGCTCAGGACTTCAAGGCCGGCAACCCGGTCAAAGGTGGCACGATTTACCTAACGGCGGCGGACGAGTCCGGCATGATGGTCAGCTTCATCCAGAGCAACTACATGGGCTTCGGCTCGGGCTGCGTCGAGCCCAGCTTTGGTATCAGCCTGCAGAATCGAGGCCACGGCTTCAATCTCGATGCCACCAGTGCGAATGTGGTGGCGCCGGGCAAGCGGCCCTTTCACACCATCATCCCGGCCTTTCTCACCAAGGATGGCCAACCGGTGATGAGCTTTGGCGTGATGGGCGGCAACATGCAGCCGCAGGGTCATGTGCAGACCTTGGTGCGCATGCTGGACTATGGCCAGAATCCACAGGCCGCTTGCGACGCACCGCGCTGGCGCTTCAACAGCGGCATGGCACTCAATGCCGAACTGGCGATGCCAGCGTCCACCGTGCAGGGCCTGTTGGCCAGGGGGCACCAGATCGACCAAATCGCCGACAGCTACCAGGACTTCGGCGCGGGCCAATTCATCTGGCGCATGGGGGAGCCCGATGTGCACGGCTACCTGGCCGCCAGCGACCCGCGCCGGGATGGCCAGGCGGCGGGGT
>JAUXWC010000283.1 GCA_030685025.1 Rhodoferax sp.
GTTCAAGTCTTCGATGTCGAGCTCACCGACTTGCAGTGTCAGCTGCTCAAGCTACTGGGCGTCCCGATCCAGGCGTATCGGGCAGTTCGATAGGCTCGGAAATTCACGCTATTTGGGTTGGCTGACTTGCGGAAAGTAAGCCAATGGCGCGGGCAAAACCACTTTCTTCAATCTGCTGACGAAGTTCCTGCACCCGACCAGTGGCACTATCGTATTCAATGGCATCGACATCACCACCGAGAAGCCAGCGCAAACGGCACGTCGCGGCATTGTGCGTTCGTTCCAGATCTCGGCGGTGTTTGCGCACATGACGGTGTTGGAGAACGTGCGCGCCGCGTTGCAACGAAATCTGGGAACCTCGTTTCACTTCTGGAAAGCCGAGAGTACCCTTCATCACCTGCATGGGCGCGCGCGTCAACTGCTCGCCGAGGTCGACTTGCAAGACTTCGCCGACGAGATGACGGTCAATCTGCCCTACGGGCGTAAACGTGCGCTGGAACTGGCCACCACGCTGGCGCTGGAGCCCGAACTGATGCTGCTCGACGAGCCGACACAGGGCATGGGCCACGAAGACGTGGACCGTGTCACGCAGTTGATCAAACAGGTGTCAAGCGGGCGCACCGTTTTGATGGTGGAACACAACATGAATGTCGTGGCGAAGATCGCCGACCGCATCACGGTGCTGCAGCGCGGCGCCATCATTGCCGATGGCCCGTATGCCGAGGTCTCCAGCAACCCGTTGGTGATCGAAGCCTACATGGGCAGCGCCAATGTCCAATTGCAGGGGGCACACTGATATGGCTGCCACACACGCCGCATCGCAGGGCGCTTGCGCACCGGCGCTGCTTCGCATCGAAGACCTGCACGCCTGGTATGGTGAATCGCACATCCTGCACGGCGTGAACCTGAGCGTGCACCAGGGGGAAGTGGTGACGCTGCTTGGGCGCAACGGTGCCGGGCGCACCACCACGCTGCGCGCCATCGTCGGCCTGACCGGATCCAGAAAGGGCTCGATCAAGATCAACGGCGTGGAAACCATCAATATGGCGCCGCACAAGATCGCCCACCTGGGCCTGGGTTACTGTCCGGAGGAGCGTGGCATTTTTGCCAGCCTGAGCGCCGAGGAGAACCTGATGCTGCCGCCCACGCTGGCACCAGGCGGCATGAGCGTCGAAGAGATCTACGCGATGTTTCCCAACCTGAAAGAGCGCGCCAGCAGCCCGGGCACGCGTCTGTCAGGTGGTGAGCAGCAGATGCTGGCGGTGGCCCGCATTTTGCGCACCGGCGCGCGCCTGTTGCTGCTCGATGAGATATCGGAAGGCCTGGCACCGGTGATCGTGCAGAAGCTCGCCGAGATGATCCTCACCCTCAAAGGCAAGGGCTACACGATTGTGCTGGTGGAACAGAATTTCCGATTCGCCGCGCCGCTGGCCGATCGCTTTTACGTGATGGAGCACGGCACCATCGTGAAGCAATTCGCGCAGAACGAGTTGATCCAAAACACGGGCATGCTACAGGAGTATCTGGGTGTTTGAGGTCGTCGCGGCCGTTCATTGACCACCGCCCTTGCTCGCTTTCCTTCGCTTCCCCCTTTTCTAACCCGTCAACCTGGAGACACCATGAAACTCACTACTCTCGCCGCCGCCTTGGCACTTGGCTTCGCAACTTGCGTATCCGCGCAAAGCACCGCTCCGGTGAAGATCGGCTTCATCACCGACATGTCCAGCCTGTATGCCGATATCGACGGCCCGGCTGGCGGTGAAATGATCAAGTGGGCGGCGCAGGACTTTGGCGGCAAGGTGCTGGGTCGCCCGATCGAGGTGCTGACCGCTGATCACCAGAACAAGGCCGATATCGCCAGCTCCAAAGCCCGCGAATGGATCGACAAAGACGGCCTGTCCATGTTGATTGGCGGCACCAACTCGGGCACGGCCCTGGCCATGTCGGTGGTCTCGGCTGAAAAGAAGATCCCCTTCATCGTCAACGGTGCCGGCTCGGCCCGCCTGACCAATGGCGGCTGCACGCCCTACATGATTCACTACGCCTACGACACGGTCGCCTTGGCCAAAGTGGCAGGCTCGGCGCTGGTGAAGGCGGGCAACAAGAGCTGGTTCTTCCTGACCGCTGACTACGCTTTTGGTTACTCTTTGGAGCAGGACGCCGCTGCCGTGGTGCAAGCCAATGGCGGCACGGTGGCGGGCAAGGTGCGCCACCCGCTCAATGCATCGGATTTCTCGTCCTTCCTGTTGCAGGCGCAGGCCTCCAAGGCGCAAATCATGGGCCTGGCCAACGCGGGCGGTGACTTCACCAATGCAATGAAGGCGGCCAAGGAATTCGGCATTAACAAGACCATGAAGGTCGCCGGTCTGCTGGTGTTCATCAACGACGTGCACAGTTTGGGATTGGCCAACACAGAAGGCCTGCAACTGGCCGACAGTTGGTACTGGAACCAGGACGACGCGTCGCGCAAGTTCGCCAAGCGTTTCTTCGACAAGTACAAGCGCATGCCATCGAGCCTGCAAGCGGCTGACTACTCGGCCACCACCAGTTACCTCAAAGCGGTGCAAACGGCAGGCACCACCGACAGCGACAAGGTGATGGCCACGCTCAAGAGCATGAAGATCGACGACTTTTACAACAAGGGTCAGATCCGTGCCGACGGCCGCATGATTCACGACATGTACCTGTTCGAGGTCAAATCGAGCAAGGATTCGACCACGCCATGGGACTACTACAAGCTTATCGCCAAGGTCCCCGGCGAGCAGGCCTTCACGACGCCGGCCGAGTCGAAATGCCCGTTGTTGACTGCTCAGAAGTAAGCTGACTTCCCTCGCACATCAAGGCACGAACTGACGGGCTTCCATGGAAATTTTCGGTATTCCGCTTCAAGCGTTTCTGGGGCAGTTGCTGCTGGGGCTAGTCAACGGCGCCTTCTATGCCTTGCTCAGCCTCGGGCTGGCAGTGATCTTCGGCTTGCTGGGCATTGTTAATTTCGCGCACGGCGCCTTGTACATGCTGGGCGCATTTGCGGCCTGGATCATGCTCGACAAGTTCGGCATCAACTACTGGTTTGCGCTGGTGCTGGCCCCCTTGACAGTGGGTGCCCTGGGGGTCGTGATCGAGCGGCTGTTCCTCAAGCACCTGTACAAGCTCGACCCGCTCTACGGGCTGCTGCTGACGTTTGGTCTGGCCTTGATTGCGGAAGGCATTTTCCGCGAAGTGTACGGTGTGTCGGGGCAGAACTACGATGTGCCAGCTTTGCTGAGTGGCGCCACCAATCTGGGTTTCATGGTGCTGCCCAACTACCGCGCCTGGGTGGTGTTGGTGTCGCTGGTGGTGTGCCTGGGTACTTGGTACGTGATCGAGCGAACCCGGCTTGGCGCCTACCTGCGCGCGGGCACCGAAAACGCCGCGCTGGTGCAGGCCTTCGGCATCAACGTGCCGCTGATGGTGATGCTGACCTATGGCGCGGGCGCCGCTTTGGCCGCACTGGCCGGTGTGTTGGCTGCGCCCATCATCCAGGTCAACCCGCTGATGGGCTCGAACCTGATCATCGTGGTGTTTGCGGTGGTGGTGATCGGCGGCATGGGCTCCATCATGGGTTCGATCCTTACGGGCCTGGGCCTGGGCGTGATTGAGGGACTGACGCGGGTGTTCTACCCGGAGGCTTCCAACATCGTGGTGTTTGTAGTGATGGTCATTGTGCTGATGGTTCGGCCAGCGGGCTTGTTTGGCAAGGAAGCCTAAGCCATGAACAACGTGACCCCTTCCACCCCCAACGGCCAGCCGATGACCAAATCCGCCCAACTGATTCGTATCACCTATGTTGCGCTGCTGATCCTGGCGCTGCTGGCGCCCATGCTTGGGCTCTATCCGGTATTCGTGATGAAGCTGCTGTGCTTCGCCATTTTTGCCTGTGCCTTCAACCTGCTGCTGGGTTACACCGGGCTGCTGTCGTTCGGTCACGCCGCTTTTTTCGGTTCGGCCGCCTACATCACGGGCTGGCTGATCAAGTCGCAGGGCTTGACGCCGGAGTTGGGCATCGCGGCCGGTGCCATCGGCGCCGGCCTGATCGGTCTGGTCGTCGGTTTGGTGGCCATCCGTCGCCAGGGCATCTATTTCGCCATGATCACCCTGGCGATTGCGCAGATGGTGTTTTTCATCTGTTTGCAAGCGCCCTTTACCGGCGGCGAAGACGGCTTGCAAGCGGTGCCGCGCGGTGCCCTGTTTGGCTTGCTGTCGCTGGAGTCCGATACTGCCATGTACTACCTGGTGGTGGCGGTGTTTGTGGGCTGCTTCTTGGCCATCTCGCGCATCGTTACCTCACCTTTCGGGCAGGTACTCAAGATGATCCGGGAAAACGAGCCACGCGCCATTTCACTGGGCTACCAGGTGGATCGCTACAAGCTGCTGGCGTTTGTCTTGTCGGCCACGCTGGCGGGTCTGGCCGGTTCGCTCAAGACGGTGGTCATGGGTTTTGCCACGCTCTCGGACGTGCACTGGTCGATGTCGGGCGAAGTGATTTTGATGACGCTACTCGGCGGCGTGGGTACTTTCTTCGGCCCGGTGGTGGGTGCTGGCATTGTCATTGCGCTGCAAAACACCCTGGCCGACAAGGTGGGCTCTTGGGTGAACGTGATCATCGGCGTGATTTTTGTACTTTGCGTGTTGGCGTTTCGCAAGGGCGTCGTGGGCGAGTTGCACGCGTATTTGGAGAGGCGGCGCAAGCCTGCCAAATGAGGTCGATCAGACCCGCCTTGCGGATCGGATCGTGGGTCGAACAGCCAACACCCGACAATCAGTTGAGGACAGAGCTGAAGGTCTGTCCCGCAAAGTATCAGGAAAACCATGACGACAAGTTGTTGGAATCGGCTGCGTGTCGCGGCATTGCTCTTTCTGGGTCTATTGAGCGTCTGGTGGGCCCCACTGCATGCTGCGGAACTGGTGGTGGCTCAGATTGCGCCGCTGTCGGGTGTGCTCGCCAGCACCGGCAAGCAGATGGTGGTGGGCGGCCAAATCTACTTCGATTCGGTCAATGCCAGTGGTGGCGTGCATGGTGCCAAGATCAAACACCTGGTGTTGGACGACAGCTACAAGGTCGAAGAAACCGTTCGTCTGACACAGGAGGTGCTGGCGCGCAGTGACGTGGTGGCGCTGTTCGGTTTTGCCGGCACCGCCAATGTGGGTAAGCTGCTCAGCGATGGCGTGCTCAGCGCAGGCGGGGCCGCGCTGGTGGCACCCTATACCGGCGGCGAGGTGCTGCGCAACCCGTTCAACCCCTGGATCTTTCATGTGCGTGCCGGTTATGCCGACGAGGCCGAACACATGGTCAAGCAGGTGACCACCCTGGGCATGAAGCGGGTGGCGGTGATGTACCAGGACGACGCCTTTGGCAAAGCTGGCCTGGCCGGAGTCGAGACGGCGCTCGCCACCCGCAAGCTCAAGCTGGTGGTGGCCGCGCCGTATGAACGCAACACCGACAAGGTGGAAGAAGCGGTACGGCTGATCAACGCCTCGGACGCACAAGCGGTGATCATGGTCTCGGTGAACCGCTCCACCGCGGCCTTTGCCAAGCGTTACCGCGAGGCCGGTGGTGGCGCCCAGCTCTACAACATCTCGGTTGTGGATCCGGCTGAGTTGATCAAGTTGGCGGGCCTGCAGAACGTGCATGGCCTGGGCATCAGCCAGGTTGTGCCCTATCCCTATTCGCCCAACTTGGCGGTGGTGCGCGAGTACCAGGCCGCGCTGAAGAAGTACGCCCCCAACGAAGCCATCAACTACACCAGCTTCGAAGAGTTCCTGGGCGCCAAGGTGTTGGTCGAAGGCTTGCGCCGCGCCGGCCCCAACCCGACGCGCGCGAAGTTGATCAAGGCACTTGAATCGATGGAGCGTTTTGACCTGGGCGGTACCATCGTGGCTTACTCGGCAAGCAATCGCATCGGCTCGCGCTCGGTGGAGGTCACCGTGATTGGTGGCTCTGGCAGGTTGATGAAGTAACGACCGTTTCATCGGATCAAAGCGGGTCCGCTCGGGTTCTGTTCGTCTGGGCGGCGCCTCGGCGCGCGGGCTGCTCAGGATTGACATGCGTCAAACCAAGGTGTTCGCCCCGGTCACAGAATCAGCGTCATCACATGAGGAGTTACCGTGTCGGAGAGAAAAAATTAAAGCCGCACCGGCGGTCAAAGCAGCGCCTCGACGCGCCTCCAGCGGCGATACCCTGACGGCACGTTCTGCCAGCGGCATCGCTCGCCAGAGTGCCAAGGTGCAACGCGAGTCAGCGCAAGGGGCACAGGAAGCTGCTGTCAAGAACATTCTGGCTAACACGCGTGACAAGGCCTCCGCACTCAAGGCGCTGCTGGCCGGTAGTGCACCTGACGATGTGGTGGAGATCCGCAAGATGCTGTTGGCCGGCACCAAAGTTGCCGAGGACGATCTCAAACCGGATGAGGAGTTGGCGGCGGATTGGCGCACGGGCGCGTACCCCTACAAGAATTTGCTGTCGCGGCGGCGCTATGAGACTCAGAAGTACCATCTGCAGGTCGAATTGCTGAAGCTGCAAAACTGGGCCAAAGAGACCGGCCAGCGGATCGTCATCCTGTTCGAAGGTCGCGACGCGGCTGGCAAGGGTGGCACGATCAAGCGCTTCATGGAGCACCTCAATCCGCGCGGGGCGCGGGTGGTGGCGCTGGAGAAGCCGAGTGAAGCCGAGCGTGGTCAGTGGTACTTTCAGCGCTACGTGCAGCATCTGCCGACGGCGGGCGAAATCGTGTTGATGGACCGCTCCTGGTACAACCGGGCTGGGGTCGAGCGCGTGATGGGCTTCTGCACCGACGCCGAGTACCAGGAGTTCATGCGCCAGGCCCCTGGCTTCGAGCGACAATTGGTGCGCAGCGGCATCCACCTGATCAAGTTTTGGTTCTCCGTGAGTCGCAAGGAACAGCGACGGCGCTTCAAGGAGCGCGAGTTGCACCCGCTTAAGCAGTGGAAACTCAGCCCGATCGATTTGGCATCGCTCGACAAGTGGGACGACTACACCAAAGGCAAGGAGGCGATGTTCTTCGAGACCGACACGGCGGACGCACCCTGGACCGTGATCAAGTCGGACTGCAAGAAGCGCGCGCGCCTCAACGCCATGCGCTACGTGCTGCAAAAGTTGCCCTATACCAACAAGGATCCGAACAACGTTGGTGCGCTGGACCAGCTCCTGGTGGGGCGTGCCCATGTCGTGTACGAACGCGGCGAGCATCCTGGAAGTGCCATTTTGTGAACGGTTGACCTCGTACTGACCGCTCTTCATGGCCGGGACAGCGCGACGGCGGTGCCGCTGGAGGTCGGTCGACAGTATTCGCTGCAAAGATTTGCCGCTTGCGTGACAATCCGCCCATTTCATCAACCCGTGAGCGTCACTCATGAGGCGATCAAAGACAGTAACAGTCGGTGTCCTTGCAGCGGCCATTTGGCGGGCGGGGCGCTGAGCACGGTGGCCCAGGCTCAGCAGAACAGCATGAGCTTCTTCGTGACCAGCGCCGGCAAGGGCAATGGCGCGGATCTGGGTGGTCTGGAAGGGGCCGACGCACATTGCCAGGCGCTGGCCAACCAAGACGACCGCCCTGACCGAAAAGGGTGAGACCGTGAGCGGGCGCGGCGATGCCGTCAACACGCACGACATTCTGACTGGCTCCGACCCGTCCGGCCGGTACTCGACTGCGGGAGGCGACACCACTTGCGGCAACTGGACCAAGAGCGGCGAGGGATCTGCCATCGTCGGCCACCATGACCGTATCGGCCTGAAGGACACCTGGCACATGAAGTCGTGGAACTCCTCGCACGGCTCGCGTGGCTGCAGCCAGGATGCGCTCAAAGGCTCTGGCGGCGCGGGCCTGCTGTATTGCTTCGCTGCGAACTGAGTGGGCGCGCGAGCAGACGTCTGGTAGCGAGGGTTTGCTTCGAGGCTTACCTCGGCGGCGGGTCGTCGCGACGGCCGGCGCTTATTTGATCGGTTCGATCAGGTGCGCCCGATTGGTAGGGGCTGCATAGGGCTCGGGCCAGAACTCCACAAGATGTGTCACTTTGCCAAGAACCACCGTGAAGAACGACAGCGCTCTGGTGGTCTGCGCGCCGTCGCTGACTGTGACGTCCGACACCGCCTCGGTGTCCGAGCCAAACAAGCGATGGATGGTGAAGGCCCATGGCCCGTGTGCCGGATAGGTCTGGTTCATCTCGGCAAAGCGCTGTGCCCCGCGGATGCGCTCATTGCTCTGCGGCCAATCCAGCACGAAATCGGGCGCGAGAACCGTCGAAACTGACGAGAAATCGTTGCTGGCCATCAGGCGCCAGAACTCGCGCGCGGTGTCAACGGCGGTGGGGGAGGGCATGGCTGGCCTGTACTTGGTGGACGGCGCCAATGCACCGAGGCTAGGGACGATCCAGCTTGGAGTCCGTCAGTTCGTCGGTTTGTTCTGTGCGCTGGTCGAATGCGGCCGTGGGCGTGCCTTGGTGAAACACCATTTGCCAGCCCGCAGGTTCAAGCCGCCAAATTGATGAACGCAAGGTGTGACGTTCGAGTTCCCCGTTTTCTGATACATGCGCGGACTTGTAAGTGAGCAAGAAGACGGAGCCAACCAATTGATGGGCGGCAAAGCCCTGGGCGTGGATGGGGCGCGCTTCGGTTTCACTCGGTAGGCGTTCGAGAATGTCCGCGAACGCGTAGCTGGCACCAGAGCGTCCAAACTCCAGAAAATCCGGGTGGATCAGTTGCACCAAGCGATTGCGATTTCGTCGCACGGATGGGTCATGGAGCTCACACTCCAGCGCTCGAAGGGTATTGGCAATTGATGGGTTGGACATGGGTTGGTTTGCCGATGCAATGTAAGCCATCTGCCGTGAAAGGTGTTGAGCGGCACCGGGTTGGCGTCGGTTGGGGTGGGCGCGGTGACTAGCGAGATCTCGCCACGACCAGGCTGCAGGCGAGCAGGGTCAAGGTTACTGGCACCCAAATGACGCGCTCCCAAAAGCTCGGGCTCATCGCGTTGGCGATCACACCGAGACCACAGTAGGCCACGACCAGCCACACCAGCTTGGTGGAGGCTGGCTTCCAGCGCAATCCCGTCATTCCGGCCCGAATCAGCACGACCGCCGCGAGAGCAAGAAGCAGCGTGACGGACGCAAGCGAGGCCAGCCGCATGGTCGTCGGCAGCGCACCGGCATAGGCGCCACCCCAAGCCAAATGACCCCAGGGTGCGCCGAGGGCGAGTGCCAGTTGGAAGGCAACCGTGGCGCCGATCAAGGCGCCAAACAGTCGGGCAGCGATGGTGGGATTCATGGGTTCTTGTTGTTGACGTGAAAGTGGGTGTTGGGCGTCCGCGATCGGGCTGGCAGCGGGACTTTTGCCCTCCCGCTCACACCGGCTCCAGAGCTGTGTGGGGTAGATCCGGAAGGGTGATGTGAATCGGGTCTCCCGCCACAACTCGGCCGCCAGTCACCACCACTGCCATGGCTCCGGCCTTGCGGATCAACTGGCTGGTGGTCGAGCGGGCCAGCACGGCGCCCATCAGACCGGGCCGAAAGCTGTCGATCTGGGCGCAGGGGTTGCGCAGGCCGGTGATGCGAACCACCGCATCGGCGCCGATGCGCAGTTCTGTGCCGCATGGCAAGGCGAGCAGCTCCACGCCTTGGGTGGTGATGTTTTCTCCAAGCTGGCCGGGCCGCACGTCATAGCCCTGGTGCAGCAGCTCGTCAAACAACTCACGGTGCATCAGGTGAATTTGACGCAGGTTGGGCTGAGAGGGGTCGCGTGCCACGCGCGACCGGTGTTGCACGGTGGCACCGCGATGGGCATCGCCTTCAACGCCCAGACCAGCGACCATTTGGATTGAGTCCACCGGGTGTTTCGAGAAGGTGTGTGCCGGGTTAAGGTGGACGGCGATGACGTGTGGTGTGTATGGCATGCGGATGATCGCGGCGGGATGGTGTTGGGACAGATCGGCCAAGGCTGGCCTAAGGCGACCGGTGCAGCCGAGAGCCCAGCAGCGCGTCGATCTGGTCGGCGATCGCGATGTTTACCACCGGTTGTGGCGGTTTCAGATTGGCGGCGGACAGCGCTGACTGCAATTGCTTGAGGTCCTTGACGCTGGGCGCCACCTTGATCTGGGCCAGCGCGGCGTCCAGGTTGCCGCTGCGGATCAGGGGCAGCACCTTGGCCGCCCAGTCCGGGCGTGAGGGGTCGTGGTGGCGGGTCATGGGTAGGTTCCTTCTTGCAGGCGTGATTGGCATGCAAAACCGTGATTCAATCCGGTTGCAGCGCCCACCACTTTAACCCGGCCCACACCATGTCCGAACGTTCCATCCATACCGACACCTACACGCTGTTCCCGTCGCCCAAGAACGTGCACCGGGAGATCTATGAGCACCAGGTGTTCGTGCCCTATCCCTATGCCTTGATCGATCTGCCGTGTTTCTACCTCAAGGGCAAGTACAGCTTGTTCGCCGCGCACCGGCTGGCTGACCGCAAGATGGGACAACTGGCGACCTTCGAACTGGCCGCCGACGCCGCCAAGTTCGAGGCAGAATTCAGACCCGACTGAAACCTTGCGGGACAGACCGCTGCCGCGTAGCGGCCAGCTCTGTCCTCAACTGATTGCCATGAAGTCCAACCAACTCAGCGGCGGCCTGGTCTATTCCACCGATTCCGGGCGCATGTGCCCGGGCTGCCGCCAGCCCGCAGGCCAATGCCAGTGTGGCGCGAAGCAGGCCGTCCCGGCGGGTGATGGCGTGGTGCGGGTATCACGCGAGAGCAAGGGGCGCGGCGGCAAGGCGGTGACGCTGGTCAAGGGCGTGGCGCTGGATGCCATGGCCCTGCAGCAACTGGGCAAGCAACTCAAGACCGCCTGCGGCTCGGGTGGCACCGTCAAGGACGGCGTGATCGAGGTGCAGGGCGACCATTGTGAGCGGGTGATTGAGCTGCTCAGGGCCCAGCGGCACGTGGTCAAACGCGCGGGCGGATGATCAGGCGGCCGTCGGGAACAGGCCGGAGGTGATTTCGTAGGAGCGCAGCCGCGCCGCGTGGTCGAAGATCTGCGAGGTGATCATCAGCTCGTCCGCACCGGTGCGGTCCACAAAAGCCTGCAGGCTGGTGCGCACCGTGGCGGGCGCGCCGATCGCGGCGCAGGACAACACGCTGTCGAGCAAGGCACGCTCAGCCGGGCCAACCAGCTTGGGGTAGTCGGGCAATGGCGGCGGCAGGCGCGCCGGGCGGCCGCTGCGCAGGTTGACAAAGGCCTGCTGCATCGACGTGGCCAGCAGGGCAGCCTGCTCGTCGGTGTCGGCGGCGAACACATTGAAGCCGAGCATCACATACGGTTTGGCCAACTGTGCCGACGGGCGAAAGCTGGCGCGGTACAGCTCGATGGCCTGCATCATCTGCTGCGGCGCAAAGTGGGAGGCAAAGGCATACGGCAGCCCCAGCGTGGCGGCAAGCTGCGCACCAAACAGGCTGGAGCCCAGGATCCAGATCGGCACGTGCAGCCCCTGTCCCGGCACGGCGTGCACGGGGCTTTTGGAGTTGGGCGAGAAGTAGTCCATCAGCTCGACCACGTCGCGCGGAAACTCGTCCGCGTCCGAGGCCAGGTTGCGGCGCAGGGCGCGCGCCGTGACCGGGTCCGAACCCGGTGCCCGGCCCAGTCCGAGGTCGATGCGCCCGGGGTAGAGCGACTCCAGCGTGCCAAACTGCTCGGCAATCACCAATGGAGAATGGTTGGGCAGCATGATGCCGCCCGCGCCGACCCGAATCGTGCCGGTGCCACCCGCCACGTGGCCAATCAGCACCGCCGTGGCGGCGCTGGCAATGCCGGGCATGCCATGGTGCTCGGCCAGCCAGTAACGCTGAAAGCCCCAGCGCTCGGCGTGTTGCGCCAGGTCCAGCGTGTTGCGAAACGATTGCGCGGCGTCTGAGCCTTGCGCAATCGGGGACAGGTCGAGCACCGAAAATGGAATCATCCGACCCAAATGGGGCCGTTCAGGCCAATCACAAGCGCCCGGCGTTAGGGCGAAAGCCCATCGTCATTGCGAACGCAGTGAAGCAATCCATGGCACCAAAATACGTGGATCGCCACGGCCTGCGGCCTCGCGATGACGATACGGGTTCATGGTCCGTGTGCAGTTCAGGCCCGGAATTGGAGGCTCGCAATGACGGTGCCCTTTCACGATAAAGGGTGGGCATGAGCCCATGTCAGTCAGCATGGTTCGCGCGCTGGTTTTGCATGACAATGGACTCAACCATGTCCATCTCAAGCCTTGCCCCCGGCGACCTTCGCGTCGGTATCGACCCGCTGTCGCTGGGTTTTGCCGATACGTCGGCGTTGGTGGAACTGCCGCTGCCCTGGATCGGTCAGGAGCGGGCCCAGACGGCGGCCCGCTTTGGGCTGGGCATGGAGCAGAGCGACTACAACCTGTTTGTATTGGGCGAAGTCGGCAGCGGCCGCTCATCCTTGATGCAGCAGGTGATGCGGTCGGTGGCCGCCAGCAAGGCGGTTCCGCCTGACCTGTGTTACCTGCACAACTTCGACGCGCCCGAAAAGCCGCGCGCCCTGCGCCTGCCGCCCGGGCAGGGCCGGGAGTTGCGCCAACTGATGGCGCAGATGTGCAAGAACTTGCAGAAGGACATTCCCGAGCGGCTCGACGGCCAGGAGTTCAAGACCGAGAGCGAGCGCATTGAGAAAGCCTACAAGCTCGAAGAAGCCAAGGCCTACGGCGAACTCGACGCCTTTGCCGATGCCCGCAGTTTTGCCTTGTACCGCGAGAGCGGCCATCTGGTGTTCACCCTGCTGGGCGAGAAGGGCAACGCCCTGACGGAGGCCGAAGCGCGCTCGCTGCCCAAGGAGCGGCGCGTCCAGATTGACCGGGCCGAGCAGGAGCTGCGCGACCAGATCACCCGCTTTCTGGACAGGACCCGGCCCATGGAGCGGGTCATGAACGAAGGCCTGGCCACGCTGCGCCGCCAGATCGTCAAACCGGTGCTGGAGCGCGAGATTCAGGCGATTCGCATGGGGCTGAAGAAGCAGATCAAGGACTCGGTCAAGCTCGGCGCCTACCTGGAGCAGGTGCAGCACGATGTGCTGGACAACCTGGAATGGTTCAGCGCCTCCGACAGCGACGAGGAAGCCCGCCAGGCAGCCCTGGTAACGGTGCTGTCGCGCTACCGGGTCAACCTGCTGGTGGACAACGGCGCGATGCAGGGCGCGCCGGTGATCATCGAGAACAACCCGTCGTTTCGCACGCTGTTTGGCAGCATCGAATACCAGCCCGAAGAGGACGCGCTGGTGACCGACTTCTCCCGCATCCGGGCGGGCAGCCTGCTCAATGCGCATGGCGGCTTCCTGATGCTGCACCTGCGTGATTTGTTGACCGACGAAGTGGTATGGGAGAAGTTGCGCCGCTTTCTGCGCAACGGCCGTTTGCAGATTGAAGAGCCCGGGCCGGTGATCGCGCCCATTGCGACGGTGTCGCTGGAGCCCGAAGCGGTCGACCTGGAGGTCAAGATCGTGCTGATCGGCTCCACCGAGCAGTACTACGAATTGCAGGAGGCCGACCCGGAATTCGCGCGGCGCTTTCGTGTCAAGGTGGACTTCGCCGAGAGCTTCTCCGCCAATGCACAAACCTACGCGGCGTCAGCGGTATTCGTGGCGCACCTCAGCAAGCGGCTGGGTCTGCCGCATTTCTCGGCCGCAGCCGTGGCGGCACTGCTGGAGGATTCGCACCGCGAGGTGGACGACCAGAAGCGCCAGAGTGCCATCTTCTCCCGCACCGAGGCACTGCTGGTGGAGAGCGCTGCCCTGTGCCGCGCCCGCGCCGGTACGCTGGTGGAAGCAAGTGACGTGCAGGCAGCGCTGCACGCGCGCAAGCTGCGCCACGACTACCCGGACCAGCGCCTGCAGGAAACCGTCACCGACGGCGACCGGCTGATGACCCTGCGCGGCGAGAAGCTGGGCCAGCTCAATGGCCTGACCCAGATCGACCTGGGCGACTACCGCTTTGGC
>JAUXWC010000284.1 GCA_030685025.1 Rhodoferax sp.
GGGCCACAGCGTCTTGATCAACTCATCCTTCTGCGCGTGGCTGAGTTGTGCGAGATCGGGTAGGTTTTGCATCAAGGTCGATTGTCGCTCACTATTTCATAGCAAACGGAGATTGGGCTTCGTTTGGTGCTGAGTAGTTACTGCACGAGATCATTCACGCCTGGGGTTGGTTGATCGACTTTGAAAAGTTCAGGCCGGGTGGCCTGCCGTTGATGCTTCGCGTGAGTGATGGGCTAGCGACATTGGGTCTGGCGTTTGACCAACTCATGCGCCGTCCTCCTTAGGAAAACCACCGGCAGAACGCCCCCGTGCGCGTCGTGCGTACGGCATCAGGAATTCGGCAAGGTCCGCAACCACTGCGTCAAGGGGTGGTATTTCGATGGCCAAGTCTCGGACGAAAGCAGCCCACTGCCCTTGCTTTCCGGCGTCGGCCGCGAAAGACTGAGTCAAAGCCACGGGCTCATCGAAGGGAATGGCCGTGCCACGCCGCTCGAACGTCGCGGCGATAGCTCGGGACAGGCGGTCTTCATCGAAGTCAAAGCTTCGACTCAAAATCCACACGTCATAGAAGTCTTTCATGCGGCTGTTGGCCAATCCCAGCATGACCATGGCCTGGAATTTTTCGGCGATCACTGTCTCGCGTGCATAGGCGCGCAGTCTCGGCTCGGGCAGATCGAGCAGAACCGGTAGATTGATCTCTTCAACACCTGGCTCGATAGCGTCTCCGAAGCCGATGTCAATAGTGACGGTGATCCGCGCTCCGGCGAGGCGCCCGGTGGTGCGAAGCCGCAAACCACCATAGTCAAGCTCTTCGCGTATCAATTCGACGCGCAATGCATCAGCGTCGAACTCAAGGCCATCATCTACGTCGATGGCGCAGATCTCTCGAAAGGTGGCGAGCATCGCCTCCGGCGTCGGATCGCCATACCCCAGGAAGTCCACGTCACGTGTCGGACGGTGCGGGTCGTCGAACCAAGTCGTCATCAGCATCGCTCCCTTAAGGACGAAGCGATTGCGATGGGGCGAGAGACTGAGCCGATGCAACAGCCGCTCAATGGCATAGCGCGTCAGCAGGAGGTCGAAAGCCTGCCCCTTCCGGCGTGCCAGCGTCAGCAGCCGAGCGCGAACCGAGGCACCGACGTCACGAGGTTTCTTGGGCTCAGGCATGGGACGTCAGCGCGCTCAGGTACGGCTCCATGATTTTCCAGACTTTGGCATCCGCCGCCTCTCTTGCTATTTCGGAGGGTGACGCCTTCTCTTGTCGGAGTGCCTCGCGCAGTCCTTCCAGCGCGACGTTCACGCCAACGGTCTGCCGATAGCGGAACATGTCCGCAACGGTTTTTGCGACGCCGAAGATCGGCACGGACACCCCGTCAATAAGGTAGCGTTCGACGCCAAGCCGCAGGCGTGGACCCGAAAAACGCGCAAAACGAACTGGCGGATATTCAAACTTGGGGCGCCATTCTTTGGGGCCAATGGCGACCCAGACCTTGGACGGGATCTGGTCGGTCAATCCATGGAACGCCAGGGCGGACGTGAGGCAAATAACCCCCTTGGGAACGAGTTTGGAAGCCTCGGCAAGGGTGTGGTGCATATCGAGCGGTGCATCCGCCAGTTGATACAGCCCCCGGGCAAGGCGGATGAGAACGCCTTCTCGCTCAAGACGCGAGACTGTGGCAGCCGTGACCCCCTTGGCGATCAACTCGCTCAGGCGCGACATGCCCGTGGCCTGTAGATGGGCCACAGCGCGATCTCGCTGTGAGGGTTGATTCTTTCGCTCCACTGATACCAATCATCGGATGAACGCAGATATTAACCGATGATTCATATCACTTCATACGGGCGTTGTCCAGCCGGGCAGATGCAACTGTTGGCTACTGCCGAATCACATCCGCCCCCTTTGGCGGCTGGAACTGGAAACTGGCCGCATTCATCGCGGCGTTGGCCTGGAAGGCGCTGAAGCTGAGCACCGAGCGCTGCCCGAAGCTGTCCAGAATCTCCAGCGCAGCCAGGCCGGCAGACTTGTCACCAGCCTTGACGCCGACACGGATTGATTGCAGTTGGCCGTCCTTGGTCTTGGGGGTGGCCAGCACCCACTCCATCCCATCCTTGTCAGGCGCATCAGCCAGCGTGAACTCGGCGCGCTCCCGCGCTGTTGCCCCCTTCACCCAGTCCGTCTGTCTCGCCATCGAGCGTGCCACCTTCAAGCACGCCTTCGATGTAGTTGGGCTCGCCCTGGGTCTTGAGGTAACTCACCACCCGGTGCACTTCCTCATCACTGACGAAGGCGCCGTGCACTCGGATGGGCAAGCCGGTTCCGCTGGGCATGTAGAGCATGTCGCCCATGCCCAACAGGGCTTCGGCACCCATCTGGTCAAGAATGGTGCGGCTGTCGATCTTGCTCGACACCTGAAACGCAATACGAGTCGGGATATTGGCCTTGATCAGACCGGTGATCACGTCCACGCTGGGACGCTGCGTGGTCAGGATCAGGTGGATGCCGGCGGCGCGTGCCTTTTGGGCCAGCCGTGCAATCAACTCCTCGATCTTCTTGCCCACCACCATCATCAGGTCGGCCAGTTCGTCGATCACCACCACGATGTGGGGCAGCCGGTCCAGCGGTTCAGGTGCTTCGGGCGTCAAACTGAACGGGTTGCCGATGAACTCGCCGCGCGCCTTGGCGTCGTCGATCTTGACGTTGTAGCCGACCAGGTTGGGCACGCCCATCTTGCTCATCAGCTTGTAACGGCGCTCCATCTCGGCCACGCACCAGCTCAGGCCGTGGGCCGCCTGACGCATGTCGGTCACCACCGGCGCCAGCAGGTGCGGGATGCCTTCGTAGACCGACATTTCAAGCATCTTGGGGTCGATCATCAGCAGGCGCACATGGATGGGGCCGCACAACCGGCCCCCGATTGCGAGTTGGACCAGCGCGTCAATTGGTGACTGAGAAAACGGCGACTGGTCTGCGCTGCGCGGTAGTCTGCGTGCGTGGCAGATCCAAAGTCGACTTTTCGCCAGAGGTCTCACCATTGAGCTGCCGCGACGGCTTAAACTGCACAAGTCAACGATGCTTGGGGACCAAAAACCCGTGCCATACTTGCCCTCATGCGGTTGAATCTCCTATCCGTTAGTGGCGATGACTGAGCAGGCAGTTGGCCTACTTGGTAGTCCGCTGTTGGTGCCTGAGTCCAATCGGTTCCTGCATAACCAGGGACTTGGCTTAGTTACGGGAAAGCACGGTGCTCCTTGGCTCAACGAGTTTTTCTTTCACGTATTCAATCTCGGGCGCGTCCGACATGAAATTCATGGCAGCGCATCGGGCGTAAAAGTTCGGCACACATCGCCTGGAAGGATTGGTGCGGTGAACGTGGCATATCCGAAGTCTGTTGCAGAACAGAACCGGGTTGCCGTCCAAATTAACGAGCTTCAGACCGAAACCCAACGCCTCGAATCCCTCTACCAGCGCAAACTCACCGCCCTCGACGAGCTGAAAAAATCCCTGCTGCACCTTGCCTTCAACGGCAAGCTTTGAATTCATAAAAAATCATCGGGAGAAAAAATGTCCACCCAGCGCTATTCGGTCACCCCACACCCCGTCGAAACCCTGCTGACCTGGGTAAAGTCCGGGGAAATCGCGATCCCGGAGATTCAGCGGCCTTTCGTGTGGGATGCCACCAAGGTGCGCAACCTGCTGGATTCGCTGTACCAGGGGTATCCTGTTGGCTACCTGATCGCGTGGCGAAATCCGACCGTCAAACTCAAGGACGGGACATCGTCGGCCGGCAAGCGAATCCTGATCGACGGGCAGCAACGCGTGACAGCCTTGATGGCGGCGCTGCTCGGTATCGAGGTGCTGACTGATGACTATGAGACGGTCCGCATCCGGATTGCATTCAACCCGATTGATGAGAAGTTCGAGGTGGCGAACCCCGCCATCGGAAAGAATGTGGCGTGGATACCGGATGTGTCCACCGTCTTTGCGCCGAGTGTCAGTCTGTTCCAACTGGTGGGGGAGTATTGCGCCGCCAACCCGACGAGCTCACAGGACGCGGTCTTCCGGGTGATCGAGAAGCTGCGTGGCATCGTTCACAACCATGTCGGCATCATCGACCTGGCTGAAGACCTGGACATCGAAACCGTTACCGAGATATTCATCCGGGTGAATTCAGCCGGTGCCTCCTTGTCTCAGGCGGACTTTGCGATGTCAAAGATTGCCGTTAATGAAGCCTATGGCGGTAACTTGCTTACTTTCCGCAAGTCAGCCAACCCAAATAGCGTGAATTTCCGAGCCTATCGAACTGCCCGATACGCCTGGATCGGGACGCCCAGTAGCTTGAGCAGCTGACACTGCAAGTCGGTGAGCTCGACATCGAAGACTTGAAC
>JAUXWC010000285.1 GCA_030685025.1 Rhodoferax sp.
ACTAGTAGTGAGTTTCACTAAAACAGATACATATTAAGTTACTCCGAGGTCAAACTTGTTCCAGCGAAACACCACAGGCGATGCATTGATCTCTGCGATGCCTTTGAGGATGCGTTGTTTCAGATCGTCTTTGGATGTAACCCGAATGTGTCGTAGGAATGTGCGCGCCATCTTGGAGAAGGCGCACTCGATCAAATTGAGCCACGAACCATGCTTGGGCGTATGAACATACTCGAAGCGCCCGGGGCGGCTGCTGAGATAGGCCATGGTCTCCTTGGAGATATGGGCCGAGTGGTTGTCCAGCACCACGCGGATGATGGCATCCTGCGGGTAGTGTGCGTCAAGTTGCTGGAGCAAACCGATGAACTCGATGCTGCGGTGGCGGTCCTCGACGTTGGCAAAGATATGTCCAGAGTGCAGGTCGATGCCCGCCAGAATGGACACGGTGCCGTGACGAACGTACTCGTAATCACGCCCGACACCGACTGCCTTGCCCGGCACCGGAGGCAAATCGGGTGCGGTGAGTCCGATGGCCTGTACACCGGGCTTCTCATCGACGCTGACGGTGTAGATGGGGTTGGGGCGCGCATCGTGAACAGCGCCTTCGGTGTAGAGCGACACGTCCCGATAGACCATCAGGACTTCCTGCATCTTGCGATCAAATTCCGGGTCACGTTTTTCCAGGTAATAGCGAATCTTGTGCGGCTTGATGTCGTTGTCGTCGAGGATGCGCCAGACGGTGCTTTTGCCCGCATTGGCCAACCGGGGGAAGCCTGCCGCTTCGGCGTGTTCCCCGACAAACCGCGCCAGCGCGGAGATCGTCCACAACTCGGCCGCCAGCCCATGGTCCTTGGGTTTGGTGCATGCGATGTTGACCACCCATGCCTTGGCCTCCTCGACGATCTCCGGTTCATATGGCCGGTGGTACTTGTCCTTGAGCCCCATCTGAACACCAGCGGCCAGTGCCTTGTCCAGGCAGCGGTAGATCGTCGCTCGACTGAACCCCAGCAAGCGCTGCAGCTCGGTGATGGATGCACCTTCGGCGTAGCCCAGCATTACCTTTGCACGTTCAACCTCTCGCCTGGTTGCCGTCCTCGACGTGGTCAACGCTTTGAGCGTGGTCCTCTGTTCAGATGTCAGCACCAACGCAGCCCGTTTGGATTTCCTTGCCATGGTCACCGCCTTCAGAAGTTGAAGAAGAAGCATGGCAATTATCACTCAATTTGCATCTGTTTTAATGGAACGATATACTAG
>JAUXWC010000293.1 GCA_030685025.1 Rhodoferax sp.
GACCTACATCACGGTGGCCGAATACGTCAATGCCCAAGAAGGCCTGGGGCAATTGATTGCCAACGCCAAGCGTTTGAGCGCGATGGACCAGGTGTTCGCCGGCATCATCGTCATCATGGCGGTGGCCCTTCTGACTTACCAAGCCTTGATGTGGTTGAAGCAGTCGCTCTACAAGTGGGAGACCAAAGCGTGAGCGCCGAGACCAACGCTCCCACCGCGGCCGCCAAGCCGCTTGTTTCGGCCACCAACATCGTGCAGGAGTATGCGCAGCCCGACGGCAAGGCCTTGCGCGTGCTGGACGATGTGTCGCTGACCTTCGAACAGCCTTCGATCAACATGCTGCTGGGTCCATCGGGTTGTGGCAAGTCCACTTTGCTGCGCATGCTGGGTGGCGTGCGCCCCTGGAATGTGGCGACACCCACCTCCGGCCGCGTCGAGATCGAGGGTCAGGCATGTAACGGACCGCATGCGGATGCGGTGATGGTGTTTCAGCACTACTCAAACCGGCCCGACCTCACCGTCTGGCAGAACGTCATGTACCCGTTTCGGTTTCAGGAATGGAAGCGCCGGGTCAGCGAGAAGGAGGCTGAGCAGCGTGTCAACCAGATGCTGGGTGAAGTTGGTTTGGCCGACAAAAAAGCGCTTTTCCCCGCCCAGTTGTCAGGTGGCCAGAATCAGCGCGTGGCGCTGGCGCGGGCGCTGGTTCTACGGCCCAAGGTCTTGCTGATGGACGAACCCTTTGGTGCACTCGATGCGCAAACGCGTTCGCACATGCAACTGTTGTTGGCCAAACTGCATGAGGTGCACCGCTGCCTGGTGGTGTTTGTCACCCACGACGTGACCGAAGCGCTGTTGCTGGGGGACCGTGTGATTGTTTTGTCCACCCAGCCGGCCAAGGTGATTGATGATTTCCGCATCGACGCGCGTCAGCCGCGCAGCGCGGACTGGCTCAATGGCGTGGAAGTGCGTGAGATGCACGAGCGCGTGGTGGGCCACTTGCGGGCGGCCGGCGCGCACGGCAACATGCGGGTGAGCGTGTGAAAAAAGACGTGTCTTACTGGCAGGCGTTTTTGACGCACCCCTATAACCAAATGGTGGTGTGGGCGGCTACCGCGGCCGGCGTGTTGGCATCATTTCCCTATGGGTGGGACGCTCTGGCGCTGGCCTTGCTCGCGCTGGCGGCGGTGGAAGTGGTCGGCTTGGCGGTGGTACCGGGCTTGCCCCCGTTTATCGCGTCGGTCGACCAAAAGGCGCGCCACGCCGAGCGCAAGGCAAGACGCGAGCGGCTGCTCAGCGAAGTCAGAATGC
>JAUXWC010000323.1 GCA_030685025.1 Rhodoferax sp.
ATCACAACGACGCCGAGCGACAAGCAAAAGCGTGCACTCGAATTGATCGGTCAGATCAAAATGTAGACAGAACGTGGAAGCAAAAAATCCGGGTGATTCAGAGGGAAAACTCGCATTTTTTGGGGAGGAACTTCAGCTTAAGGCGATAGGCGCTGTACACCACCGAAGCCGCAAATGCAACAAAGGCGATACCGATCAACAGGGCGATGAGCGTTTGAGTCATGGCGGGCGTTCAGACGTCAATATTGGTGATTCGCCGAATGAAGTGATACCCGATGGCAATTGCCACCGATATCACCGCCAACGTGACCCAGCCATACCAGGCGTTGAACAGGGGTGCCATCGCCTCGGGTTCCATCACGTTGAGTATCAGTATCAAGAAGACCGGCAGCGCGCTCATCACCCAGCCTTGCATTTTTCCCTGCGCGGTCAGGCTGCGAATGCGCCCTTCCATTTGGAGTTTTGCGCGAATGGTTTTCGAAATGGACTCAAGCGTCTCTGCCAAGTTCGCGCCTACTTCACGCGACAGGGCCATGCCGGCGGTGACCAGCGCCAGATCGGTCAAGGGCACCCGCTTTTCCAGCCGTTCAAGCGCTACGCCCATATCAAGCCCGAGGCGCATTTCGCGCAACATGAGTTCAAACTCTTGAGAAATGGGCTCCTTACCTTCGCTGGCAACACTGTCCAGCGCAACCGGCAGGCTGGCACCAGCACGCAATGCGCCGGTAATCATCAACAAGGCGTCTGGCAGTTGTTGTTCAAACTGGCGCAGCCGGCGTTCCGCGATATAGCGCAGCACATAGCGCGGCGCCATGAAAGCGACGACAACACAAATGCCAACCATGATCACATTGCCAGTCAGCATCCAGGCCAAAATCGGCAGCAGTATCAACGCCAAAACGTTGATGGCCATGATCCGATCCGCATCGGTGAATATGAACATTTCCTCCAGATTCGTCTTGGCCGAGGACGCCGCTTGGTTCTGGCGTTTTGCAAACCAGCGACTGCCAAAGTGCAGTGTCAGCCAGGCAAAAGCCAGCACCATGACAAAGACCACCAGCACGACAACAGCCATTTCTTGCATGATCAAGCGATCCTCTTAATTGCAGCGCTTCTTGAAAATATGGATATGTCGGCATTGATGCCGCGGCGGATCAGGTCTTGATAAAAATCAGGGACATGGCCGGTTGCCACAAATCGCCCCTGCACCTTGCCGTCTTGGCCAAAGCCGTCTTGATCGAACCTGAAGATGTCTTGAAGCTGGATGACATGGCCGTCCATGCCCGACACCTCAGTGATGAAAGTCACCTTGCGGGTGCCGCAGGAAAAGCGGGTTTGCTGAACAATCAGGTTGACGGCTGATCGGATCTGTTCCCGAATCGCCTGCATCGGAATCTCCAGGCCACTCATCAAGGTCATGACTTCGAGTCGGGACAGACAATCGCGTGGGCTGTTGGCGTGCGCGGTGGTGAGTGAGCCGTCATGGCCAGTGTTCATGGCTTGCAGCATGTCCAAGGCCTCGCCGCCGCGGCACTCGCCAACGATGATGCGGTCCGGCCGCATGCGCAAGCAGTTCTTGACCAAATCACGAATCGTGACCGCGCCGCGCCCCTCGATGTTGGCGGGGCGCGCCTCCAGCGAGACCAAGTTGGATTGGGTCAACTGCAATTCCGCCGCGTCTTCCACCGTGACAATGCGCTCGTTGTCGGGGATGAAATTGGACAACACGTTCAGCAGCGTCGTCTTGCCTGAGCCGGTACCACCCGAGACCACGATGTTGGCGCGCCGCGCCACCGCCACCCGCAGGAACTGCACCATGTCGCGGTTGATGGCGTTGAATCGAATCAGGTCTTCGTCGATCAGTTTTTTCTTGGCGAATTTGCGAATCGTGATGCTGGGCCCCTTGATGGCCAGCGGTGGAATGATGGCGTTCACACGCGAGCCGTCTTTCAGGCGTGCATCGACCATGGGCGAGCTTTCGTCAATACGTCGACCCAAGGGCGAAACAATTCGCTCGATGGCAGCCAGCACCGAAGCGTCGTTCGAGAATGAGATGTCCGAGCGCGTCAACTGCCCGGCTCGCTCGATGAAGATGTCGTTGTGCCGGTTGACCATGATCTCCGTGACCGACTCGTCGGCCAGCAGGTCTTCCAGTGGCCCCAGACCCACCACTTCATTCAACACAATGTCGCGCAGCGCCTCGCGCATGGGCTTCATGGCGGCAAAGCTGGGGTCGGTGTCAATCAACTCCTCGATCAGCTTTTGCACGGTAGTGCGCAATTCCGCATCCGCCATGCGCGACACATTGACACGCCGCAAGTCCATGGCCGAAATGAGTTTCTTGTGCAATCTGCCCCGCAGCGCGATGCCGTCGGGCTGCTCCAGCGGGTTGCTGCTGATGCGCACGGGTGCGTCGGCGATGCGGTTCTCGTTGGCGGCCGCATCCGGTTTGGCGACCAGCTTGGCCAGGTAGTCGTAGGCCTCGTCTGTCAGGTGCACCCGGATCTTGTAATCGCTGAGTTCAATCACGTCGGTGCTCGCCAAAGGCCCGTAGGTATTGACCGCGTTGCCGTTGATCTTGACCGGCGACATGCCGCCGCCGTCTGTGATGTGCAAGCCTTCGTCATCCAAGGAGAATTGCAGTTGACGCCGGCCGATGCGCCAGCCTTGCAGCGCGATCAGGCTGCCCTCGTCCTTGCCCAGAAAACACGCCGGGGCCGAACTGACTTCGTCACCGATCAACTCTTCACGGCGAAATGCCTGTATGCGGATCATCTCAGTTGCCGCCCTTTAGATCGTCGTATCCAGCCGATGGCAGTGGCTTCTTGGCCTGCTCCTTGACCTTCTCGTCAAACTCCTTGACGTTGGCCTGGCCTCGCGCCTTCAATTGTTGGGCCAGGCCATCGCCGGCGTTGATGATCTCCGGCTCCAGCAACACCACCAACTCGGTCTTCCGGTCTCGAAAATCGGCGGACTGAAAGAGCTTGCCAAACATCGGGATGGCACTCAGCCCCGGCAAGCGATCAATGGCATTGGACATCTCACCCAAGACCAATCCAGACAGCGCTACCATCTCGCCCGACTTCAGACTGACTTCGGTGCTGGTGCTGCGGGTGAGAAACCCCGGAATGCCACCCACCGTCACCGACGGATCAATCTGTGACAACTCCGTGGCCACCACGGCGGTGATCACGTTGTTGGCATCAATGCGCGGCGCGATGGAAAACAGCACGCCATAGGGTTTGAACACCACATTCGTGGCGCCCAGCCCGGCGGCAACGGGGATCGGCACCTCTCCGCCGACCTGCAGTTTGGCCGTTCCGCCGCTTTTTGCTATCAGCTCCGGCGAAGCCAATACCCGGACATCGCCGTTCGAGATCCCCAGGTTGATGCGTGAGGTGATGGTGGTCGCCAAACCAAAGAAGAGGCCGCCCTTGGTGGCGCCCCGCGTGTAAAACCCAGGGTTGCTCACCAACAGGTTGTCGCCCTCCTGGACCTCGCGCGTGACCTTGTAAATGCCGTCGTCCTTCACAACACTGGTGGCACCGAACGTTGGCCCCTGCGCGTCCTTGGCCCAGTCGATGCCGATCTTCTCGATCAGCGATTTCTTGACCTCGATAAAGTGCAGCCGGAACAAGACGGATCGCGCGTAGGGGCTGCCGAGGTCTTCCGTGACGTTGAACAGGACGCCCGGGACATCCTTCAGCACGGTCTTCAGCCGCGCCAGCGCCTCTCTGTGAACGGTGCCGGAGACCACCAGTTCAGACCCCAAGGGCTGTACCGATATTCCAGGCATGTCCGCCACCAGGGCATTGACCTTGGCCCGAACGTCCGCCAACTCCTTGGGCACCACCTCTACCCGGTAGGTGTAGACCTCGCGATCAGTCCAGACCATCAGACTGGTCGCGCCCAACTGCTCGGCAATCACCATGAGGTGGGAGTCAACAGCCGTTGTGCTGATCACAGCACCACTGCCCAGGGCGACACGCACAATCTTGCCCTTGATTGGCAAGAGCTCAATGGCGCCCAAGGTGATGGAGAGCGACTTCCTGTCGAGGTATTGCAGCGGCTGCGGCCCTGGAGCCAACTTGGTCGAGACGCGCACGCCCGGCATCTGCTGACGAACGGCGCTCGCCACGGGGGCCGTGTCAGTTGGTGGGACGGTCGCGGGCTTGTCGGCCGCTGCGGTGGCACCGATGCAAGCCACACTGAGCCAGACCGAGAGAACAAGATGGCGACGCGAGGACAACATCGGAAATGGAAAGTGATAAGAATTTGACATGTGACTCGCGCGGTTCTAACGCAGCGCTGGAATAGGTTGGTTAGCGAGCATCGGCTCGCCCGCACGAACGGCCGTGTGGCCGGCATTCGAAGCAAGCGCGGCGGAAACATCGGCAGGCGCTGCCACGATGCGATGGTCATTGGCGAGCGGCGTGCGCGCCGCCGTTGGCAACTTCGAGAGCAACTTGTCGCCACGCCCTCCCACAATGAATTCAATCGACTCCAGCTCAGCGCGTCTGCGCACCCCGGGCATCAAGTCGCCGGCGCGCAAGGACAGCATGGCCAGCGGCTCCTGGTCTTGCTTGCCCCGTAGCACCACACCATAAGAGCCCATCTTTTGGCCAACCAGCAATCGAGCCGCTTCCGCGGGCGTAACCAGCAAGGTGATGGAGTCGTAGTTCTTGTCTTGCTGACTTGCGCCCTGCACTTCGCCGGGCCGAACCATTTGCGCCGTTCTTTCGCTGGGCGCGTTCACATCGACAAACTCCTTGCCGGTCGCCAGCACCACCACGTTCTGCATGAACAAGCTGGTTTGCTCCAGCGCCTTGTCGTCAAGCTCGCCCATGCCAAGTTCCGGCTTGGGGGCTTTGGACATCAGGAAGATGTCCACCCGATGGTTGGGGCGCAGCGTCTGGGCAATGGAGTTGTTGTTGTCGATGCTGATCGTCAGCGCCCGTCTGCCCGGGGGTACCACCGCCGCCACATCGTTCACGGCGGGCACCTGCAAGTCAGAAAGCCGCACCGGGCGCCCGCGCAACACCGCACGCGCAAGCTTCTGCCCTTCCAGGCTCGGAAAATCGGCTGCCAGGACCACATCCGGGTGAACCAGGTCATCGTCAATGGAGCGCGAGACAAATGTTTGCCCGTTGAGCACGGTGCCCACGGCGGCATCGACCTTGGACACCACCACCGCGACCTTTGGCGTCGCCTTCTTCTGACTCGACGCCATGATCTCGCTCTTGATCGACTCCTCGCGCTGCTGCAGATAGAAGTAGGCAAGCCATGCGACCCCGCCGGCGAGAAGCGCCGCAAGCAGCAGCAACACCAGCGGGCTGCTCATCTTGCTGATGACTTTGGAAGTAGTAACCATTGGACTTTCGATTGGTGATATCGCTCACACCCTTGGCATCGAGCGATTGACGGGAGACACTGAAACACGTGTGCTCAAGAACTGACCGATATGGCGAAGGAGAAGGCGCCGTAGAAGCTCTTTATGGCACTGATCAGTTTTTGAATCGGTGATGGGTTACCCAAACCACTCCAGATCAGAACCAGGGCCGTCAACATGGTGACGACCGCGTACTCGGTCATCGCCTGTCCTCGAACACGCGCGCGATATCGGTGGTTCATATGGCTTCGCCCAAGGTCATCACAATTTGGGTCTCGCTCGCGGCCCACATCATGATTTGGATTTGCTGGCGATCACGCTGTGCGCTGATCAGCATCGATGCCACGCCCGGCTTGGCGGGTGCATAGGCGGTTGCCCGGGTCCCTTGCCATTGATTTGCATGGAGGTGTTTCATGAAGAAGCCCAATAGGTCTTGCATGGCTTGCGTCGAAGTCATGGAAAGCGTCATGCCCTTGCGACCGTCATCGTCGCTGGAGACCGAGGAGGTGATCTTCGCCCCATGCGGCAGCGGGGCATCCTTGATCGCAGCCGCGCCCGCCGACACCGATGCGGGTTTGCCGCGCGAGAAGTAACCGAAGGCGCCGCGCCTGTCGGTCAATTGCAGTGTCGCCAGACATTGGCCACTCAGCGCGGAGACAATGCCCCACCCCGCGGCGTGATTGCGCTTCACCTTGAAGCCGGCCGCTGTCCAAGTCTTCTCGGCGCGATTCAAGAGCTCGTTCACCGTTTCCCGGC
>JAUXWC010000325.1 GCA_030685025.1 Rhodoferax sp.
GCCGGCTTGCACGGCGCAGTGGTAGGCGGTTGCGGCCTCGGCAGGCGCATGGTCGATGGAGCCGAGCCAGCTTACTACCGGGTTCTTGCCCCAGCGCAGGAGGTGCATCGCCGCCAACATGCCGTCACCACCGTTGTTGCCGGGTCCACAAGCGACCCAGATGGTGCGGGCATGGGGGGCGGTGGCCAGAGCCAGTCGCGCCACGGCCAGCCCGGCGCGTTGCATCAGCGTGTGCGGCGGCAGCGCCGCGGCGGCCGCTTGCTCGATGGCGCGCGTGCGCGCCACGTCATGCAGGGGCCATGGGCGCGCGGGGGTGATCTGTTGCATGGCGCGGCGCGGGGTTCCGAGCGAGCCCTAGAACTCGAAGGTGTCACCTTCGCGGGCCAGGCGGATGTCTGGACCGCTCGCGCCCATCGGGTTGGCTTGACAGGCCGCTTCAAACGCGGCCTCCAGCGCGTCGTCGCCGCGGGTGGGTTCGTGGTGGGTGCAGAACAGCACTTTGGCGCCGACCTTGAGCGCGCTTTGGATGCTGGTATCAAACGTGCCGTGGCCCCAGCCCTTCTTGGTCGCGTACTCGGCGTGGGTGTAGGAGCTGTCGGCGATCAATACGTCCACGCCTTGCATGGCCCGGTGAATGGCCGCCAGTTTTTCGTCCACGAAGCCCTGGTACTCGGCGTAGGACTCGTCCCCAGGCTCATAGATGTTGTACGGGGGTTCGTGGTCGCCGGTGAAGAACACCGACTTGCCGCCGCAATCGATGCGGTAGCCAAAGTCGATCACGGGATGGTTCATGAGAAAAGGCGTAACGGTGGCCGAGCCGACCTGCAGGCTTTGCTCTGGCGACAGCGTGACGTACTCGATGCTGGCCTTCATTTCCGCCTCGCGCACCGGGAAGTAGCTGTACTGCAACTGCACCGACATCACCTGCTCGATGCCCTTGCCCGACACCGGGTCGAACGCGCCATGCAAACGTAGTGTGTTGCCGGGAATGAAGTTGGGGATGAAAAACGGCAGGCCCTGGATGTGGTCCCAGTGCGAATGGGTGATGAACACGTTGGCGCGAACCGGCAACTCAGCCAGCAGCGTTTGCGACAGCGGAAAGATGCCGGTTCCGGCGTCCAGAATGATCAACTCATTGTTGTCGGTACGGATTTCGATGCAGGTTGTGTTGCCACCGTAGCGCACGGTTTTGGGGCCGGGTGAGGCGATGGAGCCACGCACGCCCCAGAACTTGATTTTCATGCCGGATTCCTGAGCAGTAGAGGACAGCGCTGCGCCACGCTTCGGGCTGTCTCACAAAGTTTCATAGTTTCGCGAAGATCTTGGCTTCTTCAAACAGCGGAGCCAGGTCGCCCAGGGCGGTGATCACCTCGTCGATCGTGCCGCCCAGGCGCTTTTGCATGGCCGCTGTGAGTTCTTCCACGCAAGGGTTGCCGCCGAAACCGAACTGTAGCTTCTTGCTGATCTGGTTGGCCGCGAACACACAGGCGATCGTGTCGGTGTCCTTGATCGCGGGACCGTGCTGGTGGGCGATGGTCTCGACCAGGCTGGCCGGGAAGCGCCACTTTTCGACCAGCATCGCGCCCACTGCGGCGTGGTCCACCCCGATCTCGGCGCGCAAGGCCTCGTGCAGCGAGCTGTCGTTCCATTGGCTGATCTCCAGCGCCTTGCGGAACTCCTTGGGCATGAATTGGGCGAAGACGACCTTGCCGAAGTCGTGCAGCAAACCGGCGATAAAGCAGTCCATCGGGTCGGCGTCGTCGACCCGCAGCGCCAACTGCTTGGCGATGCCGGCGGTGGCAAGCGAGTGCAACAGGTATTGTTGACCATCAAAGCCGGCGTCATTGCTGGCCGGTAGCATGCCGATGGCGGCAATGCTCAGCGCCAGGTTTTTGATGGTGTTGAAGCCCAGGTACACCACGGCGTGGTTGATCGATGTGATCTGCTTGGGCAGGCTGTAGTAGGCCGAGTTCACCACCTTGAGGACCTTGACCATGACGACCGGGTCTTTGTCGATGACTTGCACCAAGTCCTTGGGCGAGCAGTTGACATCGCGGGTGAGCTCCAGAATGCGCTGCACGCTGCGCGGAAAGGCCGGCATCCGATCGACGGCAGCCGCCAGTTTTTGGGACAGTTCGGGGCTCATGGTTGGCATTGTTGGTCAATATGGCATTGTGTCAGCATGCGCCAATTTGCGCGGTGTGCCAACGGGAAAGCGCACTTCCGATCACATTGGCAAGCAGCGGGCCGCAGCGCTCGATATCGGCCAAAGTGGCGTAACCATAGCCTATTACCAGACCCTTGACGTCCGCGCGCCGCAGGCAGTAAGCCGACAGCGCGCGCACTGTCAGGCCCCGTTGGGCGATCTGTTGCGCCAGGGCGTGATCGTCCAGTGTCGCGGGCAGGCGCAGGCACAAATGCAGGCCCTGTTCAGCGCCGCTGATCTGGGCCAGGGATCCCAGGCAGGGCTTGAGCGCTTCGAGCAGGCAGTGCCGGCGCTCGGCATAGCTTTGGCGCGCACGGCGCAGGGCGCTGGCGAAATGGCCCATCTCGATGAACTCGGCCAAGGCCGCTTGTAGCGGCATCTGGCCGGGGCGGTTCAAGTCGTAATGCGCTTGCTTGAAAGGTTTCACCAGGCGCTTGGGCACCACCAGGTAGCCGAGCTTCAGCCCTGGATAGAGCACTTTGGAAAACGAGCCCAGGTACAACACGCACTCGTGCTTGTCCAATCCGGCCAGGGACGAGATAGGGGGGCCGCTGAAGCGAAACTCGCTGTCGTAGTCGTCTTCCAGAATCCAACTTCGGTGCTCATGGGCGATGGCCAGTAGCTGGTGTCGGCGTGCCAGCGACATCACGGCGCCCGTAGGGTACTGGTGAGATGGGGTCAGGTAGATCAGGCGTGGTGGGCTTAGCAGGTCGTCACGCGACGGCGCAATGCCCTGTTCGTCGACTCGGATCGGACGCATCGTCAGCCCGCTGGCCATGAAGGCCTTGACGGCGCCCCAGTAGGCGGGGTCTTCCATCCAGACCGCGTCGCCAGGGTCGCCCAGCAATTGCCCGCACAGCTCCAGGGACTGTTGCGTGCCGCTGGTGATGATGACCTGCTCCACATCCAGCGGCACACTTCGGAATACGCGCAGGTAGTCCGCCACGGCCCGACGCAGCGGCGCGTAGCCGCCCGAGTAGCTGTAGTCCAACATGTCGGGATAGGTCATGCGCCAGTGCTTGTTCTGCAGACGCTGCCACAGCGCAACCGGGAAGGCGCTGAAGTCCGCAATGCCGGCCGTGAAGGGCTGGATTTCCAGTTGCTCGGCACAGAACGTGGTGGACAGCGCCAGTCCGCGACGGGACAGGGCGTTGCCGGATCGAGAGGTCGGGGTGTGCCGGCGTGACACCGGCCTGGGCACGCTGTCGTTAACGAAGGTGCCGCTGCCAACCCGGCTGACCAAGTAGCCCTCGACACTGAGCTGGTTGATGGCGGCCACCACGGTGTTGCGCGATAGGTCCAGGTCCTGCGTCAGCTCGCGGCTCGAGGGCAGTCGGTCGCCAGGGCCCAGCTTGCCGTCCAGGATGGCGCGGCGCAGCGCCTCGTAGAGCTGGCGGTGCAGCGGCAGGTTTGCCTGTTTGCGCAGTCGCGCGATGTCGGTCAGCAGCAGTTCTGAAAGCATGGTGCAAGGGCAGGGCGGGCGCCGGTCAATCACTGATGCACACCCTGCCGGATCGCAAAGTGGCTCCATGGACCTGCCGCAACTGGCTCCCATTGTCATCCAATTCAAGGCGCACAATGGTCCAAAGCAACATCAAATACCAGTTGAGACAGCGCTAAAGGTCTGTTCCGCAAAGTGGGCAGCCAACATCCGACAATCAGTTGAGGACAGAGCTAAAGGTCTGTCCCGCAAAGTGGGCAGCCAACATCCGACAATCAGTTGAGGACAGAGCTAAAGGTCTGTCCCGCAAAGTATCAGGAGAAGCATGAACAAGCCACCCTGCATGGTCTGGCTGCCTGCGGATCATCGCCTGTTGGGTGATCATGACCACCAAGCCCCCTTCCTCGTTTTGGGGGACAAATATGCGCGTGCCGTGCGAGTCGGCGCCCAGGCGCAGCCCGTTGTCTTTCCGCTGGCGCAGCCGGACCAGATTGGCGAGTTGCTGCAACTGGTTGATGGCGTGATGTTGACGGGTTCTGCCGCCAATGTGCATCCCAGCCACTTTGACGAGCCGGTGTTGGATGCCTCCTTGCCGCTAGACGAAGCGCGCGATTCCCTCACGCTGGCCCTGGTGAAAGCCTGCGTCGCACAGCGCGTGCCGCTGCTTGGGATCTGCCGGGGCTTTCAGGAGATCAATGTGGCCCTGGGCGGCTCGCTGCACCAGCAAGTGCACACCGTGCCCGGGCTGTTGGACCATCGTGAGCCCAGTCGTGTGGCCCATGATGTGCAGTACGCGCCGGTTCATGCGGTGCAGTTTGTGGCCGGCAGTGTTTTCCAGGCGTGGGCGCAGGGCCCCAACGCGAAGGTGAACTCACTGCATGGACAGGGCGTGGCACGATTGGCCAGCGGCTTGACCGCCCTGGGGCATGCGCCAGACGGGCTGGTGGAGGCGTTCGGGGTGAGCGGCGCCAGCAGTTTTGCCTATGCCGTGCAATGGCACCCGGAATGGCGTTGCCTGGATAACTGCTTGAGTCTGGCCATGTTCAGGGCCTTTGGCGAGGCCTGCCGCGCCCGCCAAAGCGAACGTCTGTCCCAAAGCGCGGACCGTTGCACCAATGAAGAAGTGGGGATCTCATGAGTGAAGCCAAGAAGATGAATTTCAACGACCTGGAGCAATGGCTCAACGAGCGTCGTGTCACCGAGGTCGAGTGTCTGGTGCCTGACCTCACCGGCGTGGCCCGGGGCAAGATCCTGCCGCGCGCCAAGTTCACCGAGGACCGGGGCATGCGTCTGCCGCAGGCGATCGTGGCGATGGGTGTGACGGGTGAGTTCCCCGAGAGCGGGCCCTATTACGACGTGATCGACCCGACCGACAAGGACATGCAGCTTCGTCCGGACCCGTCCACCGTGCGCATCGTCCCCTGGGCAACCGACCCGACCGCGCAGGTGATTCACGATTGTTTTGACCACGCCGGCACCATGGTGCCCTTCGCCCCGCGCAGCGTACTGCGCCGCGTCTGTGATTTGTTCGCCGCCGAGGGCTTGCAGCCGATCGTTGCGCCCGAGCTGGAGTTCTATCTGACCGCCCGCAATACCGACCCCAACACCCTGTTGCGCGCTCCGGTGGGGCGCAGCGGCCGCGCGGAAACCTCCCGTCAGGCCTACAGCATTGATGCCGTCAACGAGTTCGACCCGCTGTTCGAGGAGATCTACGACTACAGCGACAAGATGGAGCTCAATGTGGACACCTTGATCCACGAAGTTGGGGCCGGGCAGATGGAGATCAACTTCTTCCACGCCCAACCGCTCGGCCTGGCCGATGAGGTGTTCCTGTTCAAGCGCACCGTGCGCGAAGCGGCGCTACGCCACGACATGTACGCCACCTTCATGGCCAAGCCAATCGCCGCCGAGCCGGGCAGCGCCATGCACGTACACCAGAGCATTCTTAGCCTCGCCACCGGCAAGAACATTTTCAGCAACGAGGACGGCACCCCGAGTGAGGCCTTCATGCACTATATCGGCGGTCTGCAGCGCTACATTCCGGCGGCGATGGTGTTGGTGGCGCCTTACGTAAACAGCTACCGACGGCTGTCGCGCAACACCGCCGCGCCGATCAACATCGAGTGGGGCTACGACAACCGCACCGTGGGCATTCGTTCGCCCATCTCCAGCCCCGAGGCGCGCCGGGTCGAAAACCGCGTGATCGGGGCCGATGCCAATCCCTACGTGGCCTTGTCGATGACCTTGGCCTGCGGCTACCTGGGGCTGAAGAACAAGATCAAACCTAAGCCTGAAATGAAGGGCGATGCCTACCTGTCGCCCTACTCGTTGCCGCGCAGCCTGGGCGAGGCGCTCGATTGGCTGCGCCGTGAGTCGGATCTGCATGAGGTGCTGGGCAAGGAGTTCATCACCGTGTATTCCGAGATCAAGGAGCTCGAATTCGACGAGTTCATGAAAGTCATTTCGCCTTGGGAGCGCGAGCACCTGCTGCTGCACGTTTGAACCCCAAAACGGCCCTCACCAGGAACCCATGATGGACACCGCCATGACCACTTCAACCGAAACCGCGCGCATTCAGGCGCTCGACAGTGCGCACTTCTTGCACCCCTTTACTGATTTCAAGGACTTGTCGAGTCGTGGCGCACGCATCATGACACGCGGCGAAGGGATATACGTCTGGGATTCCGAAGGCGCCAAGGTGCTCGACGCGATGAGTGGTCTGTGGTGCGTCAATGTCGGTTATGGCCGCCGTGAATTGGCTGACGCGGCACACCATCAGATGATGACGCTGCCGTACTACAACAGCTTTTTCCAGACCACCAACATACCGGCCGTGACGCTGGCGGCCAAACTGGCGCAACTCGCACCGAATGTCGGCGAGCGAAGTTTCCAGCATGTGTTCTATTCTTCCAGTGGCAGCGAGAGCAATGACTCGAACGTCCGAATGGTGCGTCGATATTGGGATCTGCTGGGGCAGCCGCGACGCAAGATCATCATCAGCCGCCTCAACGCCTACCACGGCAGCACCATTGCCGGTGCGTCGCTAGGCGGCATGAGCGGCATGCACGCACAGGGAGACTTGCCGATTCCCGACATTAAACACATCGGTCAGCCCTACTATTTCGAGAATGGTCGAAAGGGTGAAACCAAGGATGAATTCGGACTTCGCGCCGCTGGGTGGCTGGAGGAGGAAATCCTGGCCTTGGGGCCGGAACGGGTAGCAGCGTTTATTGCCGAACCCATTCAGGGCGCCGGTGGCGTGATCATTCCACCGGCGACCTACTGGCCCGAAATCCAACGCATCGTCGACAAGTACGGCATCTTGCTGATCAGCGACGAGGTGATCTGCGCCTTCGGGCGCTTGGGCCACTGGTTTGGCTATGAGTACTTTGGCTACAAGCCCGATCTGGTGACCTTCGCCAAAGCCGTTACCAGTGGCTATATCCCCCTGGGTGGCGTGATGGTGGGCGACCGCGTCGCCAAGGTGCTGATCGAAAAGGGCGGCGAGTTCACCCACGGCTACACCTACAGCGGCCACCCGGTGGCCTGTGCGGTGGGGCTGGCCAACATCGAGGTGATGGAGCGCGAGCAACTGCCCCAGCGGGTGCGCGATGACATCGGCCCGTATCTTGCAAAGAAGTTCGACGCCGTCAGGGCCCATCCGCTGGTCGGCGAGGCCGAGACCTGTGGCCTCGTGGCGGGCCTGGTTCTGGTACGGAACAAGGCGACGCTGCAACGTTTTGACGACAACCTGGGGGTGGGCATGGTGTGCCGCGGCCACTGCTTTGGCAATGGGCTGATCATGCGCGCGGTCGGTGACCGCATGATCATCGCACCGCCGTTGGTTATCAGTCGCGCGCAGATCGACGAGATGGTGGAGTTGATCTTGCGCTGCCTGGATCTGACGCTGGCCGACGCCAAGAGGAATGCTTGGTTGGCATAGCGGTTGTCTGAATCGACACACCCAACTCAAAGGTTAAGATTTGCCGGGTTGAGCGGCCGCGCCGGCCGTATCAGGCACACCGAGTTCTGGCGGGACAGACCGCAGCCGCGTAGCGGCACGCGCTGTCCTCAACTGGGCAAAACAAGAGGGGACTGACATGACGACTACTCCCATCGCACCACGCGCCAGCTACGACGGTCGCGCCTTGATTGCCGGTGTACGTATCGCCGCGAAAAGTGGCGAGACTTTTGACTGCATTTCGCCCGTCGATGGACGCAGCTTGACCACCGTCGCGCGATGCGGGCTGGCGGATGTGGACCAGGCCGTCGCTGCGGCGCGCAAGGCGTTTGACGACCGGCGCTGGTGCGGCATGGCGCCGGCTCAACGCAAGCGGGTGTTAATCCGTTTTGCCGACCTGTTGATAGCCCATGGTGACGAGTTGGCCATGATGGAAACGCTGGACATGGGCAAGCCAATTAGGTTTGCGCGCGTGGTCGACGTCAACAGTGCCGCAAACTGCATTCGCTGGTACGCCGAGGCGGTGGACAAGGTCTATGACGAGATCGCGCCCACACCCAGCACGGCGCTAGCCTTGATTACCCGCGAACCCGTAGGCGTAGTGGGTGTCATCGTGCCGTGGAACTACCCGATGATCATGGCCGCCTGGAAGATCGCGCCCGCCTTGGCGGCGGGCAACTCGGTGGTGCTCAAACCCAGCGAGAAGTCGCCTCTGACGGCGCTGCGCATGGGCGACTTGGCGCTGGAGGCGGGTATTCCACCTGGCGTATTCAATGTAGTGCCCGGCTTTGGCGCCGAAGCCGGCGCGCCGTTGGCCCTGCACATGGATGTCGACTGCATCGCATTCACGGGGTCCACGCGCGTGGGCAAGCAGATTCACGTCATGGCAGGTCAGAGCAACCTCAAACGGGCCTGGACCGAGCTGGGAGGCAAGTCGCCCAATATTGTTTTTGCCGATTGCCCCAACCTGGACAAGGCGGTCGAAGCGGCGGTGGGCAGCATCTTCTTCAACCAGGGTGAGAGCTGCAACGCCCCCTCGCGTCTGTTTGTCGAGGCCAGCATCAAGGACCGTTTCCTGGAGAAGGCCCTGGCACTGGTGCCGGACTATGCGCCGAGCAATCCGCTGGACAAGACCACGGTGATGGGCGCCATTGTTGACCAGACCCAGATGGACACCGTCTTGCGCTACATCGAGACCGGCAAGAACGAAGGCGCCACGCTGCTGGCCGGGGGTGAGCAAGTCATGAAGGAGACCGGCGGCTGTTATGTGCAGCCGACCATCTTCGATGGCGTGCGCAACGACATGACCATTGCGCGCGAGGAGATCTTCGGTCCGGTGCTGTCCGTGCTGTCCTTCACCGATGCCGCCGAGGTGGTCCGTCAGGCCAATCAAAGCGCCTACGGCTTGCAGGCGGGGGTGTGGACGGCCGACCTCAACAAGGCCATGGGTGTGGCACGTGCGCTGCGCGCCGGTACGGTGCATGTCAACCAATATGACGAAGACGACATCACCGTGCCCTTTGGTGGCTACAAGCAAAGTGGTGTCGGGCGTGACAAGTCGCTGCACGCCTTTGACAAGTACACCGAAACCAAGACCACCTGGATTCGCATTGACAGCCCGGTCTGAAGCCGATCAAAGTGGGGCCAGTATGGAACACACCATCGCGGCGCTGCGTGAGCAGGGCCTACACAGCATCCTGACCCAGTTCACCGACATCCATGGCGTCGCCAAGGGCAAGCTGGTGCCACTCGACGGGCTGCGGGAGTGGGTCGAAGTCGGGGCCGGATTTGCAGGCCCCAGCATCGCCGGCACTGGCTTGGGGCGCTTTGGCCCGCG
The DNA here is from genome assembly GCA_030685025.1 of Rhodoferax sp. Taxonomy (GTDB): domain Bacteria; phylum Pseudomonadota; class Gammaproteobacteria; order Burkholderiales; family Burkholderiaceae_C; genus Rhodoferax_D. The sequence goes on from JAUXWC010000325.1 coordinate 9,446, forward strand.
CAGCGAGTACTACGGGCGCGTTCAGCTCTCGTCCCTGCGAGCACTGCCTTTCATGCCGGGTGTCGCCCACGCCGTGTGTGATGGTTACGCGGGTGGCGAGCCGCTCGAAACCTGTTCGCGCCAACTGCTGCAACACCAGTTGCGGCGGCTACAAGCGCGGGGCTGGACCTTTTGGGTTGGCGTTGAGCCAGAGTTCTTTCTGCTGCGACGCGATGAGCGCGGTCGTTGGCAGGTCGCCGATGGACAGGACCAGTTGGGCAAGCCCTCTTACGACCTGAAAGCGATTCACCGCAATCGCGCGTTTCTGGACGACATGCGTGAAACGTTGACGGAGTTGGGCTTTGTGCTGCAGCAGATCGACCACGAAGACGCCATCGGTCAGTACGAGATCAATTACCGGTTTGAGGATGCGCTGCCCGACCCGTCGTGCAACGTCTACGCGGCGATTGCGGCGACTTTGGCTGCGGGTCTCGACGGGATTGACCGCAGCATGCTGGCGCCCCCAGCCTGCAACGAGGACCTGTACGCCCGGCTCAACGCTGGTGCGGCGATGCCTGATCGACTGCCTCGTGACTTGGCGTGCGCGCTGGAGGCGCTGGCTGCGGACCAGACGCTGCGCGCGGCAGTGGGCGTGAGCTTTTGCGACGAGTTCCTTGACCTCAAACGTCAGGAGTGGGACGAGTTCCATGCCAGCATCAGCGAGTGGGAGTTTCAGCGTTACGCCGCGTTGTTTTGATGTTTTCATAGTGTGAAAAGCGGTTTTCTTGATGTGATATTCGGGAATGTTGCGTTGCGTCAATATTTCTCAGTGTGAAAGACAGAATTTCGTATTGTGGTGGTACGACGATAAGCCGTTGATTTTACTGAAAATAGAAAATGTCTTCTATAAGACACAAGAGTAAAATTTAGTCTTATAGAAGACTTAGACTCTAGCCATCGACTTGCCGCCCAGCGGGTCAAGCCGTTCTGTTTTCAATCAACCAAGGAGTGTCTCCATGCCGCAAGCTCTTGCCGAACAACTCAGCCGCGAACAGCAAATTGCTGCCCTTGAAAAGGACTGGGCCACCAATCCCCGATGGAAGGGCATCACACGCGGCTACAGCGCGGCCGACGTGGTGCGTCTGCGTGGCTCCTTCCCGATCGAGCACACACTGGCTCGCCGCGGTGCTGAAAAGCTCTGGAACCTGGTGAACAACACTCCGTACGTGAATTGTCTTGGCGCGCTCACCGGTGGTCAGGCAATGCAGCAAGTCAAGGCCGGTGTGAAGGCCATCTACCTGTCGGGCTGGCAGGTCGCAGCGGACAACAACTCTTCCGCCTCCATGTACCCCGATCAGTCGCTGTACTCGGTCGACTCGGTGCCCAAAGTGGTGGAGCGCATCAACAACACCTTTCGACGTGCGGACGAGATTCAGCACTCCAAGGGCATCGATGCAGGCGACGCTGGCTATGTCGACAACTTTGCGCCCATCGTGGCCGACGCGGAAGCCGGTTTTGGCGGCGTGCTCAACGCCTTTGAGTTGATGAAGAACATGATCAAGGCGGGCGCGGCTGGCGTGCACTGGGAAGACCAACTGGCATCGGTCAAGAAATGCGGCCATATGGGCGGCAAGGTTCTCGTTCCCACCGCCGAAGCCTGCCAAAAGCTCATCGCCGCGCGCATGGCCGCGGACGTGTGTGGTGTGCCAACATTGGTAATTGCACGTACCGACGCCGAAGCCGCAGATCTGCTGACCAGCGACTACGATGCAAATGACAAGCCTTTTCTCACCGGTGAACGCACCGCTGAAGGTTTTTACAAGACCAGGAAGGGCTTGGATCAGGCTATTTCCCGTGCCGTGGCCTACGCTGAGTACGCCGATCTGGTGTGGTGCGAAACCGGCACGCCAGATCTGGAATTTGCCAAGAAATTTGCTGATGGCGTGCATGCCCGGCACCCCGGCAAGATGCTGGCCTACAACTGCTCTCCGTCGTTCAACTGGAAGAAAAATCTGGACGACGCCACGATCGCCAAGTTCCAAAAAGAACTGGGCGCAATGGGCTACAAATACCAGTTCATCACCCTGGCCGGCATCCACTCCATGTGGTTCCACATGTTTGACCTGGCGCAGGACTACGTTCAGCGCGGTATGACCGCTTACGTGGAGCGCTTGCAAGAACCCGAATTCGCCGCCCGTGAGCGCGGTTACACCTTTGTGTCACACCAGCAGGAAGTCGGCACTGGCTATTTCGACGAAGTCACCACCGTCATTCAGGGTGGCAAGTCCAGCGTCACCGCGCTGACCGGTTCGACCGAGGAAGAGCAGTTTCACTGATCCAGTTGTTTCGGTATTCAACGGTAATGTGCCGGGCTTCTGAAAGGAAGTCAGGCTTTTTTCTTGACTCTGGTCGTGGCATTTGGGCGAGTTCTCATCGGTCCGCACCAGACACGTGGTGAGTGCCGCCGCTCATGTCCCCCGGCCTTTGGCCTCCTCGTTGACTTCGCTATGGCACTCACCCCATGCCTGGTGCTCCAGGTTTGGTGTTCGAAAGTCGGCGGACCAACACCATGCCAGATCAGGATGGCTGGGTGTTCTGCGTAGCGAAGTCAAGGAGGAGGCCGCAGGCCGGGGGACATGAGCGCAGCGGAATACCCGGCCATCCTGATCTTGAGCTACTGCCGGAGTTTTGCGGCGGATTCATTCACGGGCGATGCCCGTGGGTTAAACTAGCGGCTCAACTTCTGTATAAGAGCGAGAAAGGCAATCTGGTTATGACACCGCGAACTACACCGGCCCAGTTTTCATAGAGCTATGAGGCCGTAGTCCGCGCGCCTTGTGCGCTGTCAGCTACACCATCGAAAGTCAAGCGCGGTCTGTACCGCGTTTTTTTTTGCCTTTCCCAACGCATTCAATGCTTCTTCATCATGATTCAAATCACGCTTCCTGACGGTTCGAAACGCGACTTCCCAGGCCCCGTCACCGTGGCCGAAGTCGCCGCCTCGATCGGCGCCGGCCTGGCCAAGGCGGCATTGGCTGGCAAGATCGACGGCAAGGTGGTTGATGCCAGCCATTTGATCGACCACAACAGCCCTTTGTCTATCGTCACGGCAAAGGACGCTGATGGGCTGGAAGTGATTCGCCACTCGACCGCCCACCTGTTGGCCTATGCGGTCAAGGAGCTGTTCCCGGACGCCCAGGTGACGATCGGGCCGGTGATCGAGAACGGCTTCTTCTACGATTTTTCGTACAAACGTCCGTTCACGCCCGATGACCTGTTGGCGATGGAAAAGAAGATGGCCGAACTCGCCGCCAAGGACGAGCCGGTCACGCGCCGAGTCTTGCCGCGCGACCAGGCGGTGGCCTATTTCAAGAGCCTGGGCGAACACTACAAGGCTGAAATTATTGCGAGCATTCCTGCAGATCAGGATGTGTCACTTTACCGTGAAGGTAAGTTTGAAGACTTGTGCCGTGGCCCCCACGTGCCCAGCACCGGCAAGCTCAAGCACTTCAAACTGATGAAGCTCGCCGGTGCCTATTGGCGCGGTGACCACAATAACGAGATGTTGCAGCGCGTCTATGGCACGGCCTGG
>JAUXWC010000326.1 GCA_030685025.1 Rhodoferax sp.
TTGGCGCTTGGTTTTTTCAGTGCCGCCCAGAGGCCCGCAATCTTTCCAGCCATCAACATTCTCCAAACTCGATTGAAATACTTGGCAAAACAAGGGCGGAAGGGTCGAAACCCTTCCGCCGCCGTTTCAACTCACGATCACAGATTAATAGATGTCGTGCTGCGTGTTGTACACGTTGAACTTGCCGGTGGGCGTGATCATCTTCGGATCGGTGATCACCTTCTTCACTGCCAAGGTCTTGTCATCGTACACAACGATGGCAGACTGGTCGGCCTTGCCGCCCCACAGCGAGATCCAAACTTCGGTGCCATCGGCACTGTACTCGGGGTGCACTGCGCGACGCGTGGCCTTGGTGACGGGCAAACCGGAGTCCTTGGCCACATTGATGGTCTTGAACGGCTTGGACAAGTCGCCCATCTTCCAGACTGACACCGACTCAGCGGTTTCCTTGTCGGCATTCTGCGCCGAGTCCGCCCACAAGTGGTTGGACTTGGGATGCGTCTTGACGAACAGGTTGCCCGGAACGTGCTTGACTTCCTGCACGACCTTCCAGTTGAACTCCTTGTACTTGGCGAACTTCTTGTCCTCGGATGGCGTGCTGATCAGCGTCACCACATCGGCGCCCAGGTGGCCGGTCGCCCAGACAGGGCCAAATTTCGGATGAACGAAGTTGGCGCCACGGCCCGGATGAGGAATCTTGGCCGTGTCCACCAAAGCAGCCAACTTGCCGGTCTTCAAGTCAACGGCAGCGATCTTGTTCGATGCATTGGCCGCAACCAGGAAATAACGCTTGGAGGCATCAAAACCACCGTCGTGCAAGAACTTGGCCGAGGCGATTGTGGTGGTCTTCAAGTTCTCGATGTCGGAGTAGTCCACCAGCAGGATCTGGCCGGTTTCCTTGATGTTGACCACCCATTCCGGCTTGATCTCGGAGGCAACGATAGAGGCAACGCGTGGCTCGGGATGGTATTCGCCATCAACCGTCATGCCGCGCGTGCTGACTACCTTGCGCGGCTTGAGCGTGTCGCCATCCATGATCACGTATTGAGGCGGCCAGTAGGAACCGGCGATCGCGTACTTGTCTTCAAAGCCCTTGAACTTGGAGGTATCCACCGAGCGCGCGTCAAAACCGATCTTGACTTCGGCCACCACGCTGGGCTTCTCCATCCACAGGTCAATCAAGGACAGGCGCCCATCGCGGCCGATCACATACACATAACGCCCGGACTTAGACAGGCGCGAGATGTGCACGGCGTAGCCGGTCTTGACGATGCTGCGGATGTCCTTGGTGTCGCCGTCGATCAGCGCCACTTCACCGGTATCGCGCAAGGTCACTGAGAAGAAGTTCTTCAGGTTGAACTTGTTCATCTGCTTGGTCGGACGATCCTTGACGGGAACAATCACCTTCCAGGAGTCCATCGTGTCCTTGAAGCTGTACTCGGGCGGCACGTCAGGAACATTCTGAATGTACTTGGCCATCAGCGTGAGTTCTTCCTTGGTCAGGATGTCGTCAAAGTTGACCATGCCGCCATCAGTGCCGTAACCAATGATTTTCTCAAGGCGCGATTGACCCAAGGCCAGCATACCGCCTTCGGTCTTCTTGCCGTCCTTGTCGGTCTTGCTCCAGTGCGGCTCCAGGTTCTTGCCGGTGGCCCCTTTGCGCAAGACGCCGTGGCAGCCCGCGCAGCGTTCGAAGTAGATCTTCTTGGCTGCTTCTTTTTCGACTGCCGTCATCGCTGGCACTTCCGGGCCCTTTTCCTGCGCCAGGGCAGAGATCGAAAAAGCTGCCAGTATCACTGCGGCAACACTGGAAAGACGCTGAATCTTCATGAATTTTCTCCGTTTTTACCTCGCAGCCAACCCACCGGCTAGGTGGACATCTCGGCTCGACGAAGGCTGCAGTTATTCGTTTCGAGCGGCTCATTGTCTGTCGGCGTAGTGGGTTAACCCTTAATCCAGATCAAACATTGGTCAAGATTTTACGGAACCTCAATGGCTGGCAACGGTCCCACATGGACTTTGCGCGGGCTTGGTCAGGCTGCGGATTGATCACCCTTTTGCGGAAAAACACGCCGTGAATTGAGCTCCCCCTGTCGTAGGTCAACGCAAGCCTAGCTTGGTCGGCATGCCAGTGCCGTAAAATTGACTCCCCGGGATTGAGAAACCGATAATTGAAAAATAACTCCAAACTGTCTTTTTCCGAACTCGGGTGCTCCCGCGGTGAACGTCAGCTCTTTCGCAACGTCGATTGCGTGCTGACGAGCGGTCGCTGGCTTTACGTAACCGGTGCCAATGGTGTCGGCAAGACGAGTTTGCTACGCATGGTATGCGGCTTGGCGCCCATCGACTCAGGCCAGGTATTGTGGAATGGCACACCCATTCAAGCCCAAAGGGATGCCTTCTATCAGGAACTGTTCTACCTTGGCCATGCCAACGCACTGCAAGAGTCCATGACCGTGATGGAGAATTTGCGTTTCCGGTGCGCGCTGGCTGGCACTGCTCTGGCCGGCGAAGCGGCGCAGGACGTGCTCGTCCGCTTCGGCCTGAAAGGTCGACAGAATCAGTTGGTCCGACACTTGTCGCAGGGGCTCAAGCGTCGGGTGGCTTTGTCGCGTCTGGCATTGAGCCCCGCGCGTCTATGGGTGCTGGACGAGCCATTTGTGGCGATGGACGAGGCGGGGGTGCGGCTGTTGGCCGACCTGATCGCGTCGCACCTTGGCCAGGGTGGTCTGGCCGTGTTGACCAGCCATCAGCAGGTCGACATCGGCGCGATCCCGGCCCAGATACTGGAGTTGGGAGCATGAGCGCAGCGCCGGGCCGTCTCAAGCCAGCTCGCGCCGCAGTGCGCAACACGAAGGTACTCCAGTGAGCGCGGCCAAGCTGGGCCCCGCAGGCGTACTGTTGGCCGTGCTGCGGCGAGAAGTCGCCTTAGCCGTGCGTCAAAAAGGCGAAGTGCTGACGCCGCTGGTGTTTTTTGTAGTCATCGCCAGCCTGTTTCCGCTCGGGATTGGACCGGAGTCCGCCTTGCTGCTGCGCATGGCGCCGGGCGTGCTGTGGGTCAGCGCCTTGTTGGCCGCCATGCTGTCGCTGCAACGCCTGTTTGCGACCGACTATGCGGATGGCAGTCTGGAGCAGATGGTCCTGTCCAGCACCCCGTTGAGCCTGCTGGTGGCGGCCAAAGCCCTGTCGCATTTCCTGCTTTCGGGAGTGCCTTTGGTGCTGATGGCGCCGGTGCTGGGTCTGCAGTTTGGTCTTGATGGCCGCGCATTGGGGATTTTGATGCTCTCCCTGTTACTGGGCACCCCCACGCTGAGCCTGATCGGTGCGATTGGCGCGGCGCTGACCTTGGGTGTACGGGGCGCAGGGGTATTGCTGTCGCTCTTAATCCTGCCGCTGTATATTCCGGTTCTGATATTTGGCGCCGGTGCGGTCGAAGCGGATGCCGCCGGGTTGGGCGCCAACGGCCACCTGTCTTTGCTGGCCGCGCTGCTGGTGTTATCGGCCTTTTTTGCCCCCCTGGCGACGGCCACTGCCTTGAGGATTTCCTTGGAATGACAACACGCACGATTCATTGGTTCAAGTACGCCTCCCCGCAGAACTTCTACGGGCTGGCCGGGCGCATGTGGCCCTGGTTTGCCATGCTGGCCGCCGTGCTGATGATCACGGGTCTGTGGATTTCGTTTTTCGTCGCGCCCACCGATTCGCAGCAGGGCCAAGGCTACCGCATCATCTTCGTGCACGTGCCCGCCTCGCAAATGTCGATGTTCATTTACCTGATCATGGCTTTTTGGGCTGGTTTGGGACTGGCTTTCAACACCCGCCTCTCTAGTATGATGGCCTCCGCCCTGGCGCCAACAGGCGCCTTGTTCGCCTTTCTGTCATTGGTGACTGGGGCGCTCTGGGGCAAACCCATGTGGGGCGCCTGGTGGGTGTGGGATGCACGACTGACGTCAACGTTGATCCTGCTGTTTTTGTACCTTGGCTTCCTGGCCCTGCAGTCATCCATCGACGATCCGCGACGCGCCGACAAGGCTGGCGCGGTGCTGGTCCTGGTGGGTGTCGTCAATGTACCCATCATCTACTTTTCGGTCCAGTGGTGGAACACCTTGCACCAGGGTGCCTCGGTGTCATTGACCCGCGCGCCGTCGATGGCTAGCACCATGCTGTGGGGCATGCTGATCATGGTCGCGGCATTCTGGATGTACGCCATCGCGGTGGCGCTGCTAAGGGTGCGCACCATCATCCTTGAGCGCGAACGACATACGGAGTGGGTCAAACATGCAGTGGAATAGCGCGTCCGAATTTTTTGCCATGGGGGGCTACGGCCTCTATGTCTGGGGTAGCTTCGGCGTCACGGCGGCCGTGATGACGATAGAAGTATTCCTGGTCAACCTGCGGCGCCGACAAGTGCTGCGGAACCTTCGCAGCGAAATCGCATCTGAAAGCACATCCTCATGAAACCTCGTCATAAACGCGGCGCCTTCATTGCCGGCGGCTTGGTCGCCGTGAGTTTGGCCGCCTACTTCGTTCTGAACGCCTTCGAGAGCAACCTGGTGTTCTTTTTCACACCCACCCAGATCGTCTCGGGCGAAGCGCCCAAGAACCGGACCTTCCGCGTCGGTGGCATGGTCAAGGAGGGCTCCGTCAAGCGCAACGACCTGACCGTGTCGTTTGTCGTGACGGATACGGCCAAGGACGTCCCCGTGTCTTACACCGGCATCCTGCCCGACCTGTTTCGCGAGGGCAAAGGCGTCGTCGCGCAAGGCAAGTTGGGTATGGATGGCCATTTCACGGCATCCGAAGTGCTGGCCAAGCACGATGAGAACTACATGCCACCCGAGGCCCAGCATGCGTTGGACCAGGCCCAGAAAACCATCAAGACACTTAAGTGAGAGCTTCCCCGATCGAGCGCAATCAGGCGTCGCCAACAAGCGCCCTGTCTTCAACCAACTCAACATTCTCGCGGGACAGGCCTTTGGCTCTGTCCTCAACCAAGTCGAAATTCTTGTGGGACAGATCTTCAGCTCTGTCCTCAACTAAGTCGAAAAATTTGCGGGACAGATCTTCAGCTCTGTCCTCAACTGATTAGAAAGAGCACCATGATTCCCGAACTAGGTCACTTCTCGCTGATCCTGTCCCTGATGGTCGCTTTGGCTACCGGAACGCTCAGCGTCATAGGCGGACAGCAAGGGCGCGCAAATTGGATGGCGATTGCCCGACCGGGCGCGCAGGCGCTGTGGCTGCTGACCGCGTTTTCGTTTGCTTGTCTCACCTACGCCTTTTACACCAACGATTTCTCGGTCTCGTACGTGGCGCAGCATTCCAACTCCAAGCTGCCCGGGCTCTACCGGGTGGCGGGCGTTTGGGGCGGGCATGAGGGCTCTCTGCTGTTGTGGCATTTCATGCTGACCTCCTGGATGCTGGCGGTGTCGATCTACTCCCGTCAGTTGCCCGACGCCATGGTGTCTCGCGTGCTGGGTATTCTGAGCTTGGTGGCGGTCGGTTTTCTGCTGTTCATGTTGATCACCTCAAACCCGTTCGAGCGCTTGAGCGAGATCCCCGCCGATGGCCGCGACCTCAATCCCTTGCTGCAAGATCCGGGTCTGGTGATTCACCCGCCCCTGTTGTACATGGGCTACGTGGGGTTGGCGGTGCCGTTTGCCTTTGCCATCGCCGCCCTGCTCAACGGTCAGCTGGATGCCGCGTGGGCGCGCTGGTCACGGCCCTGGGCGACGGCTGCATGGATCTTCCTGACGCTGGGCATCGCCGTGGGGTCCTGGTGGGCCTACTACGAACTGGGCTGGGGCGGCTGGTGGTTTTGGGACCCGGTGGAAAACGCCTCGTTCCTGCCCTGGTTGGTGGGCACGGCCTTGATCCACTCGCTGGCCGTGACAGAAAAGCGGGGTCTGTTCAAGAACTGGACGATTATTCTGGCGATCACCGCGTTTTCACTCAGCTTGCTGGGTACTTTCCTGGTGCGCTCGGGTGTCTTGACCTCGGTGCATGCCTTCGCCACGGACCCCCGGCGCGGCGTGTTCATCCTGCTGTTCCTGGTGGTGGTGGTAGGCGGCTCGCTCACGCTGTTTGCTATGCGCGCCGGCAGGGTGCGCACGGGCGGCGCGTTTGCGCTGATCTCGCGCGAGACTTTCTTGTTGCTCAATAACGTTCTGCTGACCACCGCGGCCGCCAGTGTGCTGCTGGGCACGCTGTACCCACTGATCATCGACGCTCTTGGCCTGGGCAAGCTGTCGGTCGGGCCACCCTACTTCAACGCCGTGTTTGCGCCCATCATGGTGCCGGTGCTGCTGTTCATGGTGATCGGCTCGTACTCACGCTGGAAGAACGACAGCGTGGCCGAGTTGACGAAAAAACTGCGCCCAGTCGCGATCATATCGGTGCTTGCGGGCTGCGGCTTGCCCCTGTTGGCCGGGCCCTGGTCGTGGCTGGTTGCCCTCGGGTTGAGTCTGGCCCTGTGGATCGTTATGGCTTCGGCGCTGCAGATCTTCCGCCAACTGCGCGACACCGCCAATTGGAAGGCCACGCCAGTGTCGTTTTGGGGCATGCATGTAGCCCACATCGGCATCGCTGTCTGTGTGGTGGGCATCACCATGGTCAAGGGCTACGAAACCGAAAAAGATGTGCGCATGGTCGTCGGTGACACCGTCGCAGTGGGCGGCTACACCTTTCGGCTGACCGGCATTCGCCAGGCGCCGGGTCCCAACTACGCCGCCGACGTGGGTGATGTGGAACTGATCCGTGACGGTCGCGTGCTGAAGGTCCTGCACCCCGAGAAGCGAACCTATTTTTCATCGACCATGCCCATGACCGAGGCCGCCATCGACACCGGGCTGACCCGCGACGTCTATGTCTCGCTTGGTGAGCGTCTTGAAGACGGCGCCAACCCGGCCTGGGCCATGCGGGTCTATCACAAGCCCTTCATCACGTGGATCTGGGGTGGCTGCCTGTTAATGGCATTGGGTGGTGCCATGGCGGCGCTGGACCGGCGTTACCGTCGCAAAGTGGCGTCGGCGGCGGCGCCAATCAAGGGGCTGCCGGCATGAAGAAGGCGCTGATCCCGCTGGCGCTGTTTGTGGTGCTGGTGATCTTTTTGGCGATTGGCTTGACGCGTGACCCACGCGAAGTGCCCTCGCCGCTGGTTGGCAAGGCAGCCCCGGCGTTTGACGCGCCGCGCCTGCATGCACCTGACCAGCGCTTTTCGAACCAACAAATGTTGGGTAAGGTATGGTTGCTCAATGTATGGGCATCCTGGTGCGTGGCCTGTCGGCAGGAACACCCGATCCTGATGGAATTCGCCAAAACCAAGACTGTGCCCATCATCGGATTGGATTACAAGGACCAAGCTAGCGATGGCTTGAAGTGGCTGGCTCGTCATGGCGACCCCTATGATTTGTCGGTCACTGATCGCGATGGCCGCATTGGGATCGACTATGGTGTCTACGGCGTGCCCGAGACATTTCTGATCGACAAGGCGGGCATGATTCGTTACAAGCAAATTGGCCCGGTGACGCCAGAAGCCCTCAAGGACAAAATCTTGCCGCTAATTCAGGAGTTGAACAAGTGAAGACCTGGCTGGTGATAGGGCTCGCCCTGCTCTGCGCGGCAAGTTCCTGGGCGGGCGAGGCGCCGCCTTTGGCCGAAGACCCGGTGGTGGAACAGCGCCTGAACGTGATCTCCGAAGAATTACGCTGCCTGGTCTGTCAGAACGAGTCGCTGGCGGGCTCGCGGGCCGACCTGGCACTGGACCTGCGCCGTGAGATTCGTGGCTTGATCAAGGCCAATAAAACCGACCAGGAGATCATGGAATTCATGGTCAGCCGTTACGGCGACTTCGTGCTCTACCGCCCGCCGGTCAAGCCGGTGACCTGGTTGCTCTGGTTCGGCCCGCTGGTGTTGCTGATTGGCGCTGTCGTGGCACTGGTCCGCATGGTCCGTGGCAGCGCCCGCGACCCCTCCTCCCCCACTCTCGATACCGCACAGCGCGAAAAGGCGCAACGCCTGCTCAAGGAAGCCGATCCCTCATGACAGTTTTTCTTGTGATCGCGGCGCTGTTGACGCTGCTGGTGGTGGGCTGGCTGATGCGCGCGCTGCTGCGACCCGCGGCTGCCAGCCTGGTGTCCAGCCAGAACCTGAACATCTCGATCTACCGCGACCAACTGCAGGCGCTAGAACGCGATCTGGCGCGCGGCGCCATCAGCGCGGCCGACTACGACGTTACCCGCGACGAGTTGCAGCTCCGCATGCTGGACGATACCGCCACGGTCGGGCCCGCGCCGACTGGTGATGCACCGGTGCGGCACTCCGGGCGACTCACTGCGCTGGCGGTCGCGATCCTGGTACCGGTGACAGCGGCCGGCATGTATCTGTGGCTGGGCCAGCCGGCGGCCATGGACCCTGGCGCAGCCGCAGTTTCGGCCAACCATCAGGTTGAACAGATGGTTGAAGGACTGGCCGCGCGCCTGAAGGCCAATCCGAACGACCCCAAGGGCTGGGCGATGCTGGCGCGCTCCTACAAGGTCATGGGACGTTTGGACGAAGCCGAACAAGCCTTTGTCAAGGCCGGCGACGTGATCAACAGTGACGCTGAGATGTTGGTGACTTACGCCGATCTGCTGGCGGTGCGCGCCGATCACAATATCGAAGGCAGACCGCTCGCGCTGGTGCAACGCGCCCTGGCACTGGACCCGCAACACCCAATGGGCCTGATGATGGCCGGCGTGGCCGCTTACCGACGCGCCGACTTCAGTACCGCCGTGAGCTATTGGGAGAAGCTGCTCGCCGTATTGCCGCCGGGTTCACCGGATGCGACGCAGATCGAGTCGAACATCGCCCAGGCCCGCGAACAGGCTGGCATGTCGGCAACCCCCGGCAAGCCAGCCCGCCCGGCCGACCCGGCAGCCGCCAAATTGCCGCCCGTTGATCCAGCCACTGCGGGCGCTGTCACGCCGGAAAAAATCAACCAGATGGTGGAAGGCCTGGCCGCGCGCTTGAAGTCCCAGCCGGACGATCTCGCCGGTTGGGCCAGGCTGGCACGCGCCTACAAGGTGATGGGCCGCCTAGACGAGGCCGAACAAGCCTTTGTGAAGGCCGGCAAATTGATCGACACCGACGCCGACCTGCTGACCCAGTACGCGGACCTGTTGGCGATGCGCGCGGGCAATCAAGTCGAGGGTCGACCCATGACCCTGCTCAACAAGGCATTGGCCTTGAATCCCAAGCAACCCATGGCCCTAATGATGGTCGGCTCGGCCGCGTTCCGGCGCGCGGACTTCGCGCTGGCAATCACGCATTGGGAAAAAGCCCTCACGGTACTCGAACCAGGCTCCCGCGACGCCACCCTGGTGGTAGCTGAAATTGCCGACGCACGCGCCAAGCTGGGCGGCAAGTCTCAGGCCGACAGCAAGCCCTGATGTCAAGTTGAGGCGGCGGCGCAAAAACAGGCACTTATAATGCATTAATTGCAGCCCCCGCCCAACATCCGACAATCAGTTGAGGACAGAGCTTCGCTTCGCTGAGGTCTGTCCCGCAAAGTTTCAGGAAACCCCAGATGACCACCGAGTTTGCCAGCACCATAGACGTCCGTGAAGTCGAACCGCGTCAACGTCACCCCCAGATTTTCAGCCTGTTCAATGCACTGGAAGTGGGCCAGTCAATGCAGTTGATCAACGACCACGACCCGCGTCCGCTGTACTTTCAGTTCCAGTCGCTGGCCAACGGCCAATTCAATTGGCAATACCTGCAATCCGGCCCGGACCTGTGGCGCGTCGAAATCAGCAAAACCGCACCCGCCGCAGTGGTCTCCACCGGCAGTTGCTGCGGCAACGGCGCTTGCGGCGGCTAGAACCCAAGTGGTCGCTTACTAACCGAATTCCAGCCTCCTTTTGCCATATGCTTGGCCGGAGACTGGCGGGCTCATCCCGGCGCTGACAAGCGCAGCCCGATCCGGCTGCTCCCGCCCGAGCGCCCTCAGCTCTGCCCGCACCGAAACGAGCATCGGCGCGCCTGGCACCTCATCCCTCACAAATAACTTGAGCACGGCCCCGCGACAGGGCCCGACGGGGCGTTGGCGCAAGTAAAATTGCGGTGCCCGCGGAATACCAAATCTCCTTGCAGACGCGCCAGAGTGACATGGACGCTGTCAAGCTGAGAAGCCCCAATATTCAGGTACTTTTCGCCTGCTAATCTTGACTGGATTACCGTCACGAAAGCACAGGCCCGCCTCACCAAATTCCCCTTCTTTTGGAAATCTGTCACATGTCCAATCAAACCGTTGACCGCCCCGTCCAACCCCAATCCAGTACGCTGCCAGCGCAGGAAATCAGCCACGAAGTGCTGATCGAGAAGTACGGCAAGGGCGATGAGAAAACCATCTTCGATGTCAACCAACGCGTGGCCCGGGCGCTGGCCGCCAACGAAGCGCCGGACCAGCAAAAGGCTTGGGAAGCCAAGTTCCTCCAAGCGCTGCAAAGCGGTTTTCTGCCGGCCGGACGCATCCAGTCCGCAGCCGGCACCGACCTGTCAGCCACCTTGATCAACTGCTTTGTGCAGCCCGTGGGGGACTCGATCGCCCACGTCGAGGATGGCCACCCCGGCATCTACACGGCGCTGACCGAAGCCGCCGAGACCATGCGTCGCGGCGGCGGTGTCGGCTACGATTTCTCGCGCATCCGCCCGCGCGGCGCGTGGGTCGGCAGCACGCAAAGCAGCGCCTCGGGCCCAGTCAGCTACATGCGCGTGTTTGATCGTTCGTGCGAGACCGTCGAGTCCGCCGGCGCGCGCCGGGGCGCCCAGATGGGCGTGCTGCGTTGCGACCATCCCGACATCGAGGAGTTCATTCACGCCAAAGACCACGGCGACTTGAAGAACTTCAACATCTCGGTCGGCGTGACCGATGCCTTCATGGCCGCCGTTCAAACCGATGGCGAAATCGAGCTGGTACACCGCGCCGAGCCCGGCCACGCACAGAAGGCCGCCGGCGCCTACCAGACACCGGACGGCAACCATTGGGTTTACCGCAAACTCAAGGCCCGCGAGTTGTGGGACCAAGTGATGCGCTCCACCTACGACCACGCCGAACCCGGCGTGCTGTTCCTGGACCACATCAACCGCGACAACAACCTGTCGTACTGCGAAACGATTGCCAGCACGAATCCGTGCGTTACCGCCGACGCGTGGGTCATGACCACCGATGGCGCGCGCCAGGTGCGCGACTTGATTGGCCAGCGCTTCAGCGCCGTCGTTGACGGCCAGGCATTCGCAACCGAATCCGCCGGTTTCTTTGCCACCGGGCACAAACCGGTGCTCAACTTGCGCTGTCGCGAGGGGCAGTCACTGCGCCTCACGGCCGACCACCCGGTGCGCCGGGTACGCAGCAAGACCCGCTACGCCATCGAGGCCGAATGGACCGAGGCAGGTGATCTGTCACCCGGTGACGAATTGATGCTGCACAACCATCGCGCATTGCTTGGCTGGGACGGTGCGCACACCCACGCGGAGGGTTACTTGATTGGCCTGCTGGTCGGAGACGGCACGCTCAAACAGGACAAAGCTGTATTGTCAGTTTGGGCGCCAGAGTTGAAACTGGTTGCCAATGGCGCGGCCACCGAGGGCGAGCACAGCGCCAGCGGCGTCATGCAAGCCGCCTACGCGGCGGCGCAGACGATGCCACACCGCGCCGACTTCCAGGGCTGGCAGCGCTGCATCAATGGGCGTGGTGAATTCCGACTGGCCAGCGGCGCCTTGCGCAAACTAGCGCTGGAGTTGGGGCTAACGCCAGGCCACAAGACACTGACGCCCGCCATCGAACAAGGCTCCAGCGACTTCTACGTCGGCGTATTGCGGGGGCTTTTCGACGCCGATGGTTCGGTGCAAGGCACCCAGGAAAAAGGCGTCAGCGTGCGGCTGACTCAAGCCGACGCGCGGCTGCTGGAAACCACCCAGCGCATGCTGATGCGTTTGGGTATCGCCTCAACCATTTACCGTGATCGCCGCCCAGGCGGCCCGCGCATGCTGCCCAACGGCCGCGGTGGCGACAGCGCCTACAACACCCAAGCGCTCCACGAACTGGTGATCAGCGGCGACAACCTGGGGAGTTACGCCGACTTGATCGGCTTTAAAGACACCGCCAAGGCGCAACGCCTGGCCGACGCGCTGCAAGACTACAAGCGCAACCTCAACCGGGAACGCTTTACGGTCACGGTCGAGTCGCTGACCCCCGATGGCGACGCAGATGTCTACGACGTCACTGTGACCGATGTTCATGCCTTCGATGCCAACGGTTTGTACGTTCACAACTGCGCCGAGCAACCCTTGCCTCCTTATGGCTGTTGCTGCCTGGGCTCCATTGACCTGACGCGCTTCATCAAGAACCCGTTCGACGACAACGCCGAATTCGATCGCGTGGCGTTCGCCGATGTGGCGCGAGTCGCGACCCGCATGCTCGACAACGTGCTGGACGTCACCGTCTGGCCCCTGCCCCAGCAGCAGGAGGAAGCCCGCAGCAAGCGCCGTGTCGGCTTGGGCTTCACCGGCCTGGGCGATGCTTTGGTGATGCTCAACTTGCGCTACGACACGCAGGCCGCGCGCGACATGGCGCGCCAGATTTCCGAACTGATGCGCGACACCGCCTACGAGGCCTCGGTTGAGCTCGCGCGTGAGCGTGGCGCCTTCCCCTTGTTCAACGCCGACCTGTATCTGAGTGGTCAGAACTTCGCCTCGCGCCTGCCAGCGGCCCTGAAAGAGCGGGTGCGCGCGCACGGTCTGCGCAACTCCCATCTGCTGTCGATCGCCCCCACCGGCACCATCAGCCTGGCCTTTGCGGACAACGCCAGCAACGGCATCGAGCCGGCCTTCAGTTGGTCCTACACGCGCAAGAAGCGCATGGTCGACGGCAGCTTCAAGGAGTACGCGGTCGAAGACCACGCCTGGCGCCTGTACCGCCACATGCGTGGCGTCGATGCACCCCTGACATCGGCCTTTGTGACCGCACTGGAAATGAGCGCGCAAGCCCACGAGGCGATGGTGGCCACGGTGGCGCCGTTCATCGACACGGCGATTTCCAAAACGGTGAACGTACCGGTCGACTACCCCTATGCAGACTTCCAGAATCTGTACATGGAAGCCTGGCAGTCCGGCCTCAAGGGGCTGGCCACTTACCGCCCCAATTCGGTATTGGGTTCGGTGTTGAGCGTCAGCAGCAACCAGGCACCGGCCAAGGCGGCACCACTGCAGATTGATGGCGCCAATCGACGCCTGGCTCTGGAACGCCTGCCGGCACCGGTGCTGTCCTCGCTGCGCTGGCCGAGTCGGCCCGAACTGCCGGCAGGCAACCCGGCGTGGACCTTCATGGTGCAGCACCCGTTTGGCAGCTTCGCCCTGTTTGTGGGCGAACTCGCGCCGGAAGAAGGCGGCGCGCCCAAGCCCTTCGAAGTCTGGGTCAACGGCACCGATCAGCCGCGTGGCCTGGGTGCGCTGGCCAAGACGCTGTCCATGGACCTGCGCTCCAACGACCCGGCCTGGCTGCAACTCAAACTCGACGCCCTGGCCACCGTGGCCGAGGAGCATTCGTTCGAGATGCCGTTCCCACCCCACGGTGAGTTGCGCTTGTTTCCGGGCGTAGTGGCCGCCACAGCCGCCGTGATTCGCTGGCGCTGCGAGCAGCTCAAGGCTCTGCCCGGCGGCGACAAGCAGAGCCCGACACCGGTGATTGACGCCATGTTCAGCCGCGGCGAGCCGCAAACCGGCCCGTCTGGCACGCTGGCCTGGTCAGTCGATGTCGACAACCCGGCCACCGGCGAGGCGTTCACCCTCACGCTGAAGGAAATCACGCTACCCGGCCACGACGGAAATCCGGTGACCCGCCCTTGCGCGGTCGGCTTCTCCGGCAATTACCCCAAGGCGCTTGATGGCCTGGCGCGCCTGCTGTCACTGGACATGCGGGTGATTGATCCAGCCTGGATCGGCATGAAGCTACGCAAGTTGCTGAACTACGCCGAGCCGCTGGGTCACTTCATGGCCTTCGTGCCAGGCTTGCCCCATGGCGAGCGCCGCCAGCAGACCTGGCCCTCAACCGTGGCCTACCTGGCACGCCTGATCATCCATCGCTACGCCATGCTCGGGGTACTGGACGAAGAAGGTTTCCCGCTGCGCGACATGGGCGTGCTCGACGCGCCAAAGGACCAGGCCGCACCCAGCACCATGGCCGGCAAGGTTTGCCCTGAATGCGGCAACCCGACCGTCATCCACAAGGACGGCTGCGATTTCTGCACCGCCTGCGGTTACGTGGGTCAATGCGGCTGACGACTGCGGGCACGGCGGCTAGTTTCACCGCTGGGCCGCCCCAAGGAGAAACGCGCGCCCTCGGGGGGCAGCGACCCGCGGAGCGGCGGAGCGTGGGGGCAAAGTTACTCGCGCACGACCAGCACTGGCAGTTGGGTGTGCGACAACACTCGCTGAGCCACGCTTCCCAGCACCAGTTTCTCCAGACCACTGCGGCCATGTGAGCCCATCACAATCAGATCGGCCTGCGCGCTGGTGGCTGCGTCCACCACGCCGCGCCAGGCGGCATGGGCCTCGACTATCGACGTGGTCACGGGCACTCCAGCAGCCTCCAACGCTTGCCGCGCCGACTTGATGGCGGCATTGGCCTCGGCGGTTGCCGCGCTCAGGTACTCGGTCTGACCGTACGAGAAATCGGTACCGACCCCAGCAAACGGGTACGGGTCAATCACAAAGACCACCGTAACCTGGCTGCTGAAAGCCCGGGCCAAGCCGATGGCCTTGTCGAGCGCCAGCGCTGCTGTGGCGGAGCCATCGACGGGAACCAGAATGTGTTTGAACATGACGCAAGTCTCCTGTTAAGTGGAAGGCATTGTGGGACAGACCTTCAGCTCTGTCCCCGACTGATTGGGCAATTCTAAGTCGCAGTAGGACGCATGCAGCCATCATGCCGCGGCGGGCACGCACTTCGCGCCTCACACTGCACGTATCGCCCACTACCGACAGCTCGCACCCCCGACACCCATGCCCAAGGCAATGATTCTCCAGATGTGCTAGTGATCTGAGTCAATTCGTGGCAATTCTTTGATTTCGCTCAAGGCTTTTGACGAACAAGCGCGTCACAGTCGGCAGCATGCTGCCTGTGTCCACCTTTCCCAATACTGCTGAACGCCAAACAGTGGCCAGCGGCGTGACCCTGCTCAGACGCTCGGAGACGCCGCATTGGGTCACCTATCTTGAATCCGGACGCGTCGGATTGGGTGTGCTCGAAGGGGACGTGCTGGAGCACCAGTTGGGAGTGCTGGAGGGCCCCGTCTGGCTGGAGGCCACCACCGCCGTGCTCAATCTTCCCAGCGCGGTCGATGCCGTGTCACAGACCGAAGTCTGCCTGCGCCGCGTGCCCCTGTCCGAGTTCCGCCAATCGCTAGGCAGCCTGAACTCTTCCGCTCAAGCCGTGTTGCACGATGTGGCGCTGGCGCACCGACAGCAGACTGAAATGGCGGTCAGCCGCTTGGCCAAAGACGCCGAGTCGCGCTGTGCCGAGTGGCTGTTGCGTCACGCCGAAGCGGGTGAAGGCGGCGCCATGGCCGTACCCCTGCACCAGCGCAAGCGACTGATCGCGGCGCAGCTCGGAATTGCCCCGGAGACCCTGTCGCGTGTGCTACGCCACCTGCGCGACCGCAATCTCATCAGCGGGTCCGGGCGGATACTCAACCTGGTGGATCCCACTGGCCTGCGCGCCCTGTCCGGCGCCTGAATGGCCTGCACGGCCGCTAGACCCGTGGCCATCCAGTCAGCCTATGCTGGTTTCAGGTCAGCGCCTGCCGACAGCGCGCGCAACACGTTTTCCGCGGTAGCCGGCGCAAGCAGATTGACGCGGGTCCGACCCACGCCCGGCTTTTCCGTCTCGCCACCCGCAGCGCCAATCGCATCGCGCAGGGCCTCGTAAACGCTGACCGCCAGCATGAAGGGTGGCTCACCCACCGCCTTGCTACCCGCCACATTGTCCTCACGGTTGGCTTCACGCCACAGCTCGATCCTGAAGTGTTCCGGCACATCACCAGCAGTGGGGATCTTGTAGGTGCTCGGCGCGTGGGTGGTCAACAGCCCGCGCTCGTTCCAAACCAGTTGCTCAGTGGTCAGCCAGCCCATGCCTTGCACAAAACCGCCCTCGATTTGCCCGATGTCGATGGCCGGATTGATGGAGCGCCCGACGTCGTGCAGGATGTCCACCTTGAGCACACGGCTCTCACCGGTCAGGGTGTCAATCGCCACTTCGGTACAGGCGGCACCATAGGCGAAATAGAAGAACGGCCGCCCACTGAGCGTGGCCTTGTCGTAGTGGATCTTGGGGGTGCGGTAAAAGCCGTCGCTCCAGAGCTGGATGCGGTTGGCGTAGGCCAGTTTCACCACCTCGTCGAAGCGGCGCGTGGCGTGCGGCGAGCGCACCTGTCCCGCTTCGAACCGGACCGCACCCGCGCCACAGGCGTCCAGGCCAGCGACGAATGCAGCCAGGTTGTCGCGCACATGGCGCGCCGCAAACTGGGCGGCGCGGCCATTGAGATCGGTACCGGCCGAGGCCGCCGTGGCCGAGGCGTTGGGCACCTTGCTGGTATCACTCGCGGTGGACAACACACGGTGCAAAGGCACCCCCAATTCGTCAGCCACGATCTGCGCCACCTTGGTGTTCAGGCCCTGGCCCATCTCGGTGCCGCCATGGTTAACCTGCACGCTGCCATCCAGGTAAACATGCACCAAAGCCCCCGCCTGGTTAAACAAGGTGGCCGTGAACGATATGCCGAACTTGACCGGCGTGAGCGCGATGCCGCGCTTGATCACGGCACTGCTGGCGTTCCAGGCAGCAATGTCCTGTTTGCGTCGTCGGTACTGCGAGGTCCGTTCCAACTCCGACAGCAGGGGCAGCAGGATATTGTCTTCAACGCGCATCGCGTAATGCGTGGTGTCGCGCCGTCGCGGAGGGTGGGCCGGGCCGGCCAAGACCTCGTCCGAGTACAGGTTGCGCAGTCGCACATCGAGGGCGTCCAGGCCAAGGTGGCACGCGATGTCGCCCAGGATCGCCTCGATCAGGATCACCCCCTGCGGACCCCCAAACCCGCGAAACGCGGTGTGGCTTTGGGTGTTGAGCCTGCAGCGGTAAGACGTGATCTCGACGTCCTCCAAAAAATACGCGTTGTCGCAGTGAAACACGGCGCGGTCGGCCACCGGGCCGCTCAGGTCGGCGCTGAAACCACAATTGGCGGCCATCATCAACTTCAGACCACGCAGGCGGCCGGTATCGTCAAAACCGACCGTGTACTGGTAGCCAAACGGATGGCGTTTGCCGGTGATCATGAAGTCGTCGTCCCGGTCCAGCCGCAGTTTGACCGGGCGCTTGAGTTTGTTGGCGCAGACAGCGGCCCACACGGCCAGGTGACCGGCCTGGGTTTCCTTGCCACCAAAACCACCGCCCATGCGCCGGCACTCGACCCGCACCGCATGGTTGTCCAGCCCCAGCGCGTGCGCCACCCAATGCTGCACCTCGCCCGGGTGCTGGGTGCTGGAATACACCAGCCACTGCGATTGCTCTTGTGGCAAGGCGTAGGCAATCTGGCCCTCCAGGTAAAAGTGCTCCTGGCCACCCACTTCCAGCGAGCCATTCAGACGGTGCGGCGCCGCCTCCAGCGCTGCGGCGGCGTCGCCGCGTGCCACCCGCACCGGTGGCAGCACATAACTCTTGGCGTTCAAGGCGTCCTCAATACTCAGCACCGCCGGCAGAGGCTCAATGCGCACCTTGACCTTGCGCGCGGCGCGGCGCGCCTGCATCACCGTATCAGCCACCACGATGCCAATCACCTGCCCCACGTGCTGCACCGTGTCGCGGGCGAAGATCGGCTCGTCACCGGCGAAGGCCGCCAGCATCGGTTCACCCGGAACATCCCGTGCCAGGATCACATCGCGCACACCCGGCATGCCCAAAGCGTCGGCCACGTCAACCGCCAGAATTTTGCCGTGCGCCACGCTCGACATGACCGGCGCCGCGTGCAGGGTGCCATGGACTTCCGGGATGTCGTCCACATAAGTGGCAGCCCCCGCGACGTGGGCACGTGCACTCTCATGGGCGTGCGAGGTCCCCACTGCCGCGGCGCTGCTCGATGGTGGCGTCAAGGCGTCGTCCCGGCTCATGATGAGGTCGCCTCCAGATCAATCGTCTCCAGGCTGACAGCGCCCCCGCCCTGGCTCTCCAGCCAGAAGCGTTGCAGCAGATTGCCAAGAACCTCGGTGCGGTAAGCGGCCGAGGCCCGCATGTCCGAAATCGGCGCAAACTCGCCGCGCAAGGATTCCATCGCGCGCCGCACCGTGTCCTGGTTCCAGCGCTTGCCACATAGCATGGCTTGGGTGCGCACGGCCCGCACTGGCGTCGCGGCCACGCCCCCCACACCAATCGAGGCCCGACGCACCACGCCGTCTTCAAGTTGCAGAGCGAGCCCCAGGCAGACCGCCGAAATATCGTCCTCGAAGCGTTTGGATATTTTGTAGATTCTGCTGAGTTCACCGGGCGTCGGGCGTGGCACCTTGATCCAGGCCAGCACCTCGTCTGGCGCCATCACGTTGCGCCGGTAGCCGGTATAGAGTTGTTCCAACGGCAACTCGCGGTGGCCACGCTGACTCATCAGCACCACATTGGCGCCCAGGGCGATCAGCAGCGGCATTGAGTCCCCGATCGGGGAACCATTGGCCACATTGCCCCCCAGCGTGCCCGAGTTGCGCACTGGCGGTCCGGCAAAACGCAGGGCGAAGGCGCGCAATTGCGGCCGGTCCTGCACCAGGGCATCGAAGGCATCCGCCAGTGGCACGGCCGCACCGATGGCGACGTGGTGCGGGTAGGCCTCGATGCGCCGCAACTCCTGCACCCGCGTGACATCCAGCACCTGCGCAAACTCCATGTGCAGCTTGGTAATCCACAGCCCCACGTCGGTGCAACCGGCCACGATCTGCGCCTGGAGGTAACGACGGCGCAGGCGCAGCAACTGCGCCAGCGTGCGCGGCGCGAAGTAGGTCGAATCGGCCTGCGGGGCTGGATGAGCATCCCTTATCTGCTCCAGTTTTCGTAGCACCAACGCCTCGTCCTGTCGAACCACTGGCAGCTCTGCCATGGTTTGCGCGGCCTGCAGAATTGGCCGGTAACCGGTGCAGCGGCACAAATTGCCCGACAGCGCCTGCTGCGCCCCTTCGCGCGTCACCGCTTGACCTTGGCAAACCTGGTTCTGGTACACGGCAAACAGGCTCATGACAAAGCCGGGCGTGCAAAACCCGCACTGGCTGCCGTGGCACTGCACCATCGCCTCCTGCACCGGGTGCAGGCTACCGTCCGCGGTGACCAGGTCTTGCGCCGTCCACAGGGCCATGCCGTTTATCGAATGGGCCAGGCGAATGCACGCGTTCACCGCCCCGTACTGAAGGTGCCCTTGGCTGTCAAGCTGGCCCAGCACCACCGTGCAGGCACCACAATCGCCCTCGCCGCAGCCTTCCTTGGTGGCACTCAATCGCAGGTCCTCGCGCAGCAGCTCCAGCAGGGTGCGGGTGGGTGGTACATTGCGCAGCGAGACCACCTGGCCTCGGTGCACGAACTCAATCGGTGGGGTAGTCATTTCGGCATGGGTCGGCAAGAGGATAAGACAGCAGGCTCATTGCCTGCACACAGGCTAGCATAGGACCAGAATGTCGACACCCGCAAGTGGGAATGCCGTTCTTCTGACCACAGCGTGCCTGCGTTGAATGGCTCGGCCATGGGCGAGCGGCCAGATCTACACCCCCCGCAGTGATCGAATCTCCCGGCGAAGGCGATGGATCGTGACGAGGTTCACGCAAATCACGATCAGCATCAAGACCACGTGGGGCCAGGCCTGCACGATCACGGCGTAGGCCAGCCAGGCACAGTCGCCCAAGAACAACTGCGACCGCAGCATGATCCCAGAGCGGACCGAATATGCGTGCGCCCCATTGACAGCAGCCACCCATGGCAAAAGGCTTTGCAGTCCCTCCCAGGTAAATGCGGCACTGGCCGTCATCGCCACCACCAAGGCGATCAGTGCCCATTGGCGGGTTCTGGACGAGAGCCGCTCCGCGAACAGGGAGATGACTTGGCGCACGGCCAGCAGCAGCATGAAGACGAAACCGCTTGCGGCACCCAGCAGCCAGTAGTAGAGCACCCACAAGAGAATCGCTATTAGTCCGACCAATTTGAAGCGGTGGTCGTTCTTGAAAGTCAAGGCGCCGATCACCACCAGACAGGCGAGGACCCCAACAATGTCTGCTGCACCCATGGCCTTGGCTGCGCCTCAGGCACCCAGGCGCAGCGCCAGCAGCGTTCGGGTGGGTGCTACATTGCGCAGCGCGACCACTTGGCCTCGGTGCACGAACTCAATCGGTGGGGTAGTCATGTCGGTGTCGCGGAACAAGAGGGTAAAACATGAGGCTCATCGCCTGGTTACAGGCTAGCATAGGACCCGAATGCCGACACCCGCAAGCGGGAATGTGACTCTTTTTTTGACAAGATGCTGCTTCACTTGAATCTTTTTGTTCAACCCTCAACCGCCCTGGCAGCCACAACTTGGTCACTGCGCTGGCTGCGCGGACTGCCACCCCACGCTCAATGCGGGATCCATGGATTGCGGGTCAGGCCCGCAATGACAAAGCTACTGAGCGTCACTGGACCAAGCCCCGACATCCCATGACCACCGCGCCGCCCCGCCTGCAACTGATCGGCATCACCAAGGCCTACCCCGGCGTGATCGCCAACAGCGATGTCTCGCTGAGCGTGATGCCGGGCGAAATCCACGCCGTGCTGGGCGAGAACGGCGCGGGCAAGTCCACCCTGATGAAGATCATTTACGGCTCGGTCAAGCCCGATGCCGGACAGGTCAAAATCAATGGGCAGGAAATGAAGATCCGCAACCCCAAAGAGGCGCGGGCCAACGGCATCAGCATGGTGTTCCAGCACTTCAACCTGTTTGACACCCTGACGGTGGCCGAGAACGTCTGGCTGGGCCTGACCCGCACCTCGCTTGAGCACGTGACCGCGAGCATCATCGCCAAGGCCACCGAATATGGCCTGGACATCGACCCCGCGCGCCCGGTGCATACCCTCAGCGTTGGCGAGATGCAGCGCGTGGAAATCATCCGCGCACTACTGAC
>JAUXWC010000328.1 GCA_030685025.1 Rhodoferax sp.
CACCGGCGCCTGGGCCGACCACCTGCGCGCGGGGCTTGGCGCCAAGCCGCTGCTGCGACCCTTGCGCGGCAGCCATCTGGTGGTGCCGTTCTGGCGTTTACCGGTCGCCCAATCGATCAGCCTGATGCACCCGCGCGATGGCCGGCCGGTGTTCCTCTACCCGTGGGAAGGCGCCACGTTGATTGGCACCACCGACCTGGACCACCATGGCGACCTGAACGTGGAGGCCAGCATCACACCGGCCGAAGTCGATTACCTGATCGAGGCGGTCAACGACCAGTTTCCCGCCACTGCCTTGACTGCGGCCGATATCAGCGCCTGTTATGCCGGTGTGCGCCCGGTGGTGGACGATGGCCAGGGTGACGCCTCCAAAGCCACGCGCGACCATGTGGTGCTGGACGAATCGGGCCTTGTCACCCTGACCGGCGGAAAACTCACCACCTTTCGGCTGATGGCGCAGGATGCGCTGGCACTGGCTGCCAAACATGTGGGCCAACCCTTTGCGCGGGATGAAGCGGTGATGTTCACACCGACTCCGCCCTTGAATCCGCGTTGGAGCCCCGCCACGCGCTACCGCCTGGCGGCGCGCTATGGCTACCGGGCCGCGGACCTCGCCGCTAGCGCCAAAGAGGCCGACCTGCAGGTCATCCCCGGCACCAGCACCCTGTGGCTGGAGCTCGGTGTTGCCGCCCAGTTTGAGTCGGTCCTGCACCTGGACGACTTGCTGCTGCGCCGCACCCGCCTGGGACTCTTGTTGCCGCGCGGCGCACTGGACCATTTGGCGCGCATCCGCGCCTTGTGCGAACCGCACCTGCAATGGGGCGACGCGAGATGGGCCACCGAAGCCGTGCGCTACCAGGCCCTCATTGCGGCGCATTACCAACTTCCCGACTTCACAACGCCAGACCTGACCCACCCCCCGTCATTGCACTCACAACAGGGCAACCCATGAGATTCGTCATTGCGAGCGGAGCGCGGCAATCCATAAACCCTGGATTGCCGCGCTCCGCTCGCAATGACGGTCAATCGTCCAGCGCTTCATCGGAGCCGTCGTGAACACCACCACCAAACCTTACATCCTGGCCATCGACAACGGCACCCAGAGCGTGCGTGCGCTGTTGTTCGACCTGCAGGGCCATCTGGTGGACAAGGCGCAAGTGATGATCAACAGCTACCAGTCGCCGCAGCCGGGCTGGGTCGAAAACGATCCTGAGACCTTTTGGCAAGCCTTGTGCCAGGCCTGCCAGCAACTCTGGGCCAACACCTCGGTGCCCAAGAGCGCGATTGCCGGCGTGGTCATCACCACCCAGCGAGGCACCACCATAGCCCTGGACAAACACGGCCAGCCGCTGCGCCCGGCCATCATCTGGCTGGACCAGCGGCGGGTTGAGCAAATTCCCAAACTGAAGTGGTGGTGGGAAGCCGCCTTCCGGCTGATCGGCATGCGCGACACCGTCAAACATTTCCAGAAAGAGGCCGAGGCCAATTGGATCGCGCAGCATCAGCCGCAGATCTGGGCCAAGACCGACAAGTACCTGCTGCTCTCGGGCTACCTCAACTACCGCTTCACCGGTCGTTTTGTGGACTCGGTGGCCAGCCAGGTCGGCTATGTGCCGTTTGACTACAAAAAGGGTTGCTGGGCGCCGGCGCACGACTGGAAGTGGCAGGCCATGCCAATCAAGCCCAGCATGCTGCCGGAGTTGGTGCCGGCTGGCACCATCATTGGCAAGGTTGGGGCCAAGGTCGCATTGGCTACCGGGATTCCCGAAGGTTTGCCGGTCATCGCCGGGGCCGCCGACAAAGCCTGCGAAGTCATCGGCGCGGGCTGCCTGACACCTGAGATCGCTTGCCTGTCCTACGGCACCACCGCCACCATCAACACCACTACGCCGCGCTACCTGGAGGCCACGCCCTTCATTCCGCCCTACCAGGCGGCAGTGCCCCACCACTACAACACCGAGATCCAGATCACGCGTGGCTTCTGGATGGTGAGCTGGTTCAAGGAGCAGTTTGGCCTGCATGAACAACAACTTGCCAAGGCGCGCGGCGTAGCGCCCGAGACCTTGCTTGACGAACTGGTCAATGCCGTGCCGCCCGGCGCGCAAGGCTTGATGTTGCAACCCTTCTGGAACCCCGGCATCAAGGTTCCCGGCCCCGAGGCCAAGGGCGCCATCATCGGCTTTGGCGATGTGCACCAGCGCGCCCACCTCTACCGCGCCATTCTGGAGGGCCTGGCCTACGCCCTGCGCGAGGCCAAGGAACGCATCGAAAAACGTGGCGGCACGCGCATCACCAAGGTGCGTGTATCGGGCGGGGGCTCACAAAGCGACGCCGCCATGCAGATCACCGCCAACATCTTCAACCTGCCGTGTGAACGACCGCATTTGTACGAAACCAGCGGCCTGGGCGCCGCGATTTTGGCAGCGGTGAGCCTGAAACTGCACCCTGACTTTGCGACCGCTATTTGCCAGATGACCCGCATCGGCCGAGTATTCCAACCCCAACCGGAGCACGCCAACACCTACGAGCAACTCTACCGCCGGGTCTACTGCCGCATGTACCAGCGCTTGCAGCCGCTGTACCGGGACATTCAGGACATCACGGGGTATCCGGCGAAGGTTTGACGAGCGGTTCAACACAGCACGGATGGCCTGGCCTGCAGCCGTTCTTGCCAACTGTTCATCCAGCCCGGCAACTCGGCCGCGGGCATCGGGCGGGCAATGAAATAGCCCTGCGCCAGATCGCAGTTGGTGTGACGCAGATAGTCCCAGTCGTGCTGGTCCTCAACGCCTTCGGCCACCACCTCCATGCCGAGTTGGCGCGCCAGACCGAGGCTGGCCTCGAAGATGGCGCGCAGCGTCTCGTCCTTCCAGGCTCGGTGCACAAAGCCACGGTCGATCTTCAGTTCGTCGAAGGGAATGTCGCGCAACTGCGAGAGCGACGAGTGGCCGGTGCCGAAATCGTCGATCGACAAGCCGAAGCGCTTCAGGCGCAGCCGGGTCAGGATTTCGAGTGGCGCGCGCAGGTCTGTCATCAACCGGCTTTCCGTCACCTCAAGGACCAGGTCGGACGGCGGCACACCGGCCGCGCTGGCGGCGCCAGCAACGAAATCAGGGAAACCCAGCACCGCCAGGTTGTCCATCGACACGTTAACCGCCACCCGCAGGGCCAGACCGGCGTCGCGCCAGGCGCGGCACTGCGCCAACGCCTCGCACAACACGACGCGGGTCAGGTCATCAATCAGGCCGTGCGCCTCGGCCACGCCGATGAACTGGTCCGGAAACACCATGCCGTCCACCGGATGGCGCCAGCGCACCAGGGTTTCGACGCCGACCACACGGCCGTCGGCCACCGCCACCTTGGGCTGGTAGTAGTTGACGAGTTCGTTGTTGGCTATGGCCGCGCGCACCGCCTCGGCGCCATAGTCGGTCTTAACGGCGCGTGCGCCACCGTGCGTGGGCGACTGCCACTTGGCCAGCAGTGCCGCCAGCGCCACCGGCACCACCGGTTTGTGCAAGTGCCCCAGCACGGCGATGCGGTGCGCCCGCATCAGCGTGCTGACGGCCTGCAGCGTGCGTTCGTCTTCGCCGCTGACCAGGATCAAGCTGCCGGCAAAGCCGCGTTCGACGATGTGGCGAATGAACTCGATGCCGTCCATCTCCGGCATGTTGAGGTCAAGCAGGATGATGTCCGGCGGGCCGCCCAGGCCGGCGCGCTGATCCGACGCGTCGAGCGCATCCAGCGCGTCGAGCGCCGTGGCACCACTGTTGTAGGACAAGAACGCGGTGAAACCGAGCGTCTCCAGCGTGCGCCCGAGCAGCCTGAGCATAAACGGCTCGTCGTCGATCAGCATCAGTTGCGCGGTGGACTTATTTTCCATTGTTGGCACTCCCGGTTCATTATTCTGGCACTTCGCGCGATTGCGTCAACAACGCCAATAGCGCGTCAACGGCGGCGTATTCAGCGGCAAAACCCCGGTACATCTGGCCCAGCTCGACGAGCCGTGCAGCCCTGGCCGCCGCTTCCAGCTCGGCGCACAACTCGCCCAGCGCCAGCGCGCCGACCGCGCGCGCGGCGGATTTGAGCTTGTGCGCCAACGCGCCCGCCCGTGCCGCCTCGCCATGGGCACAGGCGTCGGCCAATTCGGCCGCGATCAAGGTTGCACTGGCGCGAAAATCGAGCAGAACTTCGCGAATCGTCGCTGGATCGTCGCCCACCAGCGCGGCAAGCACGCTGACATCGACCGCAGGCACTCGACTACGGACCTTGTCACCCCTGACTTGATCCGGGGACCATGCAGCCTCGGGTAGCCACTTTGCCAGCATCGCACTCAACTCGGCCAGCGGCAATGGCTTGGAGAGATAGTCGTCCATGCCGGCCTCGATGCAGCGCTGGGCCTCGCCCTTGAGCGCATTGGCCGTGATGGCAATGATCGGAATGCGCCGCGCGCCGGCAGGGTTCTGGCTTTCTGCGGCGCGGATGGCCGTGCTCAGTTGGTAGCCGTCCAGATGCGGCATGTGCAGGTCGGACAGCAGCAAGGCATAGTCGCCGCTTTGCCAGCGCGCCAGCGCGGCACGCCCATCCGCGGCAACATCGGCCGCAAAGCCAAGCAGCGCGAGCTGCTGAACGATCACCTTCTGGTTGGTGTGATTGTCTTCCGCCACCAGGATCAGCCGCCCTTGGGCTTGCGCGTCCTCGCGGCTCGGCGCTTGCAGCGTTTGGGCGCTGCGGCCGATTGCCGGCGCCTCGACGCTCTGCTGCGCGCGACCGATGGCCACCGCAATGGCGTCGAGAAAACTCTGACGCGTCAGCGCGTTGACGTCCAGCGCGAACAGCGGCTGCGCGTCGTCGAACCGGCGTAGCCGTCGGCGCCGACCGCGCTCAAGCACCAGCAAGCGCGTTTGCGGGGTCGGCCGCTCGCTGCTGATCGCAAGCAGAGTCGCCGCTGAGAGCGGCGTGGCGCGCTGGTCAATCAGCCACAGCCACAGCCACGGGCCGGGCCAGTCAGGGGCGGCGCGCGCCGCATGTTCGCGCGCGTGCGCCAGGTCCGGCGCGTGCGCAACCCGCGCCCCAGCGGCGGCAAGGTAAGCCGCCAGATCGGCGGCCAGACCGCGCCCCAAATCGTTGCCCTCCTCGGGTCCGCTGATCAGCAGGCAGCACAAGCCGGCCAACGGCGCATCCGCAGCCGCGCTGGTCGCTGCTTGGGCCACAGCCACACAGGGCAGGCGCACGGTAAAGGTCGAGCCCGCCCCCGGCGCGCTTTGAACGGTGATGCCGCCACCCATCAACCTGGCCAGATCGTGCGCGATTGCCAGCCCCAAGCCGGTGCCGCCAAAGCGCCTGGTGGTCGTGGCATCGGCCTGGGTGAAGGCGGTGAACAGTCGCGCCTGGGTGGCCTCGTCCATGCCGATGCCGTTGTCGATCACACGGATGTCCACCACCGCACTGCCTGGCTGCGCTGCCACCAGCTCGGCGCGCACCGCCACCCGGCCGGGTCGGCCCTGGGCGCTGGAGAATTTGATCGCGTTGTTGGTCAGGTTGACGACGATCTGGCGCAAGCGCTGTGCGTCGCCCAGCACCAGCGCCGGCAGCGCCGGATCGGTGAACAGCGTCAGTTCCACCGCTTTGCGGGTGGCCAGGGGAATCAGCATGTCGCAAACCTTCTCCACCACCGTCGTGATCGAGATGGGAGCCGACTCCAGCTCAAGCTTGCCCGCCTCGATCTTGGAGAAGTCGAGGATGTCCTCGATGATGCCGAGCAGGGAGTAGGCGGAGTCGCGAATCGTGTCGACCATCTCCACCTGGTAGCCCTTGAGGCTGGTCTGGTGCAGCACATCGACCATGCCAATGACACCATTCATCGGTGTGCGTATCTCGTGACTCATGGCGGCCAGAAAATTTGACTTGGCGCGGCTGGCCAGTTCGGCGGCCTGCTGCGCGCGCTTGAGCTCGGTGATGTCGGTGCGCAAGCCGGCCACCGAACCATCGGACAGGCGACATTCCGAGACCCGTAACCAACGCCCCTCGGGCAGTTGTTGGTCGAACGCCGGGCCAGGGTTGCGGTGCGCGTGCATGCGCTCGGCCAGCCAGGCCGCCTCGCGACCGCGCGCCGCCACAAAGTCGCCGCGCGCCAACCCGATGCGCAGCAGTTCCTCGAAGGTCCTGCCTTCGATCTGGCCCGCCTCGCCCAAATGATAGATGTCCGCATAGCGCTGATTGCACAGCACCAGGCGGTCCCGCGGGTCGTAGATGGCAAAGCCCTCGGGGATCGCCTGCATCGCGTCGCGCAGGTAACGCGCGGCGCGCTCGCCGGCCTTGCGCTGGGTGATGTCGCGCACGACGCCGGTGTAACCCAACGAGTGCCGCGTGGGGCCCAGCCGCATCTCGCTCACCGCCAACTCCATCGGGAAGGTGCTGCCGTCCTTGCGTCGGCCCTCGACCTCGCGCCCGCTGCCGATGATGTGCGCCTCGCCGGTGGCGTGGTAGCGCGCCAGGTAGCCGTCGTGCTCGCCACGGTAGGGCTCGGGCATCAGCATGCTGATGTTGTTCCCGATGACCTCGGCACTGGCATAACCGAACAGGCGCTCGGCGGCCGGGTTGAAGGTCTCCACCGTGCCGCGCACGTCGATGGTGATGATGCCGTCCACCACGGTGTCCAGAATCGCCGCGATGCGCGCCGTGCTGTCGTGCAGGCTGGCGTTGGCCTGCCTCAGCGCGAGGCCGCGCTCGGCCACGCGCCGCTCCAGGGTGGCGTTGAGCTGGAGGATTTCCTCCT
Source organism: Rhodoferax sp. (assembly GCA_030685025.1). Lineage (GTDB taxonomy): Bacteria > Pseudomonadota > Gammaproteobacteria > Burkholderiales > Burkholderiaceae_C > Rhodoferax_D. The sequence goes on from JAUXWC010000328.1 coordinate 6,776, forward strand.
CGGCGCGCTTACGCTCGATCGCCAGGCGTGCCAGTTCGGCCGCCATGCCGATCAACCCGATGTCTTCGGCGTCGGGTTCACAGGCGTCGCGATAGTAGATCGCGAAGGTGCCCAGGACCACGCCACTGGCGCCGATGATCGGCTCCGACCAGCATGCGCCGAGTTCCGCCTGCCGTGCCAGATCACGAAACGCCAGCCACTGTGGATCGTGCTCCAGATCAGCGGCGATCACGCGCTGCCCGCTGAACGCGGCCTGGCCGCAGGCGCTGGCGTCGGGGCCGATTGCCAGGCCGTCGACCGCCTGCTGGTAGCGCTGTGGCAAGCTCGGCGCGGCGCCCAGGCGCAGGCATTTGGCGCCCGCGTCGACCAGCAGGATCGAGCAGCGTGCCTGCGGTGCGTCGCCCTCAATGGCCTTGGCAATCAATTCGAGCACTTCCGACAGCGAGGCGTCGCTGGCAATGGCCGCCGTCAGACGCGCCCGGTTGTGCTCGCGCCGCTCCAGTCGGCGGCGTTCGGTGACGTCCATGAAGGTCACGGCCACCTCGGACAACGCATGCCGCGCATCGAAAATTGGCGCGGCGCTGATCAGCAGCCAGGTGGTGCGCTTCGCGCCAGGCAATTTGAGCCCTCGGATTCGGGCCGGCACGGCGTCGCGGCTGGTCAGCACCTGACTGGCCGTGAAGTCGCCCGGCGCCACGGGGCTGCCATCCTCGGCCACCAAGTGCCGGCCGATGTCTGCGATGTGGCGGCCGATCAGGTCGCCTGCGGGGCGTTGCAGCACGGCCTCGGCCACCGAGTTGACGATCCGGATGTTGAGTTGCGGGTCATAGACGATGACGCCCACGGGCGCGTTCTCGATCAGGGCGGCCAGGCGACCCTCACTCGCCGTGCGCCGGGCGAACTCATCGGCCACGCGCCGGTGTTGGCCGGCGCTGCCAAACGCAAAAACACCAGCCAGCATTGCCAGCAGCAAGGCGCCGCCGTAGTAGATCAGCACCGCAGGCGATTGAGCCGGCGGCCACGGGGCCTGCGACCACACCTCCAGCTTCAGGCCCGGGCCCGCGAAGTCGCCCATGACGCCGCTCCAGTCCGCTCGCGCCTCGCGCGGCGCAGGCACCATACCGGCCACCAGCGGCTGCGGTGGGTTCCAGTCGGCCAGGCTTCGAATGCGCAGCACCATGCCTTCACGCAGCGCGTGCGCGATCTCCGGCGCCCACATCTGCTCCGGATCGAGTACCGCGATGGCAAAGCCGTGTAAAGCCTCGCGCCGCGTCGCGGCGTCGGCCGCTGGCGCGTCGAAGCCGGCGCGGTAGATCGGCACCAGCAAATACCAATCATTGCCCCGACCGCCAGGGTCGAGAAGGGCCCCGCGCGCCAACAGCGCCGGCTTGGTGGTCTCGGCCGCACGCGCCATCGCGGCGCGGTTGGCGGCCTTGGCACCGAGATCGAGTCCGCGCGGCAGACGCCCGCCAGGATCGGAGGTAAACCACAGCGGGTAGTAGTCGGCACGTTCGCCCGCTGGTACCAGCGTGTTGCTGGCGCCGGGCTCGCGCAGCGCAAAGCCAGCCACTCCGGCGCGCCGTGCCTGCGCGTCCAGCGCGGCACGGTCGGCATGCGCCACGCGCGGCGCCCACTCGATCACCTCGACGCCGATCTGCCCCGCGGCCAGCCGGTTGAAGCGGGCGAACTGCTCGCGGCTAACGTGTGCGTCCGCCTCGAACAAGCCCTCGATGGCACGCACGCGCGCGCGGCGTTGGTAGAGCACGTTCTCCAGCCGGTTTTGCAGATCCATGGCATTGGTCACCAACCGGTCGCGGTGAATTTCCGACTCCGAACGCAGCAGCCAGGTGTAGCCCACCACGGTCAGCAGACCGGTCACCAGCAGCGGCACGGCGATCCACGCGACGTGGCCGCGCCAGTACCGACGCGATTGGGGCAGCACCAGCAGTGTCAGCGGCGCGAACAGCAGCACGCCCAGGCTGTCGCCGACCCACCAGGTCAGCCAGTCGGCCGCCAACGCCCCGATTGGCACCTGGCCAAAGACATACAGGGCAACCACACCGACCGTCGGCGCGGTCAGGCAGGCCAGCGGCCCGCCGAGTGCAAAAAAACCAAGAGCGGCGCGCTCACTGCCCAGCGGCTCCGAGGCACGCAGAAAGCGGCGCACCAGCAGCGCACCCAGCACCGCCTGCAGCGTGTCGCCGCTGGTGATCAGGGCGGTCTGCGCCAGCAGGGCCGCTGACAGGATGGCAGTTGCTTCATAAACTGCCGTGATCTGCACCTGATGCAGCCACTCCGCGGCAAAGGCACCGAGCCAGACCCCGGGCCACAGACGCCAGCCCCACACCGCCAGCGCGGCCAGCGCCAGCCCCGCCGCCGGCCACAGCGGCAGCGCATAGCCTGGTGCGGTGGGCAGCCATAGCGCCGGCAGCGTCAGCAGAAAATAAGCCAGCGCCACCATGGCGCCGCGCGCCAGCGCGGAGGCCGGGCGCGTGGCGGCTACCGGCTCGCCCGGATCGGCGGCTGGCGTCGACAGCGTTTCGGCGTGATGGTTCATGAAATGCTCCCTTGTGCGACCGGACATCGTGCGCGTGCGCCACCGCACAGACTACCACTCGGCGGCGATCTGGACTGCGGACGCTCGATGCGCCTACCAAAACGCGGTGTCCCTGCGTGTGGCGCTACAACAAGTTGGCCGCGCGCAAGGCTTGCAGCACCTCGCGCGCGGCCGGTGTCGGGCTGCGCATCAGGTAGAAGACCATGCTGTAGCGCGACGCAAAGGCTTGCGGCGCGCCCGACTTCAGAATGGCGGCAAAGTCGGGCACGAACTCCCAGCGTTCCCAGTTACCCAGGTCCGAGGCCACCATACCGGCGCGCGAGGGGTTGTGCCGGATGAAAGCGGCGTAGGCCTGCACCACACGCTCCCTGGACAGCCGGACACCGTCGTTGCCGTGCACGCTCAAGGCCAGCAAGGCGGCCTGCAGGTCCTGCTCTGGTCGCGCCGGATCTCGCAGAAGCTGCTGTTCGACCCACTCCAGGCCGACGCTGCCGCGAATCTCCAAGTAAGCCGCAAACAGGGCCGAATGTTCGCCCAGATTCAGCGCGGACGTGGGGCCCAACAGCCGGGCTTGCAGCGCCACGGCGGCGGCATCATCGCCGGCCATCCCGAGCAGCAGGGTGTACAGCGGCCGGCGCGCGGCCAGCTCGGGCGCAGCCAGCCACTGCGTCAACTTAGCCGCGTCCAGCGCCGGCTTCAGGGTCCGCATGACGGCATAAGACGCCACCGACACCTCCTCGTAAGCAGCCTGCGCCACCAGGGCTTCATCGCTTTCGAAGTCCGGCGCGAAGTAGGCAACCCGTTGCGGCCAGGCATCAACGGGCGTATCCGCGGCGCGGCGCATTGCCAGCAGCCGCCGGACCCAGTCGGCCCGCGCCAGGCTCAGGCTGCCCAGCGCGCGCCAGCTTTCGGAACCGGCGCTGTAGGTGAGCAGCCAGGTGGCGGGTGCGCCGCGGCCAGCCTGGCCCGGGGCAAGGTCAACTAACGTGATGGGCGCTTTGGGTGACTCGCCCTTGATCACTTCCAGCGCGCGCCACCCGCTACCGCCCGCCTGTGTGCTCGCCAGCACCACGGCATCGGCGGCAAACAGGCGCTGCACCACGGTGTTTTGGGCATCCGTGGGGGCACAGATGGTGCAGGCCCAGGCACTGGCGCCAGCCAGCAAGTGAAACGTCAGGCACAGGAGCCAACGGACAGACAGGTTCATACGGTTTGCAGCCGGTTCGTTATGATCGACTGCCTATTCTAGGCAAACCTTGAAACTGCAGGACGGACGACGCAGCCCGCGCTGGCGCGCCGACCGGACTGGACACCGGAGACATTTCAATGAATCAATATGCGCTGGCGTTAGCCGGTCTGCTGAGCCTGTGTTCCAGCGCTGCGCTGGCCTGGGGCAACCACAGTTTTGCGTCTTATCGCGCCTATGAACGCATGCCCGAGGTGGCCAATGCCGCGCCGGTGCCGGTCGAGTCGCTCGAATCATTTCTCAAGGCCGAAGAGGTTGCCATCGAGGCGCTGCTCAAGGAGCAGGAACAGTGGACCAGCACCAACCTGGACTACTACCCGCCACGCCCGGCCGAGTTGGCCTTCTTGGCCAATCCCTCGCGCTCCGACGATGCGCGCCGACTGGCATTCCTGATGGCGCTGCGGGTGGCCCCCAACAGCAAGCTGGCGCTGTATGTCCAGCCCGACCCGCAAACCCCGTTCGACGCCGCGCGCACACTGCCCTTCTCGGCCGTCAACACCTTGCCGGAGCCACCCGATACCACCCGTCGTTTCGCCAAGGTCGCCGTTGGCGAACTGGTCGCGCCGCTGCAGGTGATTGCCTCGGCGTCAGACGAGCCCGACTATGGCCTGGACATCAACCTGTGGGGCGACAGCCCCAGCGACTGGGGCAAGGTGTACGGCTTTGGGCCGCTGTCCTTTGGCAACCCGGCGGTCAACTTCGCCACCCAGGCGCCGTTTCACATGGGTTTCTTCCATGAGAGCCGCGTGATCTACCTGGCAGCACCGTTCCTCAAGAAGACCTTTCCGCTGTGGCGCGTGCACCAGTACACCGGCCTGGCCGCACTGGCCTGGCGCACCGGCCACCCGTACTGGGGCTGGCGCTTTGCTGGCCTGGCGATGCACTATGTGCAGGACTTGACCCAGCCCTACCACGCCAGCGTGGCGCCAGGTGACGGCACGCTCAAACTGATCGGCACCAACCTGCTGGCGATGGCGGGCATGCCGCGCCAGAAGAATGAACTGGTGGTGCTCTTGTCCAACCGCCACTTGGCGCTGGAAAAGTACCAGACGCAGTTGTTGCACCGGGCCGCCCTGACGCAGCAGGACACCGCCATCGAACAAGCCCTGCGCAACCCCCAGCGCGACGCCAGCTACCCCGCCTGGAGTGACCGTTACACGCGTGACGTGGTGGCGCGTGAAGCGCATGCCTACGGCGCCGAGTTGTCCGATACGCTGATGGCCACCATGCCGCCGCTGTTCGTGTCGGAGCCGGCATTTGATTTCGGTGTAAAGGAGGCACAGATCGACATCCTGACCGAACTGGGCAAACAGGACGCGACCAAGCGCGCCCGGTTGGACACTGCCATCGCGGAGTTGCTGGGGCACTATGGCGCGCACAGCCGCAATGTCTTGCGCGGCGTGCTCCAGGCCGGCGGCGTCAAGCCGTGAGCCCGTGCGTGGGGGCGGCAAATCCGGCCCCACGGCTGCGCCGCTAGGCCGCTACGAGGCTCCGTTTCGTGCGCCCGCGGAAGGCATGGGGCGAACGCAGCGGAGTACCCGGTCAGCCTGATCTGGAAGTAGCCCGGCTGCGGTCAGCACTCTGCGCTCAGCAAACTGTCAGTTTGAGCGGTATATTGGTAGTTCTACTACACACCACAAGTGCTTACAACTGCTATATTGCACTGCAACATACCCTGAAAGCCCCGCGCCGTGCTGTACCAGCTCTACGAAACCCAACGGTCCTTGATGGAACCGTTCTCGGACTTGGCGCAAACTGCTGCCAAAGTCTATTCCAATCCCCTGTCGATGATGGGCCAAAGCCCCTTCGCGCAACGCATATCGGCCGGCTACGACTTGATGCACCGGCTTGGCAAGGACTACGAGAAACCGGAATTCGGCATCCGCACGGTCGACGTGGAGGGCGTCGACATCGCGATCCATGAGCGGGTCGAAATCGACAAACCGTTTTGCGAGCTGCGCCGCTTCAAACGCTTCACCGATGACCCGGCCACGCTGGGCAAACTCAAGGGTCAACCGGCGGTGTTGATCGTCGCGCCCTTGTCCGGCCACTACGCAACCCTGCTGCGCGACACGGTCAAGACCATGCTCAAAGACCACAAGGTCTACATCACCGACTGGAAAAACGCCCGGCTGATTCCCCTGTCGGAGGGCGAATTTCACCTGGACGACTACGTCAACTACATTCAGGAATTCATCCGCCACTTGCAGAAGACCTACGGCAATTGCCACGTCATGAGTGTCTGCCAGCCCACCGTACCGGTGCTGGCGGCGGTCTCCCTGATGGCCAGCCGCGGCGAGACGACACCCTTGAGCATGACCATGATGGGCGGCCCGATCGACGCGCGCAAATCGCCTACCGCCGTCAACAACCTGGCGATGAACAAGAGCCACAACTGGTTCGAAAACAACGTCATCTACCGCGTCCCCACCAATTTTCCGGGCGCGGGTCGGCGGGTCTATCCCGGCTTCCTGCAGCACACCGGGTTTGTTGCGATGAACCCCAGCAACCACGCCAAGAGCCACTACGACTACTTTCAGGACCTGATTCAAGGCGACGACGCCAGCACCGAGGCGCACCGCAAGTTCTACGACGAGTACAACGCGGTGCTGGACATGGATGCCAATTACTACCTGGACACCATCAAGGTGGTCTTTCAGGACTTCAGCCTGGTCAATGGCACCTGGGATGTGCGCGGTATGGACGGCAAGGTGGAGCGGGTACGCCCGCAGGACATCACCACCACAGCGCTGTTTTCGATTGAGGGCGAGCTCGATGACATCTCGGGCTCGGGCCAGACCGAAGCGGTGCACGCCATCTGCAGCGGCGTTACCGCCTCCGAGCAAAAACACCTGGAGGTTCAGGGGGCCGGACACTACGGCATCTTCAGCGGCCGACGCTGGCGCGAGAAGGTGTACCCAGAGGTCAAGACCTTCATCCTGAAGCACCAGCCCAAGCCCACGGTCGAAGCCAAGGCCAAAGCAAGCGCGAAGCCCGCGTTCCCGCCTGCATCCAAGCCCGCCAAACGCATCCCGGTCGCGAGCAAACAAGCTGCGGCCAAGGGAGCCAAGCCACGCAAGTGATGCCAAGCCTGGTCGACCGCATTCTGGCCGCGCTGCCGCAAACGCAGTGCACCCGGTGCGGCTTTCAGGATTGCAGGGCCTATGCCGAGGCAATTGCCTCAGCGGCTGCGCCGGTCAACCAGTGCCCACCCGGTGGCCAGGAAGGCATTGACCGCCTGGCACGCATCGCGCGGCAAGCCGCCCTGCCGCTGAATCCCGAGTTCGGCCTTGAGGCGCCGCGCAGCGTGGCCGTGATTGATGAGTCCTGGTGCATCGGCTGCACCTTGTGCATCAAGGCTTGCCCGACCGACGCCATCGTTGGCGCCAATAAGCTCATGCACACGGTGATGCAGGCTTACTGCACCGGTTGCGCGCTGTGTCTGCCGCCCTGCCCGGTCGATTGCATTGAGATGGTGCCCGTGTCGGGCGCCGCGACCGGCTGGTCGGCTTGGTCGCCACAGCAAGCCCAGCAGGCCCGGCTACGGTATGAATTCCATAAGCGGCGTCACAAGCTGAACGCGCCCGAAGAATTGCCCGACGCCAACAAGAAGCAAGTGGCAGCGCAAGCCGCCTTGGCTCGAGCCCGTGCCCGACGCCAGCCGGTGGCGCACAAGGCCGAGCCCCCACCCTGATCAGGTGGCGACCAGATTTTTGTACACACCGCAGCCCAGCGCCAGCCCTTCGAGGTCTTGCACGTAGGACATCTTGGTCTGCACCTTGCCGGTGGTCGGGTTGGCGATGTCGTACTCCACCCAGCCCGGCTCGATGGCGGCCTGCCGGAAGATGTCATCGACCAAGCCCTGGCCGTCGATTCCTGGAATATCCTGAACGCGCGTGCCCACCTTGGCCGTATTGCCGCCAAAAGCAAGGTAGTGGCCCTGCCGGTCCAGCACAAACACGTACATGTCGCGGTCAAAGAAGCCCTTTGACTTATCCGTCACGTCGCGGATAAAGGTGTCCACTGAGCTGCACTGCCTGCGGTAGGCGCCAGCCTGATGCACCAGCTCCACCGCTTCCTCGGCGGAGCCTTGCTGCAGCCGAAACAGCGCCACCGATTCCACCAGCGTGCAAGCCCGTTCGTCCAGGTTGACGGCGTGCGCCACCGAACGCTCCACCATCTGCGCGTTGTGCTGGGTAATCTCGTCGAGCTGGCGCACTGCGGTGGTGATTTCCGCAAGGCCGGAACTCTGTTCAGCGCTGGAAGCCGATATCTGCGACATGCTGGTCGCCACCTCGCGAATGCCCGAAACGATCTGATTGATGTTGGTCCCGGCAGCGCGGATCTTTTGTACGCTTGCGTCCACCTGCGACGAGGATGCTCCGATCAATTGCCGGATCTCCTTGGCCGAGGCGGCTGAACGCTGGGCCAGGTTGCGCACTTCGCTGGCCACCACCGCAAAACCGCGTCCGGATTCGCCAGCGCGCGCCGCCTCGACGGCGGCGTTCAAGGCCAGGATATTGGTCTGAAAGGCCAGGCCGTCAATCACGCTGACGATTTCGTCCATCCGCTTGGCGCTGCTTTGAATCGCTTCGACCGACTCGATCGCCTGGGCCATGGTACTGGCACCCTGGTCTGCCACATCACGCACCCGCGCCGCCTGCGCGTTGGCCTGTTGTGCGGTCTGGGCGTTGTCCTGGACCGTGGACGATAACTCCTCCACGCTGGCGGCGGTCTGCTCCAGATTGGCGGCCTGCTGCTCGGTGCGGTCCGCCAGGTCGCGGTTGCCCGCCGCCAGACTCTTACCGGAATGCGCCACAAAGGCCGCGTTGCTGCGCACATTGGCCACCATGGCCGAAATCGTGGCGCCCAGTTTGCTCACCTTGGTGGACAAACTGGCAAGCTCGTCCAGGCCCTGCGTAGTGAGCTTTTGTCGCATGTCACCGGCCACCATCAAATCGAGCGCCTGCCGGATTTGATCTACGTCTTCGCGGAAAGTCAAATAGAACGCCAGCACCAGATACAGCACCAGCGATATGCCGATGACGCTAACCCAGACCGACAGCGCGGCGTCGACACGGCTACCACCATCGGAAACGATTTGCACCAACAAGAACAACAGGGGCAAGAGCAAGGCCAAGGTCATCAAGACCAACTTGGCTCCAAACTGGCAATGGCGCATCAACCACAGGCCAGGGTAGAAAAGCTTGCCAATCATCAAGGTGTCTCCAGGCTCATTGTTTTGTCACTTGGGGCCACGCGGCCACGTGGCTCGTCCCGTTCTCAAGGCATCTTGCGTCCATTCTACGCTCGACTCAAGGCTACAGGCGCAAGGAATTTGCGCCCTGTGCGTCAAGTCATTGCGCCACATTCCAAGTGTTCAGTCAAGATGCCGCACCCTCCCGCCCCAACAATTCTTGTTAGCCCAACGCGTCATTCACCTGGTCGTTGAACTCGGCCAGGCTGACCGCGTCGCCGATCTCGCGCGGCAAGGCGTCGCGTACCGAGAACACGCCTAAGATCTTGTCCGCCGACGAGACAATCGGCAGGTGCCGAAAGCCACGCTCGATCATGATCAGCACCGCCTCGGACACTCTCATGTCCGGCCCCACGCTCTGCGGGTTATGCGTCATCACGTCCGACACCGAGGTTGTTTGCGGGTTAAGTGCCTTGGCCAGCACGCGCGTCATCAAATCGCGCTCGGTCAGTATGCCCAGCATGGCGCCGAGTGTGTCGATGATCAGCACACTGCCGCAGTTGGCCTTGGTCATGACGCAGGCGGCCTCCCACACGCTGGCATGGGGCAGCAAGCTGACCACATGGCGCTGTGACATGGATTGGAAAACAGTGCGTTCAGCCATGGCGTATATCCCTTCTTCAGACTTCAATCGCGCTGCAATCACGCGCGGGGTGGGTTTGGCGTCTAGCGCAGCGATGCGTTGACTCTGTCCAACACTTTCGAGCCCGGGCACAGTTGCCGCTCACCCAGCGCGTTGAGCGGCACGTCGGTGGTATTAAGCGACATATGCAAGTCGGTCGCGATCGGATCGAGGTACAGCAGGCCGGTGACCACTTCACCGCGCGCCTGGTGCGCGTTCATGTAACTCAGTGCGGCGTAACGATCGGTCGGGTCGTAGTCGGGGTGCAACTTGCGCAGACGCAGGCTGGAGCCGTCATGCTGCTGCACGTCGATCACCTCGCCCGGCGCATACTGCGCCGTGATTTCGCTGTGTTGCGGCATGAAGTCGATGCGACTAACGGCCTCGTTGTGCTGACGCACGTAGTCGTAACTCTTGGTGCTGCCGCCGTGGTTGTTGAAGGTCACGCAAGGGCTGATCACGTCAATGAAGGCCGCGCCGCCGTGGCCGATGGCGCCCTTGATCAGGGGCACCAGTTGTTCCTTGTCGCCCGAGAAACTGCGCGCCACATAGGTCGCGCCGAGTTGCAGAGCCAAGCCCACCAGATCCACCGGGCTGTCGCTGTTGATGACGCCCTTCTTGCTCTTGGAGCCGCGATCGGCCGTGGCCGAGAACTGCCCCTTGGTCAAGCCATAGACACCATTGTTTTCAACAATGTAGGCCATGCGTACGCCACGGCGCATGGCATTGGCGAATTGACCAAGACCAATGGAGGCCGAATCACCATCGCCCGAGACGCCCAGGTACAGCAAGTCGCGGTTGGCCAGGTTGGCCCCCGTCAACACCGACGGCATGCGCCCGTGCACCGTGTTGAAGCCGTGCGACGCGCCCAGAAAGTAGTCCGGCGTCTTGGAGCTACAGCCGATGCCTGAGAGCTTGGCGACCCGGTGTGGCTCGATGTCGAGCTCCCAGCAGGCCTGGATGATGGCCGCCGAGATCGAGTCGTGCCCGCAGCCGGCGCACAGCGTGGAGATACGACCTTCGTAGTCGCGCCGGGTGTAGCCCACCTTGTTCCGGGTGAGCGTGGGGTGGTGTAGCTTGGGCTTGGCGAGGTAGGTCATGCGGCCTCCTTTTGCAGCGTGTTGGTTTGTGCTGGTTGCAGATGCTTCGCAATCGCGTGGGTGATGAAGCGCGCGGTGATGGGTGTGCCGTCGTAGTGCAGAACTTTGACCAGACGCGCCGGATCAATCGACAACTCGTTGACCAGCATCGCGTGCATCTGGGCGTCGCGGTTCTGCTCCACCACAAAGACCTTGTCGTGTCCGGCAATGAATTGGTCGACCGATTCGGGGAACGGGAAGGCGCGCAGGCGCATGGCGTCCAGGTCGATGCCCTGCTCGGTCAACACATCCAGCGCCTCCTGCATGGCCGGACTGGTGGAGCCGAAATACAGCACGCCAAACCGGGTCGGGCGTTGCGCCTTGCGCAACACCGGTTGGGGCACGATGTCAGCGGCCGTTTTGAACTTCCGCAATAGCCGCTCCATGTTGTAAATGTAGTCCGGCCCGCGTTCGGAATAACGTGCATAGGGGTCACGCGTGGTGCCACGGGTGAAGAATGCCCCCTTGGTCGGGTGGGTTCCCGGATACGTGCGCCACGGGATGCCATCGCCGTCCACGTCCTTGTAGCGGCCAAAGTCCTTGCCGGCTTCCAGCTCGGCGGCGGTCATCACCTTGCCGCGATCGTACTGGCGGGCGTCGTCCCAGACAAAGGGTTTGCACAGCCGCTGGTTCATGCCGATGTCCAGATCTGTCATCACGAAGATCGGTGTTTGGAGCCGGTCCGCCAGATCCAGCGCCGCAGCCGCTTGCTCGAAGCACTCGTACGGATCTTCGGGGAACAGCAACACGTGCTTGGTGTCGCCGTGCGAGGCGTAGGCACAACTCAGCAGATCGGATTGCTGGGTGCGCGTGGGCATGCCGGTGGACGGGCCACCGCGCTGCACGTTGATGATGGTCACCGGAATCTCGGCGAAATAGGCCAGGCCAATGAACTCGGTCATCAAGGAGATGCCGGGCCCCGAGGTGGCGGTGAAGGCGCGCGCGCCGTTCCAGCCCGCGCCCACCACCATGCCAATGGAGGCGAGTTCGTCCTCCGCCTGCACGATCGCCACATTGCTGCGGCCGGTCTCAGCGTCCACGCGGTACTTGTCGCAGTACTTCTGGAATGCCTCGGGCACCGATGACGATGGCGTGATGGGGTACCAGGCTGCCACCGTGGCACCACCATAGACGCAGCCCAACGCCGCCGCGCTGTTGCCGTCGGTGAAAATCTGGTCGCCCACCTTGTCGGCCCGGCGCACGCGGATGCCCAAAGGGGCTTTGAGGTGCTGCTTGACGTAGTCGCGGCCCAGGTGCAGGGCCTTGACGTTGGAGTCCAGCAGCATCTCTTTGCCCTTGTACTGCTCGGCGAACAGCTTCTCGAACACCTCGGCCTCGACATCGAGCAGCACCGACAAGGCGCCGACGTAGATGATGTTCTTGAACAACTGGCGCTGTCGCGGTTCCGAGTACGCCGCGTTGCTGATCTCGGTCAGTGGCATGCCGATGACCTCGATGTCCTTGCGGAACTTCGATTCCGGAATTGGTCGCGTGCTGTCGTAGAACAGGTAGCCGCCCGGCGCGATCTCGGCCACATCGGCGTCCCAGGTTTGCGGGTTCATGGCCACCATCATGTCCACGCCGCCGCGCCGGCCGCCGTAGCCTTGTTCGCATACCCGCGCCTCGTACCAGGTCGGCATGCCCTGGATGTTGCTGGGAAAGATGTTGCGCGGACTAACCGGCACACCCATGCGCAAGATCGCCTTGGCAAACAGCTCGTTGGCCGAAGCCGAGCCCGAGCCGTTGACGTTGGCGAACTTGATGACGAAATCGTTGACCGCTTCAATGCACTTCATACTGCCTCCACGGCACGGCGGGTTGCCTTGGCGTCACGGCACCTGGGCCCGGCCTGGGTAGTGTTGAGCAGGAACTTCTGCATGTCCCACGCCCCGGTTGGGCAGCGCTCGGCGCACAGCCCGCAATGCAGGCACACGTCTTCGTCTTTCACCATCACTCGTCCTGTTTTCAAGGCGCCCGACACGTAGAGGTCTTGCGTGGGGTTGCTCGCTGGCGCTTTGAGGCGCGTGCGCAAATCGGTCTCATCCCCGTTGCTGGTAAAGCTGATGCAGTCCATCGGGCAAATGTCCACACAGGCATCGCACTCAATGCAGGTGTGCTTGGTGAACACCGTCTGCACGTCGCAGTTGAGGCAGCGGCTAGCCTCCTTGAAGGCGGTGGCGGCATCGAAGCCCAACTCGACTTCCACTTTGATGCTGGCCAGCGCCACCTCGGCCTTGGCCCATGGCACCTTGAAGCGCGCATCGCCCGACACGTCGTTGTCGTAACTCCATTCGTGGATACCCATCTTGGTGGACATCAGGTTGGTCATCGGCGCGGGGCGCTGGCGAATGTCTTCGCGGTTCAGGTAGCGGTCAATCGACACCGCCGCCTCATGGCCATGCGCCACCGCCGTGATGATGTTCTTGGGGCCGTAGGCCGCGTCGCCACCAAAGAACACCTGCGGCAAACTCGACTGGAAGGTGTCGCCCAACAACTGCGGCAGACCCCATTTGTCAAAGCTGATGCCCACATCACTCTCGATCCAGGGAAAGGCGTTCTCCTGACCCACCGCGATCAGCACCACATCACAGGGCACCAGCACATCGGGCTCGCCGGTAGGCACCAGAGTGCGCTTGCCTTGATCGTCGTAGACCGCCTTGACAATCTCAAAAACCATGCCGGTGAGCTTGCCGCCGCTGTGCTCGAAGGTCTTGGGCACATGAAAGTTGAGGATCGGGATGCCCTCGTGCAGGGCGTCTTCCTTCTCCCAGGGCGAAGCCTTCATTTCCTCAAAGCCACTGCGCACGATCACTTTCACATCGGTGCCGCCCAGCCGCCGCGCTGATCGGCAGCAGTCCATCGCGGTGTTGCCGCCACCCAGCACGATCACACGCTTGCCAACACTGGTGATGTGCCCGAAGGACACCGAAGCCAGCCAGTCAATGCCGATGTGGACATTGTCGGCAATCTCCGTGCGGCCAGGGATCACCAGGTCACGCCCGCGCGGGGCGCCGCAGCCAACAAACACCGCGTCATAACCCTGCCCCAACAACTCACGCATGGAGTCGACTCGTTGCCCACTCTTGAAGTTGACGCCCATGTCAAGGATGTAACCGGTCTCTTCGTCAATCACCGACTCGGGCAGGCGAAAGCGCGGGATCTGGCTGCGAATGAATCCGCCCGCCTTGGCCTCGCCGTCGAACACGGTGATGTCGTAACCCAAGGGCGCCAGATCACGCGCCACGGTCAGCGAGGCCGGACCGGCGCCAACGCAGGCAATGCGCTTGCCGTTCTTGGGGCCGATGGTGGGCATGCGGTTTTTCACGTCTTGCTTGTTGTCCGCCGCGACGCGTTTCAAGCGACAAATCGCCACCGGTTCCGGATGAAATGGCCCCCCAGGGGCTTCGCCCCGGCCCCCCAAGGGGGCGCTCCCGCCTTGGGGCGGCCCGGCGTCGGGGCCGTTACTTTCTTCGACCCGCCCCCTGCGACAGGCCGGCTCGCAGGGCCGGTCGCAAGTGCGCCCGAGCACGCCCGGAAACACGTTGGACACCCAGTTGATCATGTAGGCGTCGTCATAACGACCCTGCCCGATCAGGCGGATGTACTCGGGAACGGGGGTGTGGGCCGGGCAGGCCCATTGACAATCCACGACTTTGTGGAAGTACGCCGGATCGGCGGTATTGGTTGGCTGCAAAGGGGGCTCCTGGTCCGCAAACCGGCGACCACTGCCGGCCTGACGATGGTCACAGTCTAAGCCTACACGGGCCTGTCAACCGACCGGGGAATCCCTCGGTGTGGCCCCACTTGACAGTTTGTTGAGCCAGCGCAAGCCGAGTTCAGCCGCCCGAAGCTGTCATGGCATCGACTCTTGCCGCACCAGATTCTTGAGCAATTGCCTGGTCGCGCTTCAAGCACGCGACCAGTGCCTGCTGATCATCACGATTGCCCCACTGATCGAAGTACACCAGGTCTTCGATTGGCAACCGGGGTAACCACCCCGCGGTTTCCAGTTCCGGTTTGGCATAAAAATGACTGACGTAGCCAACACACAAGTAAGCAATGACGGTGATGCGCTTCGGAATGCCCAACGCTTTCTGCAGTTCAGCCTGGTTGAAAATACTGACCCAACCGACACCCAAACCCTCGGCTCGGGCTGCCAGCCACAGGTTTTGCACGGCACACACACTGCTGTACAGATCCATGGTCTTCATGTGGGTACGTCCGACAACCACGGGGCCGGTGCGCTCGCGGTCGCAGGTGATGCAAATCCCGACCGGCGACTCCAGAATGCCCTCCAGCTTCAAGGTCCGATAGATATCCCGTCTGTCCCCTTCGAACATGTCTGCCGCCTGAGCATGCGCTACGGCAAAAGCGTCATGCACCCGGCGTTTGACCTGGTCAGACTGGACTACAAGAAAATTCCATGGCTGCATGAAACCGACCGATGGGGCATAGTGGGCTGCAGTCAGCACGCGACTCAGTACCTCATCGCCGACTGGCGTGGGCAAAAACTGGCCCCGTACATCGCGGCGAGAAAAAATCGCGCGATAGACAGCGTCACGTTGATCGTCTGCAAAGGCGTGTGTTTCCTGGATGGCAATGGCTTGCGCCGGCAATGTTTTCATGATACTTACCTCGGGTGAAGATGAATGCGCTGCCTGGCCGTGCAACTTGATGAATATTCAGGCCGGTCTTCTGACTTGGATTCGTCTGAACCAGGCGCCTTCCCGGCATACGCCAGTGGCATCAAGCCTGGGTCATCCTCCTTACAGCGTTGGGCACGCGGCGGAATCACACCGCCTTCCCGATTCTCCTGTCGCCTTGCAGCGACGGGCACCTGAACGCTCCGATTATCAATCGGTGAAGTTGTAGAATCCACCGGTTGGTGCTCGCGACGTGACTCACATGACGCAGTTCAACGGGAAGCAGGAGGGTGATGCCGGTCACGGCAAACCTAACCTGCGCTGCCCCCGCAACGGTAAGTGGACGAATCTTCGGATTCCACCTCCATCACGGCCACTGAGCGATTTCGCCTCCGCTTGGGAAGGCAATGGAGCTTGTTCCACCAGCCCGGATACCGGCCAACAAGGTGGCGGCACGCTTGCGTGCCGCCGTGATGCTCAGGCACCGTCGGGGACGACGATGAGGGCCATTGTTGATTTTCCGCTTTCGTGAAGACCTCCTTGCTGTCGCGCAGTCGCGCGTATCGGCCCGGCCATTCCTGGCGCCGTCGATCCGTGCCCTCACGACCAAGGTGCCTGCACTGGATCAAACCGTCATGCCCAACACTCCACTGGCCGAGACCGCAGTCACAGCCACTAGCATCGAGTGGTCTGTAGAAGATGCCTGCACCTGTCCCGCCATCCTCATCGCGGCCCCAGCCTCTGGCCAAGGCAAGACCACGGTGGCGTCGGCCTTGGCGCGTTTGCATACGCGCCAAGGACACAGAGTGCGGGTATTCAAATGCGGACCTGACTTCCTGGACCCACATTGGCATACCTTGGCAAGCGGTGCGCCGGTACACCAGTTGGACTTGTGGATCACGGGCGAAGCCGACTGTCGCGCGCGGCTGGCAGCAGCGGCCGCCCAAGCAGACCTGATCATTGTGGAAGGTGTGATGGGCCTGTTTGACGGTGAACCCAGCGCAGCGGATCTGGCTCAGTGTTTCGGGCTGCACGTATTGGCCGTCATCGACGCCTCAAGCATGGCCGGGACATTTGGCGCACTGGCCTTTGGCTTGCAGCATTACCGCTCTCATCTGCCTTGGGCGGGCATGCTGGCCAACCGAGTCGCCAGCGAGCGCCATGCAGCCATGCTGAAGACCAGCGTACTGGAGCCCGCGCAGTGGTTGGGCGCAATGATGCAGAACCCAGCCATTGGCTTGCCGCAGCGGCACCTAGGACTGACCGTGGCCAGCGAGGTCGGCGATGCGATGGAGCGACTGGACGCCGCCGCCGACGCGTTGGCTGCAACGCCCTTGGGACAAATGTCGCTGTGGGACTTGAAGCGTTGGGATGT
Organism: Rhodoferax sp.; assembly: GCA_030685025.1. Lineage (GTDB taxonomy): Bacteria > Pseudomonadota > Gammaproteobacteria > Burkholderiales > Burkholderiaceae_C > Rhodoferax_D. Next base: position 23,615 of record JAUXWC010000328.1, read on the forward strand.
GGCTTTTTCTGTCCCGGATGTCGTGAACCTGCGTGCTGGACATCCCCCTGCCCATGGCCAAGGTGGCACGTCGCCAAGTAGCAAGCGTCTGGCCGGGCGTACGGTCGCCGTCGCTCGTGACGCCGCTTTTTGCTTCATCTATGCCGCCAATCTGGAGTGCCTGCAAGACCTGGGCGCGGAACTGGTGTTTTTCTCTCCCTTGTCAGACAGCGCGTTGCCCAAGTGTGATGCGGTCTGGCTGCCTGGCGGCTATCCCGAGTTGCACGCCGCGCGGCTGGCTGCCAATACGCCTATGCGTGACAGCCTGGGCGAGCACATCCATGCGGGCAAAGCGGTTTGGGCCGAGTGCGGCGGCATGATGGTTTTGTTTGACACCCTCATCACCGTGGACGGCAAGCGCCATGCGCAATGGGGCTTGTTGCCAGGGGTGGTCACCATGCACCGGCGCTTGGCTGCGTTGGGGCCGCAGCAGTTGCGCTTGCCCGCTGGCACCTTGCGTGGCCACACGTTCCACTATTCAACCACCGATACGCCGCTGCAAGCGTCCCTGCGTAGCGCCCGCCCGAGTACCGACCCGGCACCCGATGCCGGCGAGGCCCTGTGGTTGCACGGCGCGGTTCGGGCTAGCTATTTTCATGCCTGGTTTGCGTCCTGCCCAGACGCCGTGGTTGCCTTGTTTTCGCCACCCGATGCTCACGTGGACAACGCATGAAAACCGCCCGCGCACCCTTGACCATTTTGTCGGCGGTGATTTGCCCAGGAGGTGCCCGCTGAGTAGAGCCAATCTCATGTGGTTCTTGCTGTTCTCTATTTCCCCTCATGTTTCGGAATCATCACCATGCATATCGAACCCGGACTCGTTGACGGATCCAAGATTTTGTTGAGCTACGCAACGGCTGGCGCTGCCGCGGCCTACGCGGGAAAACTCGCCTTGAATGCCATCCAAAAGGAAGGTGCGCTGGCGTTGCTGCTGCGCGCGGCTCTTTGCAGCGCCTTGGTGTTTGCTTTTTTTGAGTTGGTCGCGCACCGACCGGTGGGCGTCTCGGAGGTGCATCTGATTTTGGGTACCACGCTGATGCTGATTTTTGGCGTCGCACCGGCGTCAATCGGGCTGGCCAGCGGGCTGTTGATTCAAAGCCTGTTCTTTGCTCCGCAAGACCTGCCGCAATACGCCATGAACATCACCACCTTGCTGGTGCCCTTGTTCGCAACGGCGGCGTTGGCACGGCGCATCATTCCTGAAAGCTTGGCGTATGTCGACATCAGCTACCAGCAAGCCTTCAAGTTGTCGGTGGCATTTCAGGGCGGCATTGTGGCGTGGGTCGGACTCTGGGCGTTCTATGGACGCGGATTCGGTGCTGACAGTGTGTCAAGCGTTGGCAGTTTTGGCGCTGCCTACCTGACGGTGGTCTTGGTCGAGCCCCTAATCGACCTGGGCTTGCTGGCCGCGGCCAAGCTGGTTCGCCGCATGCAGGGAACCCTGTTCGTGGACCAGCGCCTGTACGGCGCGCCTTGATCCATGGCTGACACGATGCCTGGAACCGTCTGGTTTGTGGGTGCCGGTCCCGGCGACCCCGAGTTGATTACGGTCAAGGGCCGGGGTTTGGTCAAGCGCGCGGGCGCCATTTTGTTTGCAGGCTCCCTGGTCAGCCAAGCCGCCATGCGCTGGGCCCCTGCTGGCTGCACAGTAGCCGACAGCAAGGACATGACGCTGGAAGACATGTCGGCCTGGTTGATTGACCAGGCCAGCCGCTGCGACACCGTGGTGCGCCTGCAAACCGGGGACCCCGGCCTGTATGGCGCGCTGATCGAGCTGGTGCAGCCGCTGGACGCCGCCGGTGTGCCGGTGCAGGTGGTGCCCGGGGTGTCCTCCGCCATGGCCTCGGCGGCGGCGGCGGTGGAGAGCCTGACCCTGCCCGAGGTCACCCAAACCGTGATTTTCACCCGCATGGAAGGGCGCACCCCCATGCCCGAGGGCGAGTCGCTGGAAGCGCTGGCCGCGCACCACAGCACGCTGTGCATCTTCTTGAGCATCACCCTGATGGGCAAGGTCACCGCCGCGCTGTCGGCTGCCGGTTGGTCGCCCGACGCGCCGGTGGTGGTGGTGCACAAGGCCAGTTGGCCGGGTGAAGAAAAAATCGTGCGCGGCACGGTGGCCACCATCCAGGGCCTGTGCCGCGAGGCCAAGCTGGTGAGCCAGTCCATGATCATCGCCAGCCCGACCCTGGGGGCGCGCCAGTGGAGCACCCTGGTCAAATCCAAGCTCTACGACGCCAGTTTCACGCACCGCTTCCGGCGCGCCAGCGTTCCCGCATCCACCCTGACCCAAGACACCCAGGACAATCCATGACCATTGAGACCATTTTGTTGGTGGGCCACGGCTCACGCGAAAAATCCGGCAACGACGAAATCCTGGCCTTTGCCGCGCAGTGGCGCGAGCGCCAGCCGAGCTGGTCGATTGAGGTCTGCTTCATCGAGTTTTCGGAGATCACCATGAGCGAAGGCCTGCGCCGCGCCGCCAGCGGAGCCCGCCGGGTGATTGTGGTGCCGCTGATCCTGAATGCCGCAGGCCATGTGAAGATGGACATTCCGCAGGCCATCGACGCGGCGCGGCTGAAGTTCCCGCAGGTGCAGTTTCTCTACACCCCGCAGTTGACGGCCTGCGACCAGTTGCTGAGCGTGGTCAAACGCCGCCTCGAAGCCGCCATGCAAACCCTGGACATGCCGGACCCCACCACCACCGGCGTAGTGCTCTTGGGGCGCGGTTCGTCGGATCGGCATGCCAATGGCGAGATGGTCAAAATGGCGCGTTGGGTGATGGAAGAAACCGACCACGAGCTGATCGATGTGGCCTTTACCGGCATCAGCTACCCCCGGCTGGAAAAAGTGGTGCAGCGCCTGAGCCTGCTGGGCATGACCCAGGTGGTGGTCTTGCCCTACTACCTGTTCAACGGCACGCTGCTGGCGCGCATCCAGCGCCAGGTGGAGCACCTGCAAGCCCAGTACCCCACCATTCGTTTCACCGCAACCACCCATCTTGGCTTTGAGCGGGAAATAGTTGAAGTGCTTGAGCAACGCGTGCTGGATGTGAAGCGTGGTGCGCCTCAAGCCCTGATGCCCTGCGACGGCTGCAAATTCCGCGCGTTCGCGGCGGCGCACGGCCAAGGCGGCCACCACCACGATGACGCGGTGCCGCACGGCCCAGACCATGGGTATGAGCTCCCCCACAACCACAACCATCCCCATCACAAACATTCCCACACCGGAGTCCCGCCATGACCCAAGCTGTCGCCAATGTCGTTACCGAGCAACTCACCGCCGCCGGGCGTGCCATTGAGCACGACTCGTTTGCCGTGATCGACCGCGAGGCCGGCCCCTACGCCTATACGCCCGAGCAGTGGCCCATCGTGCGCCGCATGATCCACGCCAACGCCGATTTTGATTTCAACGGCCTGACCGAATTCCACCCCGACGCCGTGGTCGCCGGGCTGGCCGCGATTGCCGGGCGCGCCACCCGCGTGGTGGCCGATGTGGAGATGATTTGTGTCGGCCTGTCCGCCCCGCGCCTGGCGCACTTCTGCGTCACCACGCACCAGTTCATCAGCGACTCCGATGTGATCGAGTTGGCCAAGGCCGAAAACACCACCCGTGCGGTGCAGGCCATGCGCAAGGCGCATCGCCAGGGTTTGTTGGACGGTGCCATCGTCGGCATCGGCAACGCGCCCACGGCGCTGATCGAATTGGTGCGCTTGATCAAAGAAGAGGGTGCCCGTCCGGCACTGGTGGTGGGCATGCCGGTGGGCTTTGTCTCGGCGCTGGAGTCCAAGGATTTGATGGCGCTGGAAACCTCTGTGCCCTGGATCGTGATTCGCGGCCGCAAGGGCGGCTCCACCCTGGTGGTAGCCGCCATCCACGCGCTGCTGGGGCTGGCTGAGGCGAAAGAATTGGCCAAGGAACAGGCCGCATGATGGAAAAAGACGCGCTGCGCGGCACCCGCACCGGCTTCACCACCGGCGCGTGTTCGGCGGCGGCGGCGCGGGCGGCCGTTATCGGCCTGGTCACGGGCCAGGTGCCTGAGCGCGTGGAATGCCTGCTGCCCAATGGCGACCTGGTGACCTTTGCCGTGCAGGATGGCCGCGTACAGGGCCAGTCGGCCCATGCCATGGTCATCAAGGACGCGGGCGACGACCCGGATTGCACCGACAAAGCCCATCTCACCGCCGATGTGTGCCTGCTGCCCAGCCAGCCTGGCCAGGTGCTGCTGTCGGGTGGTGTGGGCGTCGGCACGGTCACCATGCAGGGCCTGGGCCTGACCGTGGGTGGTCCGGCCATCAACCCGGTGCCCCGGCGCAATATCGAGGCCAATGTGCGTGCCGCCGGGGCTTCGCTGCTCGATGAAGCGGGCTTGGCGGTGACGATTTCCGTGCCGCAAGGCGAGCAAATGGCCAAAAAGACCACCAATGCGCGTTTGGGCATTCTGGGCGGCATCTCCATTTTGGGCACCACCGGCATCGTCAAGCCCTATTCCACCGCCGCCTACCGGGCCAGCGTGGTGCAGGGCGTGCATGTGGCGGGCACCTTGGCACAGGGCGTGGTGGTGCTCACCACCGGCGGGCGCACCGAAAAATTTGCGATGGAAGAGCTGCCGCATTTGCCCGAAGCGGCCTTTGTGCAGATGGGCGACTTTTTGCGCTACGCCATGGGCGCGGCGGTCAAAGCGGGGCTGAAGAAGGTGGTGATAGGCGGCATGGTGGGCAAGCTCACCAAAATCGCGCAGGGCGAAACCATCACCCACGCCGGTCGGGCCGATGTCAACACCGGACTGCTGGCCGATCTGGCGGCCGAGCTGGGTGCGCCTGCCGACGTGTGTGAAGACATTCGCAACGCCAAAACCGCCCGCTATGCCGGCGAACGCATGGATGCGCTGGGCCTGGGGCTGGCCTTTCACACGGCGCTGGCGCAGCGTGTGGTGAAAACCTTGCGGGAGCGGTATCCCGACCAATTTGATTTGAAAGTGCTGGTCTGCGACTTTGATGGCCGCAAGATCACGGAGTCTGCATGAACACTGAAGCGATGAACCTACCCGAAAAATGCCGCATCCTGGGCGTGCTGGACGACGGCGTGGCCAGCATGGGCCAAAGTGCGCTGGCCCATCTTCAACAAGCCCAGTGGGTGGTGGGAGCGAGCCGCACCTTGCAGCTACTGGCCGCGCATATTGCGCCGCAGGCCCAGCAGCGCGACCTGACCGGTGCCATGTCGCAGGTGCCCGAATGGATTCGCGCCGCCCAGGCCACAGGGCAACGCGTGGTGGTGCTGGCCACGGGGGACCCGCTGTGCTACGGCATTGCGGCTTTTCTGCAATCGCGCCTGTGTATTGAAGCGATTGAAGTCATTCCCAATGTCTCCACCCTGCAACTGGCCTGCGCCCGTTTGGGCCTGCCCTGGCAGGACATGAAGTTTTCTTCCGTGCACAGCAAGGACGCCGGCGACTGGGTGGCCGGGTCGGACCCCAGCCATGGGCTGTACGGCCTGCTGCGCGACATTCGCCAGCATGACCGGCTGGCCGTGCTCACCAGCCCCTTCAATACGCCCGACCGCATCGCCCGCATGCTGGTGGCTGAAGGTTTGGCCGATGACTTCGAGATGGCGGTGGCCGAGCGCCTGTGCCAACCGGAAGAGCGCATCGTCAGCGGCATCAGCATCCGGGTCGCCACGCAAATGCCGTTTGCGGACCTCAATGTGGTGCTGCTGTGGCGCAGCACGCTGCGCAAGCCAGAGGTCTTGTTTGGCCTGCCGGACGCCAGTTTTGCGCAACGCCACCCGGAGAAAGGCCTGATCACCAAGAACGAGGTGCGCGCGGTGTCGCTGGCGCGTATGCAACTGCGGGCCGACAGCGTGGTTTGGGACATTGGCGCCGGCTCCGGCTCGGTCGGGCTGGAGGCCGCACGTCTGTGCCGCATGGGCCATGTCTACGCGATTGAGAAAAACGTGGACGATTGCGCCAATGTGCTGCAAAACCGTCTGGCCATGGGCATCAGCAACCACACGCTGGTGCATGGCAAAGCCCCGGAGGGGCTGGCGGCCTGGGCCGACCCGGACGCGGTGTTCATCGGTGGCTCGGGCGGCGAACTCACCGAGCTGATCACTTTGATTTTGCAACGCCTCAAACCCGGCGGCTGGCTGGTGATGAACTTCGTCACGCTGGAGAATTTGAGCGTGGCGGTGGAAACCGCCAAGGCCCTGGGCGCGAACTGGGACCTGCTGCAGTTGCAGGCCGCCCGCAGCAAACCCATTTTGCACATGAACCGCATGGCGGCCGAAAACCCGGTGTGGATTGTGTGCGCCCAGCCCGGGGGGGTGGCATGACGGAGGGAACCCTCTACGGCGTGTCCCTTGGCCCGGGTGACCCCGGCCTGATCACGCGCCGCGCCTGGGCCTTGCTGGAGCGCACGGATACCGTGTGGACCTACCCGGTGCGCAGCCTGCGCAAGGACAGTTATGCGCTCGACATCGCGGTGCGCGCCGGCCTGACTTTGCCCACGCAACACCAATCGCTGCTGTTTCCCATGACGCACGACGCCGAAAAGCTGGCCCGCCACTGGCTCAAGGCCGCTGAAACGGTGCGTGACTTGTTGGCCACAGGGAAGGATGTGTTGTTTCTGGTGGAAGGCGACGCCTCTACCTACGCCAGCTTTTGTTACCTGGCGCGGGTGCTGCGCGAGTTGGAGCCTGCGGCCCGGGTGGATATCGTGCCCGGTGTCAATTCCTTCAACGCGGCCTGTGCGCAATTGCAAATTCCGCTGTCCGAGCAGGACGACACCATCGCCATCGTGCCTGCCGCCTACGGCATTGCGGCGGTGGAAAAGATGCTGGACGACTTTGACACCCTGGTGCTGATGAAGGTCAAGCCTCTGCTGGACGACCTGATTGACCTGCTGGCGCGCCGGGGTCTGCTGGAGCACAGCCGTTTTATCGAAAAAGCCGGCTCACCCGTGGAGCGCATCGTGCACAACGTGGCCGAACTCAAAGGAACCAAGGTCAACTACCTGTCGCTCCTGCTGGTGAAAAACCCGAACCGCGAGCGCGGCGAGATGGTGCGCGGTTGCCGTAAAAAAACCACCACCGAACGGGAAGAGGAAACACGAGAATGAGCAGCAACACCCCGTCAGACACCGCACCGGAGCATGCATCTGCCGTGCGTGTGGTGCTGATCGCCATCACCAAACACGGCGCGCAGCAAAGCGCCGAGCTGGCACGCCAGTTGCCCGCCGCCAGCATTTGTGTGGCCGACAAGTTTGCACCGCTGATGGCCAGTTTGGCCAACCCGGTGCGCGCTTACGGTGGCGCGTTCCGTGAAGAGATTGCGCAACTGTTCGCGGACTTCGACCAACTGGTGTTTTTCGTCTCGCTGGGTGCGGTGGTGCGCCTGATTGCGCCGCACATGAAGACCAAGGACGAAGACCCCGGTGTGCTGGTGGTGGACGACGCCGGGCAGTTTGTCATTCCGGTGTTATCGGGCCACGTCGGCGGTGCCAATGCCATGGCCGAGCAGATCGCCGCCTTGCTGGGCGGCACGGCGGTGTTGACCACCGCCTCGGACGTAGGCAAGACCATTGCGGTCGATATTTTGGGCCGCGAACTGGGCTGGAAGGTGGAGTGCCCCAAGATCAACATCACCCGCGTGTCGGCCGCCGTGGTCAATGAAGAGCCGGTGGCGGTGGTGCAAGAGGCCGGCAGCCCGCACTGGTGGACGCGGCCCACGCCGCTGCCCGCCAGCATCCACAAGTTCTCCCGCTTGGAGGATGTGGACCTGGCCCACTTCAAGGCCGTGCTCTGGATCACCCATGCCGAGGTCACGCCAGAGCGCTGGGCGCAACTCCAGGAGCGCCTGGTGGTGTACCGCCCGCCGCAGGAATCGACTGCATGAGCGCAGCGTCGGGCCACCCCCAAGCCAGCGCGCACCGCAGTGCGCAGCACGAAGGTACTCCAGTGAGCCACGCGGTGATGCACGTCGCCGTGGGTTTGGGCTGCGACCGGGGTACACCGCTGACCACGCTGCGCCAGGCCCTGGCCGAGGCCCTGGCGCAGGTGGGTGTCAGGCCGTCGCAGGTGGCCGCGGCTGCCAGCATCACGCTCAAGGCCGATGAGCCGGGCCTCTTGGCGCTGGCGCGCGAGCAAGGTTGGCGCATGGCGTTTTACACACCCGAAACCCTGGCCGCGGTGGCAGTGCCCAACCCGTCCGAAACCGTGCGCAAATACACGGGCACGCCCTCGGTGAGCGAAGCGGCGGCGCTGATGGCCGGTGCGGCATTGGCCGGGCTGGCACAGGCCTTGCCCATGCAGGCGCTGTTGGTCGAAAAATACAAATGCCGTGGCGCGGATGGGCGCAACGCCACGGTTTCCATAGCCCGTTGTGATAGTTTTTTCTTACGATTTTTGTTAGTTTTTCAACCCTGAAATGGAGCAAACCATGAACGCCTCTTCTGCAACTTCCCCCGCGCTGTCTGCAAGCACGAGCGCCACCCGCAGTCTCTTGCTGCAACTCGCCGCAGGTGCTGCATTGGGCCTGGTCGTTTTGTACGGCGTGGCGTTCTCCGAGAGTTCGCTGGCCCACAACGCCGCACACGACGTGCGCCACATCACTGTGAAACCCTGCCACTGAACCGGGAGTCCGACATGATTTTTCAACGTTTGATCTGGTCCGCCCTGGCGGCGGCCCTGCTGGTCGGCAGTGTGCAAACCGGCATTCAACGCTGGCAGGCCGCACCGCTGATTTTGTCGGCCGAGGTGTATGAGGACCAGAAGGCCGAAGCGCCTGCACCGACTAAAGCGCTGGCGGCCCACGCCCATGCCGAAGCTGTTGCACCGGAGCATGCGCACGACCATGGCACCGCCCAGGAGTGGGCGCCTGAAAACGGCTTCGAACGCACCGTCTGGACCTGGGTCGCCAATATCCTGCACGCTTTCAGCATGGCGCTGCTGGTGTTTGCGGTGATGGGGGTGTACCTGTACCGCCGTGGGGCGGCCCTGGCTTCGCTGCCCTTGGCTGCTTGGGTGGCTGCCGCCGGTTGGCTCAGTTTTCATTTCTGGCCTTCGCTGGGGCTGCATGCGGAAGTTTCTGGCATGGATGCTGCGCCGCTGCACGCGCGCCAGGTCTGGTGGGTGCTGGCCATGGGCAGCGCGGCATTGGCCTGTGCGCTGGTGGGTTTTGCCCGTGCGCCCTGGCGTTGGGCCGTCGCGGCGGCGCTGTTGGCACTGCCATTTGCTGTGGGCGCGCCGCATCTGCAGGGGGATGCCCTGGCCGGTTTCGGCCCTGAGGCGCATGCGGCGCTGGAGCAATTGGGCAAGCAGTTCGTCTGGGCGACCAACTGGGTGGCGCTGTCCTTCTGGGGCTGCATGGCGGTGGCCTGCGGTTTGGCGTTTCAACGGTGGTTGCGCCCGTTGCTGTTGGCCACTTTTGAACAGAACAAGCCGGTGACGGCAACTCCCGCAGGTGTGAATCCATGAGTGCTCCCCAAGGCAAAATCATGCTGGTGGGCATTGGTCCCGGCAACGTGGACCATATGACACTGCGCGCCCGCGCTGCCATTGCAGAGGCCGATGTGGTGGTCGGTTACGTTACCTACATCAAGCTGGTGGCCGACTTGCTGGAAGACAAGGAGGTCATCCGCAAGGGCATGACCGAAGAGCTGGACCGCGCCGTGCACGCGCTGGAGCGGGCCCGCGAGGGTAAAAAAGTGGCGCTCATCTCCTCCGGCGACGCCGGGGTGTATGGCATGGCCGGACCCACCTATGAGGTGCTGTTCCAGGCGGGTTGGACACCGGAGACGGATGTTGAAGTGGAGGTGGTTCCAGGCGCTTCGGCCATCAACGCCTGCGCTTCGCTGGTGGGGGCACCCCTGACGCACGACTTTTGCTCCATTTCCCTGTCGGACTTGCTAACGCCATGGCCCGCCATTGCGCGGCGTCTGGATGCCGTGGCGGCGGCGGATTTTGTGGTGGCGCTGTACAACCCCAAGAGCGGGCGGCGCACCCAGCAGATACAGCATGCGCAAGAGCTGTTTTTGCGCCACCGCCGAGCGGACACCCCGGTGGTGGTGGTCAAGTCGGCGTACCGTAGGCGTCAGAACATTGAGTTCACCACGCTGGACAAGATGGCCGAGTGCGACATCGGCATGCTGAGCACCGTGCTGATTGGCAACAGCCACACCTTTGTGCGCGATGGCCTGATGATCACCCCGCGCGGCTACGACAACAAGTACGAGTTGAGCGGTGACGGCAGCACCCGCGAGGGGGAAAAGCGCGGACGCTCCCTGTCCACCGGATTGGCCGGCTGGACCGAGAACCTGCGTCTGGACCATGCCGAGGGCGCGAGCATCGCCGAGCTGGCGCAACGCCACAGTCTGCCCGCGCGATATATTGAAACAGTGCTCAACACCCCAATGCAAGCCACAGCGGCAACGGCGGAAGAATCCGAGTAAGTGGAGCCCATGACTCCGTGCACTGCCCCGTTCACGCGCGGCAACGCGAGGCAAGCGCGCCATCGTCGCCAGGCGACCGCACCGACCGCGGCGGCCCCTACCCGAGCGCCGCCATCCTGGCAAACGCCGCCACCACCTCGGGCGGCGCTTGCACAAGCTCAATCAGCACCCCCTCGCCAGCAATCGGGAAATCGTCATCGGCCTTGGGGTGCAGAAAGCAAATGTCAAACCCGGCGGCGCCCTTGCGGATGCCACCCGGTGCGAAGCGCACGCCCTGCGCCGTGAGCCACTCGACGGCTTGGGGCAAGTCGTCAATCCACAGGCCGACGTGGTTGAGCGGCGTGCTGTGCACCGCCGGCTTCTTGTCGATGTCCAGCGGCTGCATCAGGTCGACTTCGACCTTGAACGGACCGGTACCGATGGCGCAGATGTCCTCGTCAACGTTCTCGCGTTCGCTGACGAAGTTGCCGGTCACCGTCAGGCCCAGCATGTCCACCCATAGGGTGCGCAGCTTGTCCTTGCTGGGCGCGCCGATGGCGATTTGCTGGATGCCCAGCACCCTAAAAGGACGGGCGCTCATACCGCGAACTCAACAATCGGCTGGTCCACCGCCAGCGACTCACCCTTGGTGGCCAGCACCTTGCTCACCACGCCATCGGCCATGGCGAACAGCACGTTCTCCATCTTCATGGCCTCAATCACCGCGACACGCTCCCCGGCCTGCACTTTTTGGCCGGGCTGCACCGCGACTTCGACTAGCAGGCCGGGCATCGGCGACAGCACATAACGACTCATGTCGGGCGGTACCTTGTAGGGCATCAGCGCATACAACTCGGCCGCGCGTTGGGACAGCACCAGGGTGTCGATCTGGGTGCCGTTGTGGGCCACCCGGATTGCCAGCGGGTTCTTGAGCGCCACACTGCCGCGCTCGACCTGGGCGGTGAACGGCGCGCCGTTGCAGGTGCCGCTGATACGTACCTCGCCCAGCCGGTATTTGCTACATAATTTGTAGCAACGTGTACCCACCCTGATTGAGCTGGAGCCCGATTTGGCATCAAACTCGGTGACCACGACGGGGCTTGTCACATGCTGCCCTTCCTTGCCCAGCGTGACCACCACAAAATCTTCTCCGACGGCGATCTCGTGCCCTTCAAGCTGGCCGCTGATGGCCGTGGCGCGACCGCGGTAACGCCGATGCACAAAAGCGGCAATGGCCACCAGCAGATCGGCATCGTCGTGGGGCACGTCCTCGGCACGGAAACCCTGCGCGTAGTGCTCGGCAATGAAGCCGGTGTTGAAGTCACCCGCCACAAACTTCGGGTGGGCCAGCAGCGCCGCCTGAAACGGGATGTTGCTTGACACGCCGCGAATCACAAAACCGTTGAGAGCTTCGCGCATCTTGGCAATCGCCTCCAGGCGGTCTTTGCCGTGCACGATCAACTTGGCGATCATCGAGTCGTAGAACATCGGGATCTCGCCGCCATCCTGCACCCCGGTGTCCACCCGCACGCCCTGCCACTTGCTCACGTCGGAGGCGAACATGGTCTCGGTCGGTGGCTGGAAGCGCACCAAGCGCCCGGTAGACGGCAGGAAGCCCCTGAACGGGTCTTCGGCGTTGATACGGCACTCTATCGCCCAGCCATCGCGCTTGACCTGGTCTTGAGTCAGGGGCAGCTTCTCACCCGCCGCCACGCGAATCATCAATTCCACCAGGTCCAGACCGGTGATGCACTCCGTCACCGGATGCTCCACCTGCAGACGCGTGTTCATCTCCAAAAAGTAGAAGCTCTGATCCTTGCCGACCACAAACTCCACCGTGCCCGCGCTTTGGTACTTGACCGCCTTGGCCAGCGCCACCGCCTGCTCGCCCATGGCCTTGCGCGTGGCCTCGCTGATGAAGGGGCTGGGCGCCTCTTCGATCACTTTTTGGTGGCGGCGCTGGATCGAGCACTCGCGCTCGTTGAGATACAGCACGTTGCCGTGTGCATCACCAATGAGCTGAATCTCGATGTGGCGTGGCTCTTCGACGAACTTCTCGATGAAGACACGGTCGTCACCAAAACTGTTGCGCGCCTCGTTGCGGCAACTGGTGAAGCCCTCGAACGCTTCCTTGTCATTGAAGGCCACGCGCAAGCCCTTGCCTCCGCCGCCAGCGCTGGCCTTGATCATCACCGGGTAACCAATGCCCTTGGCGATTTCGACCGCTCTTTCGGCCGTCTCGATCGCGGCGTTGACACCGGGAATGCAATTGACTCCCGCCGCGCCAGCCAGCTTCTTGGACTCGATCTTGTCGCCCATCGCGCCTATCGAATAGTGCTTGGGGCCAATGAAGACGATACCCTCCTCCTCCACCCGTTTGGAGAACTCGGCGTTCTCGCTCAAGAAGCCATAACCCGGATGCACCGCCTGTGCGCCCGTTTGTTTGCAGGCCGCGATAATTTTGTCGGCCAGCAAATAGCTCTCGCGACTGGGCGCAGGGCCAATGTTGACGGCCTCATCGGCCAGCATCACATGGCGTGCGTCTTTATCCGCGTCGGAATACACTGCGACGGTTTTGATCCCCATCTTCTGGGCCGTCTTGATGACGCGGCAGGCGATCTCGCCGCGGTTGGCAATCAGTATTTTTGTAAACATTTTGAACTTTCTTTATATCTTGATATCATTGAATCATGCTAAATAACCAGACAACCCCACCCAAACAGGTGCTGCTGCGCCTGCCTGATGACGTTGCTGCAAAGCTGGCGCGGGCTGTGCCACCCCGGCAACGCAACAAGTACTTGGTGGATTTGCTTCGCCAGGATTTGGAGAAAGAAGATGCCGAGCTGGTGGCTGCCTGCGAATACATGAACGCGATTGAAGAAGCCAACCCAGAACTTGCCCGCGAAACCAAAGAATGGGTGAATGCGGACTTGACAGGCTCAGTTGACGACTGGGACCCAGACTTTGACCGAGAGGCATTTGAGCGCGAATTTGCTATAGCACAGACTGCGTTACGCGCCAAAGAGGCCTCGGCAAAGAGACGTACTTGAACACCCGAATGGAACGTGGTCAGGTGTACTGGGTCGCGCTTGACCCCGCAGTGGGCTCTGAAATGGCCAAAACACGCCCCTGCATCGTCTTGTCGGCCAATGAAATCAACCACAGACGAAAAACCGTAGTCATCGTCCCGCTGACCAGTACCCCCGAGCCAGTGCGCTTCCCATTGCTCATTGATGTGCCGTCGGCGGGCCTGGGCTCCAAGGCCAGAGCCGAGCAAGTGCGTAACGTGGACAAAAGTCGCTTGCGCGGATTGATAGGCCACGTCAGCGACGAAGACCTCAGCGCCATCTCGCGAGGCGTTGCCAAGGTGTTGGGTCTGGGTTGATCTACGCACTTGGTTGACCATCAGTTCAAAATGCAGTTGAAAGCAATACTCGCGTTGTATCTCAGATGCCGAACTGCACAGCTTCATCGACAGGCAACGCATGACACTCGTCCTTGTCAGCGTCGGAGTACACCGCCACGGTTTTGATGCCCATTTTTTGGGCCATCTTGATGATCCGGCAGGCGATTTCACCCAGATTCGCGACTAGGATTTTGGTGAACATTTGGTCTCTTGCACAGTTGTGTTGGTCAGCGAATGGGATAGGGAAACAGTCTCAAAATAAGATTTTTGATGCCTACTCACATTGATCTGGGCGCTTCAACATGTTCCGCACTTCTTCGATGGTGTAGGGCGGATTTTTCAGATGAATCACGGCATGGCAGTTTGCACAGACAGGCACCATGTCATGAATTGGATCTACTTTGTGGCTCTCGCGGACTTCCGACAAAGGCTTGAGGTGATGAACGTGGATATAACCTTCAGCTACGCGACCGTAAACCCGCTCAAAGTCGAACTCACACGCCACGCACTTTAGTCCGTGACAAGCCTTACAAGCATCTCTCGCCTGAGTGTTTCGTTCGTACTTATCAACTTGGACACTTACTCGTCCACCTTCGATATAGAGGGTGTCCGCTTGTGGCATTTCACCCTGAGACAGCCAAACGCCGTCAAAATTTGATTCCGGTGAGGGCTCTCGCTGAAGCTCTCGGGCGTAGTCAAGCAATGCAGCGCAATGAAAGCGGCGAAATGGACTGCCCGTTCTTGGAATTCCAGAGTTTGTGCGGCTGGCCTCTAGAATGAAATCCGAATGCGCCGCTTGGAGGTTGGTTTGGACTTTCGCGAAGTCAGCAACTGCCCCCCGAAATGCATGATGGGGCAGCTGAATTGAGCTGTAGCGCCTGGAACCGACCATCGCAGCGTCCTCAGTTTTATCTGACGACGCTTTAATCGTGTTGAACAGCAGTTGATCGTCGCACAACACAAGGACTTCGACCTGCCCCACGTTCAGCCGAAATCCGTTTTTCAATGAGGTCACTCCCCAAGCATTAGGTGCCAACTCGTTCGCTAGCTCAGCAGAGCGCAAGAGTTGCCCCATGACCAACGCGCGCTCTTCCATCTGAGGTATTAACGTTTCGATAGTGCTGCGCGCGTCTTCCAGAGACTTGATTGAGGTCTTCACACGCGCTCTCCAATTCGACTTTTTTGCCTGTTGATCACAGCGGAATATTCCCGTGTTTTCTCCACGGGTTCTCAAGCTTCTTGTCGCGCAGCATCACCAGCGAGCGGCAGATGCGTTTGCGGGTCTCAGACGGCAGGATCACGTCGTCGATGAAGCCACGGGCGCCGGCCACAAAGGGGTTGGCAAAGCGGGCTTTGTATTCGGCTTCCTTGGCCGCCAATTTGGCCGGTTCGCCCTTGTCTTCGCGGAAGATGATTTCCACCGCGCCTTTGGCACCCATCACCGCAATCTCGGCGTTGGGCCAGGCAAAGTTGACGTCGCCGCGCAGGTGTTTGGAGGACATCACGTCGTAGGCGCCGCCATAGGCCTTGCGCGTGATGACGGTGATCTTGGGCACCGTGCACTCGGCGTAGGCGTAAAGCAGCTTGGCGCCATGCTTGATGATGCCACCGTACTCCTGGGCTGTGCCGGGCATGAAGCCGGGCACGTCGACAAAGGTGATGACCGGGATATTGAAGGCATCACAAAAGCGCACAAAACGTGCCGCCTTGATTGAACTCTTGATGTCCAGGCAACCCGCCAGCACCAGCGGCTGATTCGCCACGATGCCCACCGTCTGCCCTTCCATGCGGCCAAAGCCGATCAGGATGTTTTTGGCGTACTCGGGCTGCAACTCAAAGAAGTCGCCATCGTCCACGGTTTTGACGATGAGTTCCTTCATGTCGTAGGGTTTGTTGGCGTTGTCGGGCACCAGGGTGTCCAGGCTCATGTCCATGCGCTCGGCCGGGTCGCCACTCTTGCGCACGGGGGCCTTCTCGCGGTTGTTGAGCGGCAGGTAGTTGTACAGGCGGCGCAGCATCAACAGCGCCTCCACATCGTTCTCAAACGCCAGGTCGGCCACGCCGCTCTTGGTGGTGTGGCTGACGGCGCCGCCCAGTTCTTCGGCGGTCACGTCTTCGTGCGTCACGGTCTTGACCACTTCGGGGCCGGTCACGAACATGTAGGAGCTGTCTTTCACCATGAAGATGAAGTCGGTCATGGCCGGTGAATACACCGCACCCCCGGCGCAGGGGCCCATGATCATGCTGATCTGCGGCACCACGCCGCTGGCCATCACGTTGCGCTGGAACACATCGGCATAGCCGCCCAAGCTGGCCACACCTTCCTGGATGCGCGCGCCGCCCGAGTCGTTCAGCCCAATCACCGGTGCGCCAACTTTCATGGCCTGGTCCATCACCTTGCAGATCTTCTCGGCATGCGCCTCACTCAAGGCGCCGCCGAACACCGTGAAATCCTGGCTGAACACAAACACCAAACGGCCATTGATCATGCCGTAGCCCGTCACCACGCCGTCACCGGGAATCTTCTGATCCTGCATGCCGAAGTCCACGCAGCGGTGCTCGACAAACATGTCCCACTCCTCGAAGGTACCCTCGTCAAGCAGCAGCTCCAGGCGCTCGCGTGCCGTCAGCTTGCCTTTCTTGTGCTGGGCATCAATGCGCCTTTGGCCACCGCCCAGGCGCGCCAATTCGCGCTTGGCTTCCAGTTGTTCAAGGATGTCGTGCATGGTTTTTCTCTTTCATTGGGTAGTCGTTGTGCGTTCGGTTTGCTCTTGTTTTGATAGCTACTCAAGTAATCCTGGCATGGGCTTGCAGCAGATTTCGTGCTGCCGTCGAGGCAGGCAGGCGCCCCTGCTCGACTTCGTCGCTCAGTCTTGGCAGCAGCGCCTGCACTGCCGGGTCGTGTGCAAACGCGCTTTTGAGCCCGGCCTCGATGCGTTCCCACATCCAGGACAGTGCCTGGTGCTGGCGACGCGCAGCCAACTGGCCGTTGGCAGTCTGCACGGTCTTGAACTCCGACACGGCGGCCCAAAAACCGTCAATGCCTCGCCCAGAGAGCGCGCTGAGCTGGATCACCTTGGGGTGCCAGATGCTCTCGTCATGGTGGGAATGGTCCGGGCGCCCATGCAGTCCCAGCAAGCGCAAGGACGAGCTGATCTGCGCCTGCGCCCGTGTCGCCGCTGCGGCATCAATATCGGCCTTGTTGATCACCACCAGATCGGCCAGTTCCATCACACCCTTCTTGATCGCCTGCAAGTCATCACCCGCGTTGGGCAACTGCAGCAGCACAAACATGTCGGTCATGTTGGCCACTGCGGTCTCGCTCTGGCCCACACCCACAGTCTCGACCAGCACCATGTCGTATCCGGCGGCCTCGCACACCAGCATGGCTTCGCGCGTCTTCTCGGCCACGCCGCCCAGCGTGCCGCTGCTCGGGCTGGGGCGGATGTAGGCGCGCTCGTGCATGGAGAGCTTCTCCATGCGGGTCTTGTCCCCCAGGATCGAACCGCCCGAGATGGACGAAGACGGGTCCACCGCCAGCACCGCGACGCGGTGCCCTTTGTCGATCAGGTACAGGCCCAAGGTCTCGATGAAGGTGGACTTGCCCACGCCGGGCACGCCACTGATGCCAAGGCGAAACGACTTGGCGGTGTACGGCAACAACGCCGTAAGCAGCGCATCGGCCTGCGCACGGTGGTCGTCCCGCGTGGATTCCAGCAAGGTGATGGCTTTGGCAATCGCCCTGCGCTGCGGAAGCGCCGAACCTTGAACAATGAATTCGAGCAGGCTCACACGGGCTCCTCCGTGCGAGCGGTCCAGCGGTAGCCCACATCAAAGTCGCTCTCGGTGATCTGCACAAAACCATGACGCAGGTAAAAACGGTTGGCTGCGCTCTGCTTCAAGGCCGACAGCGTGATGTCGCAGCCCAGGGCCGCCGCCTGCGCCTTGGCCCAGTCCAGCGCCCAGGCGCCGATCTGGCGGCCTTGGTGTTGCGGGCGGATGTACAGATGATCGATTTGCAGCACCGCCGGCGCGCTGTCGGGCTGCGGACGCAGCGTGATGAAGCCGACACGCTCACCGTCGATCACGATATGCCGCATGTACTCGGGGGCAAATCCCGCCGCCAGCCGCTCGCGTGCCCGTGCGGGATCGAAGCGCCCCAGGCGCTCCAGGCTCTCGCGCAAGGCGTCGATGCGAATCGCCAGCATGGCCTCGAAGTCGTCCGCCGTCACCGCAGCCAATGATGGCGTGATGCTCGCTTGGCCACGGGCCGTGGCGTGTTGGCAGCGCGCGTTCATTCAGAGAATCTCGAACGCCCGGCCGTCGGGCAGGCGGTAGCGGGAAAAGTCGCGAACGTCGAGGGTGAGGATTTGCAAGATACCGGTCTCGCAAGCAACCCAATACAGCGACGCATCGGCCAGATCCATTTCCGACCTCGGGGTCTGGGTGTAGCGAAACATCCAGCCGGTCATATCGATCAGGGCAGATGCGTCAAATGGAAACACATGCACACCTCCTAGAGCAACCCACTTGAGCAATTCAAGCCGATTGAGTGCCCCCAGCAGGTGGCTCGCCTCCACGATGCAGGGCCAAGTCGTGTAGAGCCGCCAGCTCAAGCCAGGATCGCCCAGCAGGGCGTCGTAGCGAGCGTGGCAGGGGTCCGCACGGTCAAAGGTGGCCACGAGGGGACCTGCATCAATCAAAGCAACTTTCACGTCGGCGACCCATCCTGCCCTTTGGATTTTGCGGCTTGGTAGGCCTCCCAATCAGCCAATTCGGCATTGTGCTTCGCACGCAGGATTTCATGCAGCCGCTGCTTACGAGGTGGCGCGGCGTCTTCATTTGCACCTGACGCATCATCCGCCGCTGGTGTGACGTGGTAGGGCGCGAACTCTTCACGTACCTGCAACAACAACTGGTACGGATCCTTGTGCCCGAGCGCGCGCTCCACCGCGTCGATGATGAATTGGGACTTGGTCACCCCCTGCCGCTTGGCGGCCTGCTCCAACTGCTTTTCAAGCAATGGGTCCATGCGCACGGATACAGCCATTTCGTTCTCCTCATTGAAATACGGTATTACTGTATCACAAAGAGTGCTCAAACACTGGCGATGGACTTCTTGATCTGCTCCAGCACATCCTTGGCGCTGGCCGGAATCGGCGTGCCGGGGCCATAGATGCCTTTAACACCGGCCGCATACAACATCTCGTAGTCCTGGCGCGGAATCACGCCGCCGACAAACACCACGATGTCATCGGCGCCCTGCTTTTTCAGCTCGGCAATGATGGCCGGCACCAGAGTCTTGTGGCCTGCCGCCAGGGTGGACACGCCCACCGCGTGCACGTCGTTCTCAATCGCCTGGCGGGCGCATTCTTCGGGGGTCTGGAACAGCGGGCCAATGTCCACGTCAAAGCCCAGGTCGGCAAAGGCCGTGGCCACCACCTTGGCACCGCGGTCGTGGCCGTCCTGACCGAGTTTGGAAATCATCACCCGCGGGCGGCGGCCCTGTTCCTGCGCGAAGGTATTGATCTCGGCCTTGAGGGCGTCCCAACCCTCGGCACTGTCATAAGCGGCTGCATACACACCGGTCACCTTTTGCGTATCGGCGCGGTGGCGCCCGTAGACTTTTTCCAACGCATCACTCACCTCGCCCACCGTGGCGCGCAGGCGCATTGCCTTGATGCTCAGGTCCAGCAGATTGCCCTCGCCATTCTCGGCGGTCTGCGTCAGGGCGGCCAGCGCGGCCTGCACCGCCACAGCGTCACGCTTGGCCTTGATGGCCGTCAGGCGCGCGATCTGCCCGTCGCGCACCGCCACGTTGTCAATGTCGCGCGACTCAATCGCGTCCTCGGTCTTGAGCTTGTATTTGTTGACGCCAACGATCACGTCGCGGCCAGAGTCAATGCGCGCCTGCTTTTGTGCGGCTGCCGCCTCGATCTTGAGCTTGGCCCAGCCGCTGTCCACCGCCTTGGTCATCCCGCCCATGGCCTCCACTTCTTCGATGATGGCCCAGGCCGCGTCCGCCATGTCTTGCGTCAGCTTTTCCATCATGTAGCTGCCGGCCCAGGGGTCGATCACATTGGTGATGTGGGTTTCTTCCTGGATGATGAGCTGCGTGTTGCGCGCAATGCGGCTCGAAAATTCGGTGGGCAGCGCAATCGCTTCGTCAAAGCTGTTGGTGTGCAGGCTTTGTGTGCCGCCAAACACCGCTGCCATGGCCTCGATGGTGGTGCGCACCACGTTGTTGTAGGGGTCTTGCTCGGTGAGCGACCAGCCGCTGGTTTGGCAGTGCGTGCGCAGCATCAGGCTCTTGGCACTCTTGGCGTCAAAGCCCTTCATGATGCGGCACCACAGCAGCCGCGCGGCGCGCATCTTGGCGACTTCCAGGTAGAAGTTCATGCCAATCGCCCAGAAGAAACTCAGGCGCCCGGCGAACTCGTCCACATCCAGGCCAGAGGCGATGGCGGTCTTCACATACTCCTTGCCATCGGCCAGCGTGAAGGCCAACTCCAGCGCCTGATTGGCCCCAGCTTCCTGCATGTGGTAGCCCGAGATGCTGATCGAATTGAACTTGGGGCAATTCCGGGCGGTGTAGCCAATGATGTCGCCGATGATGCGCATGCTGGGCGCAGGCGGGTAAATGTAGGTGTTGCGCACCATGAACTCTTTCAGAATGTCGTTCTGAATCGTTCCGCTGAGTTTGTCTTGCGACACGCCCTGCTCTTCCGCCGCCACCACGTAGCCGGCCAGCACCGGCAGCACGGCGCCGTTCATGGTCATCGAGACCGACACCTTGTCCAGCGGGATCTGGTCGAACAGAATCTTCATGTCCTCCACGCTGTCGATCGCCACGCCCGCCTTGCCCACATCGCCCGTCACACGAGGATGGTCGCTGTCATAGCCCCGGTGGGTGGCCAGGTCGAATGCGACGGACACGCCCTGCCCGCCAGCGGCCAAGGCCTTGCGGTAAAAGGCGTTGGACTCTTCGGCGGTCGAGAACCCGGCGTACTGTCGAATGGTCCAAGGGCGCACCGCATACATGGTGGCTTGCGGGCCGCGCAGGTAGGGCTCGAAGCCGGGCAAGGTGTCGGCGTGGGGCAGGTTGGCGGTGTCGGCGGCGGTGTACAGCGGCTTGACCGTGATGCCATCGGGTGTGTGCCAGTTCAGGGCTTCCACATTGCCGCCAGGGGCCGACTTGGCGGCCGCTTTGGCCCATGCTTCGAGACTGGCGGACTGGAATTCGGGTGCTTGCTTTGTCATGTCGATGTGCCCTTGCGGTGGATGGCTCCAACAGCGTGCCGCGTTTGAACTGAATGCCATGTTAGACCCGCAAGCGGGGCTTGAACAGCGCGTTTTCTGTGGATGGGAGTGTACATTATTTATAATTATTGATGCAAAATATGGCTGGCAGCTTACAATCTCGCCATGGCAGCACAGTCCCTTTCCCCCCGCGCACTCTACGAAGACGTAGCCGAGCTGCTACGCCAACGCATCTTCAAACGCGAGCTCGAACCCGGTAGCTGGATTGATGAGCTAAAGATCGCGCAGGACTACGGCATCAGCCGCACCCCCCTGCGCGAAGCCCTCAAGGTACTGGCCGCTGAAGGCCTGGTAACCATGAAAGTGCGCCGCGGCGCCTATGTGACCGAGGTGTCCGACAAAGACCTGCGCGATGTCTACCACCTGCTCAGCCTGCTCGAATCCGACGCGGCCGGCATGGTGGCCACGCAGGCCACCGAGGCGCAACTGGCCGAACTGCAGGCACTGCACCGGGAGCTGGAAGCGGCCGTGCGCCCAGGGCAAATTGATCGGGACCGCTTCTTCGAGCTCAACGAGGCCTTCCACATGCGCCTGCTGGCCATCGCCGACAACCGCTGGCGCGACCAGATGGTGACCGACCTGCGCAAGGTGATGAAGCTCAACCGCCACAACTCACTGCTCAAGAGCGGCCGCATCAAGGAATCGCTGGCCGAGCACCGCGCCATCATGGCCGCGCTGCTTGAGCGCGACGCCCCCGCGACGATGCAACGCATGCGCGAGCACTTCGCTAGCGGCCTGGAAGCGGCGGCGTGATGCCGTCAGGCGCAGCGCGCATCACGCTCAGCCCTCAGACCATTGTTTGATCTGACCGAGGGTCGCAGTGGCACCGCCGCAGACGATGACCAGCACGGTGCCAAAGCCTTCAAGTTCGGCGGCCTTGTCGTAGGCCAGTGCCAGGCTTGCGCCGCACGCGGGCTCGACCAGAAGGCGGTGGTCATCCAGAAAACGCGTACAGGCCGACAGCGCTGCCCGATCCGACACCACAACGCTGCGGATCGGGTGTTCGCTGGACCACTGAAAAGCCCGTTCGCACACCCGCTTGGCGCCCAGTGAGGTGGCGATGCTGGTAATTTTCTGCAGTTCAACCAATCGACCCGCCACCATGGACTGGTGCAAGGACGCCGCACCCTCGGTTTCGACCGCAACAATTGGCACCTGGCCCCAGCCGTTTCGGTGCAAGCCCTCGGCCACCCCCGACAACAGCCCACCTCCGCCCACCGAGAGCACGATGGCGTCGGGCTTGAGGCCCGATTGGCACACCTCATCGATCATGGTGGCATGGCCCTGCCACAACAAGGGGTCGTCAAACGGGTGAAGGAATGCGTCGGACGCACCAATCATCGACAGCGCCAGCTCGTTCGCCTCTTGCCACGACGCACCATGCACCACGACCTCGGCCGCTTCCAGTGCCAACAGTTCTTTGGCTCGGTCTGATGTTGTTTCGGGCACCACCACGGTGACCGGGATCGACAGCATTCGACCTGCATAGGCCACGGCGAGCCCGGCGTTGCCGCCAGAGGAAGACACAAACCGCCGCGCACCCCGGCGTCGGTGCACCTCACAAGCCAGCCCAACGCCGCGAATCTTGAACGACCCCGGCGGCTGCAGCGCGTCCAGCTTCAACCAGACGGAGCGCCCCGCCAGCAAGCTCAAGGGGCGCGATGGGATCTGCGGGGTTTCAATATGCAAAGGCATTGAGCTTGGTGCGAACTACTAGTAGTGAGTTTCACTAAAACAGATACATATTAAGTTACTCCGAGGTCAAACTTGTTCCAGCGAAACACCACAGGCGATGCATTGATCTCTGCGATGCCTTTGAGGATGCGTTGTTTCAGATCGTCTTTGGATGTAAC
>JAUXWC010000332.1 GCA_030685025.1 Rhodoferax sp.
AACCGGCACGTGGCCGGTTGGATGGGAGTGGTGGGGCAAGCCGCTGATGTTCAGCGACTTCGGTTCTGCGCCCAGCGGTGGATGCCGTGGCCGATGATCAGAATGCCAGCGATAGTCCGCAGCGCGATGAGCGCAGCGCGCAGAACGCGCACGGCGAGGAAGAAAGCAAACATTATTCGGTCTCCAGTTTGACGAGGGTTTCGTCCCAGCATTCGTGGGTGACGACGATGACGTTGCCGAGGCTGGCGTCGGTCGGGTCCACCCGGTACCGGGACATGATCTCCCCGATCGTCTTCATGGCAATCTCGTTGCGGCGGATCTCACGATTGGTGAGGTCTCCGTGCTCGTTGACTGCATGCCGAGCGATGAGGTCGTAGGGGATGCGCTTGAGGCGAATCTTCGCACCATCGGTGATGCGCAGGTTGCCCAGCAGGAAATTGGAGTACATGGCTCACTTCTTGAAGCCCTTGACGATCCATGCGCCAGCGCCGAGGATGGCCAAGGTAATGATGACTGCCGCGGGGCCACCGAGTGCGAACACGACGGCCACGGCACCCAGAGCGAGCAGACCACCGAGGGTCAGGCGGATACGCCGGGCGCCTTCGCCCTTGGCTGTCAGCAGCGCAGTGATGCCCCACAGGAGGAGCATCACGATGCCCACGAACATGACCTTACCAATCCACGCGTCTTCCATGATGTGCTCCCTCGGTTCAGGCGATGGTACCTCAGCTCTTGACGTTCTCGTTGAGCCATTCGATCAGCGGCCCCTTGGCGGTCGGCACGTTGACGGTCTGGGACTCAGCTTTGCAGTTACCCGCTTTGGCAGCGCTGCGCGCCCGGCTGGCGTCGGTCTGGCTGGCTTGCCAACTGACCGTGACGCCACCGAGGGCTTTGTCCGTGGTGAAGGTTTTGTAGAGTTGCATGGTGTCTTCCTGGTTGTGGGCAAAATTACCCGAGGTTATGAAGCCGGCCTCTCTTAAGTCTAACAAAAAGTAGATCGGCATACGATTACGTCATAGTCAGAGGCGAAACCCACATGCCTATTGGCTTTGCCGAGGGTGCCCCGCACCTTGACATGGTGGGGGTCGTTGGTTCGAGTCCAATCGCGCCTACCAATTTTCTTTCGTTGCGACCTCGCTTGATGGCAGGCAGGTCCTTAATGAAACTTCCTGTTCAATTTGCACACCCTCAGGGTAAACCTTGGGGCCTCGTGGCGAGTGACTCCCTAGAATCATCTGTTGCAGTGCAATACCGTAGATTCGACCGGGGTTCGAGTCAGAGGAGAGACCCGTGCCAACAGCCAAAACAAAAGAAACCAAAGTCACGCATCGCGTGATCAAAAAGTACCCGAATCGCCGTTTGTACGACACTGATTCATCGAGCTACATCACGCTGGCTGAAGTCAAGCAGTTGGTGATGAACAGTGAGCCGTTCGTGGTCCGGGATGCCAAGTCCGGCGAGGACCTGACGCGCAGTATCCTGCTGCAGATCATTCTCGAAGAAGAATCCAACGGCATTCCGATGTTCACGGCGCCTGTGTTGGCCAGTGTGATTCGGTTTTACGGTCATGCGATGCAGGGCTTCATGGGCGGCTACCTGGAGAAGAACATCCAGGCCCTGATGGACGTGCAAAACAAGCTTGGCGACCCCACTAAGGCACTCACCCCGGAAAGCTGGAGCCAGTTCATGGCCTTGCAGTCGCCGGCTTTGCAAGGCATGTTGGGCAGCAATCTGGAGCAATCCAAGACCATGTTTGCGCAAATGCAGGAGCAGATGCAAAAACAAACGGACCAGATGCTGGGTTCACTCGGGCTCAAGCGCTGACAGCGGCCCCTCCCGTTGCCGCTGCGGGTGAGAAAGCGGGGACAATTCACCCATGACAGAAGTTCTTTCCAAAACCAACCCCGCTCCGAGAGTCGGTTTCGTCAGCCTGGGCTGTGCCAAGGCCCTGACCGACTCCGAGTTGATCCTGACCCAGCTCAGCGCCGAGGGCTACCAGACCTCCAAGACGTTTCAAGGTGCCGATCTGGTGATTGTCAATACCTGCGGTTTCATCGACGACGCGGTGCGCGAGAGCCTGGACACCATCGGCGAGGCGCTGGCGGAGAACGGCAAGGTGATCGTGACCGGCTGCTTGGGCGCCAGACAAGGCGAGGGCGGTGGTAACCTGGTCAAGCAGTTGCACCCGAGTGTGCTGGCTGTGACTGGCCCGCAGGCCACCCAAGAAGTGATGGACGCCGTGCACGCCAATCTGGCCAAGCCGCACGACCCGTTTGTCGATCTGGTGCCCAACGCCTTTGGTGTCGCGGGCATCAAGCTGACGCCACGGCATTACGCCTACATCAAGATTAGCGAGGGCTGCAACCATCGCTGCACGTTCTGCATCATTCCGTCGATGCGGGGCAACTTGGTCTCGCGCCCGATTGGTGATGTGCTCAGGGAGGCGCGTGCCCTGTTTGAAGGTGGCGTGAAGGAGCTGCTGGTGATCAGTCAGGACACCTCGGCTTACGGTGTGGACGTCAAATACCGGACCGGTTTTTGGGATGGCAAACCGATCAAGACCCGCACCCTCGAACTGGCGCAGGCCCTGGGCGATATGGCCAGCGGCTACGGTGCCTGGGTGCGCCTGCATTACGTGTACCCGTACCCGAGTGTGGATGAGATCATTCCCATGATGGCTTCGGGAAAAATACTGCCCTATCTGGACGTCCCGTTTCAGCACAGTCACCCAGATGTGCTCAAACGCATGAAGCGTCCGGCCAGTGGCGAGCGAAACCTGGAACGGATTCAGCGCTGGCGTGACGCGTGCCCGGAGATCGTGGTGCGCAGCACCTTCATAGCGGGTTTTCCAGGCGAGACCGAAAGCGAATTCCAGCACTTGCTGGACTTTATGCGCGAGGCCAGGATTGATCGGGCCGGCTGCTTCGCCTACAGCCCGGTGGCCGGCGCTGCCGCCAACGAACTGGATGGCATGCTGCCCATGGAACTGCGCGAAGAACGGCGTGTACGCTTCATGGAGGTGGCTGAAGCTGTGTCGGCCGCGAAGCTGCAACAGCGTGTTGGCGCGACGATGCAAGTATTGGTGGACGCGGCTCCAGGGCTGGGCAAGCGTGGCGGCGTCGGACGAAGCTACGCTGAGGCGCCGGAGATAGATGGTGTCGTGAAGCTGCTGGCACCCGAGAAGATCAGCAAGACACTGAAGGTGGGCGAGTTCACCAAGGCGCGGATCGTGGCCGCCCAAGGGCACGACCTCGTCGCGCAGCCGTTCTGAAGACTGTCTGTTTGAACCGCCGCAGCCAACAAAAAAGCCGCTGTGGTCACAGCGGCTTCTGGCCAATCAAATCCCCAGTGACGCATTCGGAAATGGTCGCTGGTTTTTCAACTATATTGGTGCCCAGGAAGGGACTCGAACCCCCACGAAGTTACTCGCTAGTACCTGAAACTAGTGCGTCTACCAATTCCGCCACCTGGGCATCTCAGGAAAGAGAGCAATTGTATCAAAAATATTAGCCAAACCAGCGGGCTGCTGGACGAAGTTGAAGGATCTGTTCAAGGCCACCGCGACGGGCACGGATTCGTGCAGCGCGATGACGGTCAATCCGACATCTATTTGCCGCCCAACGAGATGCGTGCCGTGTTGCACAAGGACCGGGTCAAGGTGCGCATCGTACGCAGTGACCGCAAGGGCCGCCCGGAGGGGCGCGTGCTGGAAATCGTTGAGCGGCCCAAGCAACCGATCATTGGTCGATTGCTGCAGGAAAGCGGTGTCTGGATCGTGGCGCCGGAAGACAAACGTTATGGTCAGGACGTACTGATCCCCAAGGCCGCCACAGGCGCGGCAAAGACCGGTCAGGTGGTGGTGGTGGAGTTGACCGAGCCGCCGGCCTTGTATGGCCAACCGGTCGGCCGGGTCAAGGAGATCCTGGGCGAGATCGACGACCCGGGCATGGAGATTGAAATCGCGGTGCGCAAGTACGGCGTGCCGCATGAGTTCTCCGACGCTTGCATCGCGTTGGCGCGCACCTTGCCCGACAAAGTTCGCCCGCACGACAAGAAACACCGGGTCGATTTGACCGATGTGGCGCTGGTGACGATTGACGGCGAGGACGCGCGCGATTTTGACGATGCGGTCTACTGCGAGCCCGCGAAAATCGGCAAGGGCAAGTCGGCGGCCAAGGGCTGGCGCCTGTTGGTGGCGATTGCCGACGTGAGTCACTATGTGGAGAATGGCTCGGCCATTGATGTCGACGCCTACGAGCGTGCCACCAGTGTCTACTTTCCGCGCCGGGTGATTCCCATGTTGCCGGAGAAGCTCTCCAACGGTCTGTGCTCGCTCAATCCGGAAGTCGAACGCCTGTGCATCGTGTGCGACATGGTGGTCACCGAGGCGGGCGATGTGTCGGCCTACCAGTTCTACCCGGCCGTCATGTGGAGCCACGCACGCTTCACCTACACCGAGGTGGCGGCGATTCTGGCCAACACACGCGGAGCTGAAGCGCTCAAGCGCAAGGATCGGGTGCCCGATCTGATGAACCTGCATGACGTTTACCGTGCCCTGCTGAAGTCCCGGGTGCGGCGCGGTGCAGTGGATTTCGAGACCACCGAGACGCAGATCATTTGTGATGAGAGCGGACACATCGAGAAAATCGTGCCTCGCACCCGTAACGACGCACACAAGCTGATCGAGGAGGCCATGCTGGCCGCCAATGTGTGCAGCGCTGACTTCATCGCGCAGGCCAAACACGCCGGCCTGTATCGGGTGCATGAGGGTCCCACGCCAGAGAAACAGGAGTTGTTGCGCAACTACCTCAAAGCGCTGGGCGTCGGCATGAGCATTAGCGACAATCCGGCGCCGGGTGAGTTCCAGGCGATTGCAGCGGCAACCAAGGATCGCCCCGACGCGCCGCAGATTCACTCGATGTTGTTGCGTTCGATGCAGCAGGCCATCTATACCCCGGTGAATGCCGGGCACTTTGGTCTGGCGTTTGACGCCTACACCCACTTCACCAGTCCGATCCGGCGTTACCCGGATCTGCTGGTGCACCGTGTGATCAAGGCCATTCTGGGCAAGACCAAGTACCAGTTGCCGGTGCTGCCGATGCCGGGCGAAGCCCATGCCAAGCTGACGCGACGCCTGGACAAGGGCCTTGCGGCGCGAGCCAAGGAGCCCGGTCAGAAGCCCAAGAAGGTCAGCGCCGAAACCGTGGCCTGGCAAGCAGCAGGCATGCATTGCAGCGCCAACGAACGCCGGGCCGACGAGGCCAGCCGTGATGTCGAGGCCTGGCTCAAGTGCAAGTACATGCGCGAGCATTTGGGCGAGGAGTACAGCGGTGTCGTGACATCGGTTACCAGCTTCGGCTTGTTCGTTACGCTCGACGCCCTGTACGTGGAAGGCTTGGTGCACATCACCGAGCTGGGCGGCGAGTACTTTCGCTTTGACGAGGCCCGCCAGGAACTGCGTGGCGAGCGCACCGGCATTCGCTATGCGATTGGTTCGCGTCTCAACGTGCAGGTCAGCCGCGTCGATCTCGATGGCCGTCGCATCGACTTCCGCTTGGTCGAAGACGGCGTGGAGCGGCTGGTCAGGTCGAGCCGTGAAAAGGGCGCCGCGCGGGACGAACGGGGCTCATCTCACGAGTTGTCGGAAAAGGGGGATGCGCAACGGCGCTTGCGAGCGCCGTTGACGCGAGCGGCCGTGCCCTCGATCAAGAAACCCAAGGATGCAGTGAAGATGGCCAGCCCGCGCAAGGCAGTAGGGAAACCGCGTCGTCGCGGCTGACCAAAAGAAAGGGTCAGCCTTTTCGTTCGTCGCGGATGTAGGCGGTCAACTGCAGGCCGCCAGACCTCTGAAAGTCCAGAATTCTGCGAATCAGGCGCGCATCCAGGACATGGTCGGCTGACAGCATCAATAGGCCGCTGGGTGTGATGAGATCACGCGACAGGGTCATGCCGGCCTGCAATTCGCTGGCGGGAACCGCCATTTCGACGACCCGTTCCTTGTCCGACTTTTGATGAGTTCCATCTCCACCGAGTACGTCGACGAAGGCGTTGACCACCGCTGGATCGTAACGCTTGCCACTGCCGTGAACGATGATGACCTTAGCCTCCGCGGCAGTCAGTTGGCGCTGCGTCAAGGTGCCGATCTGCATATTGTCGAAGTCACTGGCCAGCGTGAGGATGCGAGTCGCGACGGGAATCACGTCACCCGTCAATCGGTCTGGAAATCCGGTGCCGTCAAAGCGTTCGAATTGGGCGCAGATGATGTCGGAGGCGGTGCGCAGCTCAACCAGGGGTAGCAGCAACTGCTCGGCCTGCACGGTGTGTTTGCGGTAAGCATCCAACTGCTCCGGTTTCATCATGGCCACCGGTGTGTTCAGCAGGTCGTCGGCGAAACCCACTTTGCCGATCTCATGCAACAAGCCCGCCACAAAGACTTCTTGCACCTGTTTGGAATCGAGTTCCAGGCGCAGGGCGATCTTGCGCGCCAAGTCCGCAACGCGTCTTGAATGACCGGCGAGATTGCCGCCGCGCATTTCGATCAAGGTGGAAAACACCTTGATCGAGGTGATGAAGCTGTTCTTGAGTCGGTCGTTTGCCGCGTTCAGTTCCGCCGTGCGCGCCTGGACCTTGGATTCCAGACTGGAATTTAGAGCTTTGAGCTCTTCGTTCTGGGCATTCGTCAAGGCCTCGAGTCGCTTCTTTTCGAACTCCAGCGCCTTGCGCTCAAGGGCGTGACGGACGATCAGCACGATGTCGTTGTCGTCCCAGGGTTTTGTGATGTAACGGTAGATCTCGCCGCGGTTGATGGCATCAATGATCGACGTGATGTCCGAATAGCCGGTCAACAGCAGGCGCAGCGTGTCGGGCCATCGTGCCCGCACATGCTCCAGGAACTGAGCACCGTCCATTTCAGGCATGCGCATGTCGGAGATCACCAGGTCAACCGACTCGGTTTCCAGCAATGCCAGGCCCGCCTTGCCACCTTCGGCAACACGCACCTGGAATCCTTTCGCACGAAATAATCGGCGTAACGACGACAGGATGTTGGGTTCATCGTCGACGCACAGAATCGTCGGCGGCTTGGGCCCGCCGCCGGCAGCTTGAGTCAATGCGGTATCGGTCACGTCGAATGGGCTCCATTTTGGTCCAAATTTGTCGGCTGACTGATCGGCAGCGAGACGCGAAACGTGGTGCCTCGACCAACTTCAGTTTCGACTTCAATCGACCCATGGTGTTTTTGCACTATGCCATACGAAAGCGAGAGGCCCAGGCCGGTGCCTTTGCCAACCGGCTTGGTCGTGTAGAAGGGATCGAAAATGCGCGGCAGAACATCCTTGGGAATGCCGCTGCCGGTATCCGAGACTTCGAACCAGACCTTGTCGCCGGACACGCCGGTTCGCAGCGTGATCTTGCCGCGTTCGGGGCCGTTCATCGCGTGCGCGGCGTTCACCACCAGATTCATCACGACCTGGTTGATCTGCGAGGGCAAGCATTGCACCTCGGGAAGCTCGCCATATTGCTTGACGACATCGGCCTTGTATTTGATTTCGTTGTTGACGACGTTCAGTGTTGAGTCGATGCCCTGCGTCAGGTCAACAAGCTGCCAGTCTGGATTGGTGTCGACGTGGGAGAAATCCTTCAGGTCTTGCACGATCTTGCGAACCCTCACGATGCCCTCTTTGGATTCCCGCATCAGGACCGGAATGTCCTCTTTCAAGAAATCCAGTTCGATGCGCTCTTTGGTTGCCTTGACCATGCTCGCGATCTCGGGCGTCCAGTGCTCGGACTCCATCTTCTCGTAGGCCGTGAGCATCTCGAACATGCTGGACAAGTAGGTCTCCAGGGAACCGAAGTTTGAAAAAATATAGCCGATGGGGTTGTTGATTTCGTGCGCGACGCCGGCGGCCAGTTGACCAATCGATGCGAGCTTTTCGGATTGAACCAGGTGTTCCTGTGCGGCCATCAGCTTGGCATTGAGGAAGTTGAGTTCGCTATTGCGCTTCAGGATTTCCAGTTCCGCCAGTTCACGACGCTTGGCATCGTCGCGCAGGGTTTGGTTTGCCCTGGCCAGTTGCTCCGTGCGTTGCTCGACAATTTGTTCGATTTCAAGTTGGGCTTTCATCAAGGCCGCCTCCGCGACCTTGCGTTCGGTAATGTCCTGCAGCGTTTCGATGGCTCCCGTTACCTGCCCAGAGCGGTTTCGCAATGGCGCCGCGGTAAAGAATAGCCAGCGCCCGGTGGGGCCCAAGTTCGGGAAGAACTCTTCTGCCTCATAAGCATCGGGTACCACGAGGGAACTGCGGTAGTTGTTCTGATAAAGGTCATCGATGATCGCCTTCATGGAACCGTCGACGATCAGATCCGCCATCACGGGGCGCTCGACCCCGTAGAAGTAGCGGCCGACTCCCTTCTGACCAATGACGTCCGCGGGTGAAACACCTAACGCCACGGCGCAGGCCTTGTTGAAATGGGTGATCACGTGATCCGCATTGATTACAAACGTGGGCACCGGGCTACCCTCAAAAAAAGCTTCTGGCGAGAAGGAGTCCGTCATGAGTCCCGTCTTTCAGTCACTCCAAACCAGGCTCGCGCCTTCGAGTTTGATCAAGCGTTCTTGGACGTTCATGTAGTCAAGCCGGTTCGAATCAATGTCAGCAGTTTGCCTCTGGAGCGCGAACTTGCGCCCATGGTGTTCCAAGTCAGTTCGTAACGCACGCCGCCGATGCTCAGCTCACTGCAAGCGTTTTCGTCGGTTGCGGTCAACCAGTCCGCGATAACTGGCGCGGCGACGACAAGCTCCTCGCCCAACAGGGATACCGTGCCCCCCAGCAGGTGTTCCGCGGCGGTGTTGGCGAAGGCAATCAGCCCGTCATTGCCCACGCCCAACATCGGCAATGGCACGTGCTGCAAGGCTTCGCGCACGACGTCAAGGCCGGTATTGTCGCGCTCCATTTGATGTTGCGTCTGCGTCAATACCGCGCCAAGCTGCCGGTTGGCGGCCACCAGTTCTTGATTGGTGCTGCGAATCTGGATGTCAAGTTGCTGGTTGGCTTCCTGCAGTTCCTTGTATTCAAAGGCCTTCTTGATGTGGTCACGCAGTTGCTCGTCGTCCCAAGGTTTGGTCAGAAACCGGTAGACCGCGCCTTCGTTGATGGCGTCGGTCACCGACTGCAGTTCGGTGTACCCCGACAGCACGATTCGCATCGTATCCGGGTACAGGGCCTTGGCCGCACGTAAAAACTCGACCCCGGTCATGCCGGGCATGCGTTGGTCCGACACGATAACGTCCACCTTGTGTTTTGCGAGAATGGCCAGCCCTTCCTGGCCGCTGTTGGCGGTGTGGATAGTGTGCCCATCGCGACGAAACAGCCGCTTGAGCGCGGCCACGATATTGGGCTCATCATCGACCAGCAACAAGGCGCGCTGTGGCTTTTGCAGCCGCAACAGGTGGGCGGGCAGTTGTCGACCTTCGGCCATCAGTTCTTCGATCGCCTGGGCTGAAATCGGGCGGGAGAAGAAGTAGCCTTGAATCTCATCACACACACTGGTTCGCATGACCTCGCATTGCGCTTCGGTTTCCACCCCCTCCGCGATCACCCTCAGACCCAGTCCATGGGCCATGGACACGATCACTCTGACAATCACCGTATCGCTCTGGCTGGTGGTGATATCGCGCACGAAGGACTGATCGATTTTGACCTTGTCGAACGGAAACCGTTTGAGGTAGCTCAACGACGAATACCCAGTGCCGAAGTCGTCCAGGGAGAGCTTGATACCTAAGGCTTTTAGCTGGTGCAACAGTGCCTCGCTACGCAGCACGTTGTCCATCAGTGCGCTTTCGGTCACTTCCAGGCACAACAGCGCGGAATCAACCCTGTAAGTCGCCAATGCAGCCTTGACGTGGTCGATCAGGTCAGCATCTCGGAACTGAAGCGTCGAAACGTTTACCGCCACGTGGGGAACGTTGATGCCTTTGTCGAGCCAGACTCGTATATCGCGGCAGGCGCGCTGCAACACCCATTCGCCAATGCTCTTTATCAAGCCCGACTCTTCCGCCAGCGGGATGAACTGTGCCGGCGGCACTTGGCCCAGCTCCGGGTGATGCCAGCGAAGTAAGGCCTCCAAGCCGCTGATTTGTCCGTTTTGCAAATCAACCAGAGGCTGGTAGACCAACTGCAATTGATCCAGTGTTGCCGCGTTACGCAATGCCTTGACCATGTGGTCGCGCGCCAGTACCTGCTGGTACAACTCATCACTGTAGAACTGAAAGGTGTCGCGCCCATTGGCCTGGGCGCGGTGCATGGCGATCTCGGCTGACTTGAATAGGTGGTCGAAGTCGCCGCCGTTGGCGGGGTAGCTCGCCAGCCCGATTGAGGCCGTCAAGGTCACTTCTTCAGCGCCGACTTGGTACGGTTGGGATAGCTTGCACAGCAGTTCCCTGGACAGGTGGGCGGCGCCTTCGGGCGCGGTGCCCGGAAGTATCAGCATGAATTCCTTGCCCGCCAGTCGGGCGACGGTGTCTTGTTCGCGCACCGACGCGCTCAGTCGTCGGGCTACATCGATCAACACTTGGTCGCCAAACTTGTGACCCATTGCGTCGTTGACGGCCTTGAAGTGGTCGATGCCCAGGAGCATCATGGTCAGCGGCTCGCTGCGGCGTTGCACCATGCTGATGGCGTGCGCGGTGCGGTCACGCAGCAGCGTGGTATTGGGCAGGCCGGTGAGGGCGTCAAAATGCGACAGCCACAGGATGCGGGACTCGGCCGCCTTGGCATCGCTCAAATCGGTAAAGTTGCCTATGTAGTGGGTGACTTGCCCCGCGGCGTCGCGCAGGGCCGAGATCGCCAGCCACTGGCAGTAAATGGCGCCATCCTTGCGCCGGTTCCAGATTTCACCCTCCCATCGGTTGCGTTCGTTGATCGCGGCCCACATTGATTGGTAGAACGCCTTGTCGTGCCTTCCCGAGGACTGGATGCGCGGGTTTTCGCCCAGCACCTCTGCCTCACAATAGCCGGTGATGTCGGTGAAGGCTTTGTTCACCATGATGATGTTGAGCTTGGCGTCGGTGATCGTGATCCCTTCGCGGCTTTGCAGAAACACCGCGGCTGCCAGGCTGAGCTTGGCTTCTTTTTCCCTCTGATCGGTCAGGTTGGTAGTGGTGCCCGCCACCCGCATGGCCTTGCCGCTTTGGTCGCGCAGTATGTAGCCACGTGACAACATGGACAGGTAGTGTCCCTGCTTGTGCCGCAGCCGCAAGTTCATCTCATAGCGCACAGACTGTCCGGCCAGAAGTTGATCCATCTCGGCATTGATTCGCGCGACATCGTCCGGATGGACGATGTGTGCCCAGGAGCTTCGAAAATGGGGAAACACTTGGGGGTCGTATCCCAGCATCTCGTACCACCTCCGGGAGCGTTCGATCATGTCATCGACAACGTTCCAGTCCCAGATGCCGTCATTGGAGCCCTTGAGTACCAATTCCATCTGTTCTTGTGACTTGCGAAGCGCAAGGGCGGCATCACGCGCGGCGGTCACATCGCGTTGCACACCAAAGAACTCAATCAGCTTGCCGTCGGTGTCCAGAATCGGCGTGATCGACACGGCGTTCCAGAACGTACTGCCATCCTTGCGGTAGTTCAGCAGTTCACCGTTGAATGGTCGCAACGTGCTCAGGCAGTCGCGGATGTCCTGAATCACTTGACCGTCGGTCTTGGGGCCTTGAAGCACCGAACAGCTCTTGCCTATCAATTCGGCGCGGCTGTAGCCAGTGAGCTGCTCGAAGGCTTCATTCACGTAGGTCAAACGGCGCTCGGCATTGGCCAGGGCCACGCCTTCCTGCACCTTTTCAAGCGCCCGGTCACGCAACTGCATGGTCTGTTTGGTCAGCGCGACTGACTCACGGCGACGCCTGGCGGCAAAGTCCGAGAGGCCCAGGCCGGCCATGCTCAACACCATCATGTAGCCCCAGAAGACCGCCAAATGGGTGGCCCGGAGGTCCTCGGCGAGGAAGCCATGGCCCATGAACGCGCCGATCAAGGATTGCAGTGCGATCATCATCAACACCACCGTGATGCCACGCCGCTCTAGACGAAGCGCGGCCCAGCCAACGAACAGGAACATCCAGTAACCGATCGGGGCTTGGTGTTGCGCGTCGGTGAACAAGTCCAGAAACACAGTCTGACCGGCGAGAAAGGTCAGGCCCACCACGATCAGGGACTCCGCCATCTGTTCACGCGACCGCCAGACGCGCTTGACGCCCCACCAGACCAGCAACAACGGGGTTAGCAAGGCAATTCCCAGCATGTCGCCCATCCACCAGCGCATTGCCAGGCGCGGTAGGGTGTCCATCGGCGCGACGCTTAGCAAATAGAGCGTGCCCGCACCGACCAGCGCCGCGACCAAGGCGCCGAACGCGCCACCACGGGCGACCACCCACAGGTAGCTGCGCAAGTGTCCCAAACCGGGCTCCAGGCCACTTTGACGCCGCAGCAGCCAGGCGCCACTCAGAGGACCGGCAACACTGCCCAAGGACAGGGCCAGCGCGGTGGTGGAAACCCCATGCGTGAGCATTGCCTCCAACAGCGCGCCCACGAAGACCGCCCAGCCAAGGCGAAAACCACCCAGCAGCACCATCGCCAGCGCCAAGCCCGAGGCGGGGCGCCACAGATCCACCACTTCGTGCTGCCTCAACAGGAAGTGGGAGGCCACGCCGATGAGGGTGTAAAGCACGGTCGCGCCGAGGAATTGGATTACCCGGTCGGACGGCGCTTTACCTGGCTGCGGCATGGTGGTTTCAGTGGACACCTGTTGACCTTTCAATATATCGCAGGATGGAAGATGGTGTCGTCGGTATTTTGGTGCTTATGTCACAGTGTGGCGGCCCGGTCGTCGTCGGTGCCAAACCCGGGCCGAACGTTGTCCTGGCCAGCGCAGTTCCCCGTGCTGGCGCCTATTGACGGGTGCATCGCCGAGCGAGATCGCGGGCAACCAGGCCCCGCATCCCTGACCAATGATCGGCGCTGGCGCCATGCCGGTAGACGGCGCCGCAAGCGGCTGAAAAGGCGTCCGCGCCGCGGGCCAGCTCGGCCGCTATCATGCCTGCCAAAACATCGCCGGTACCGGCTGTTGCGAGGCGGGCGTTACCGGTGGCATTGATCGCCGGTACTTCGCCCGGCGCGGCAATCACCGTGCCGGAGCCCTTAAGCACCACCGTGCAGGCGAATCGCTCGCAAAGTTGTCGCGCGGCGCCGATCCGGTCGGCCTGAACGTCGGCCGTACTGACGCCCAGCAAGCGCGCCGCCTCGAGCGGGTGCGGCGTCAGCACGGTGGCCCGGCGTCGCGCATGGCGGGCCTTCAGGAGGTGCTGCAACTGGGCCTCGATTGCTATTGCATTTATAGCGTCCGCATCAATAACGACGCGCGGCGCGACCGACATAATTTTGGATAAGTGGCTGCGGATGGCGTCGCCGCCGCCGCAGCCGCAAACCACCGTGGTGTGCGCCAAATCCAGATCATCGATGCCTCGAAACATCAACTCGGGCTGAGCCGTGTCCACCATCATGCTTGCACCGTCAAGCAGGGCAACCAGAACCCGGCCCGCGCCGCCATACAAGGCGCTGGTGGCGGCCAGCAGGGCCGCACCGGTCATGCCAGCGGCACCACCGATCACGGCCACATCGCCGTAGCTGCCTTTGTGGGAGGCGTGTGGGCGGGCTACTTGGCGTGTAGGCCCGAGCAGCCAAGCACTCGGGGCGTCACCGCTAGATCTTGGTATGTCACTGTCGGCGTTGCCTACTGCCGCTTTGCTGCTGCATCCCAGATCGTCGAACCAGACCTGACCAGCGGCATCCCGGCCGTTCGCCGTGAACAAGCCAGGCTTGAGTGTGAGCAGGCTCAAGGTGTAGTGCGCGCGAACGGTCTCCTTGGGGGCAACCCCGGTGTCAGCCAGCAATCCACTGGGGAGATCGATCGCCAATACGGGCGCCGAGCCCTGGTTGATGCGTGCGATCCAATCGCTCAGACGTGGCTTCGGGGGCTGCGTTGAATCACGGCTGACCATGCCGATGCCGAACAGTGCGTCAATACAAAGGTCGAATGTGTCAGGTGGATGCTGGCTGAAGCTGACGCCGGCTTGCACGGCGCAGTGGTAGGCGGTTGCGGCCTCGGCAGGCGCATGGTCGATGGAGCCGAGCCAGCTTACTACCGGGTTCTTGCCCCAGCGCAGGAGGTGCATCGCCGCCAACATGCCGTCACCACCGTTGTTGCC
>JAUXWC010000007.1 GCA_030685025.1 Rhodoferax sp.
GGTGGTGCCCTTGCTCAAGGGTGTGCTGTACCGCGATGACGACGCCCCATTGTGGGCGGCCTTGCTGTCGTTGCAGATGCGTGTGCGTGACTACGTGGCGGTGCTGGGCCTGACCTTGGCACTGGACGAGGCCGAGGGTTACCGGCGCAGCGTATCGCCTACAACAAGGCGGCCGGGGCCGACGCGCGCGAGCGCTCGCTGCGCTCCTATGTGTTGGGCCACTACAAGTCCGAGCGCAACGAACTCAGTGGCAACGCCAAACCGGTGGCCCTGCGCGATGGCAACAGCTACTCGGTAATTTTGGGCGTGTTTCACAACGCCGGCTTTGATCAGACCGTGACGCTGGCGCAAGTGTTCTGGATGCGCGAGGCGGTGGGCCAGCCCGAGCGCTTTTATGCCGTGGCGGAAAAACCCTTGGACCTTGCCAGCGACTTTGCCCAGTTCGGCAGCACCATCGATCCACTGAAGAAACGTTTGCGCAAGAGCGGGGTGGCGTTATTCGACAGCTTCCCGCCCTACGGCGCGTTTTTTCGGCGACGCTTTGGCATAGAGGGTGAGCAGGCCTTGGAGTTGTTTCACCAAACGGTGTCGATGAAGTCGGTCGGCAACCTGACCGACTTTGTGCGCCACCACATGCTGGAGCCCTTCGAGGTTGCGCCGCGTATTCAGGGTTTGATTGCCCACTTCGACGACTTGAATCGGGCGCATGAGGCGGTGCTCAAAGCCAAGAGCCAGGTGGAGTTGCTGACACCCTTGGTGGCCGACTGCGACCAACACGCCGTGTTGCTGGCCGCCACCGATGAATTGCGTGCCTGCCGCGACGCCCTCAAACCCTACTTTGCCCGTGCCAAGCTGGTGCTGCTGGAGGCGCGGCTGCAATCGTTGGATGAAGCGCTCAAGAGCGAGAGCGCCAAAGTCACGCGCCTGGACGATCTGAAACTGGCGCAGCGCACACAAGAGCGTGAGTTGCGCCTGACCATCGCCGAGAGCGGCGGCGACCGCATCGCCCGCATTGGCGAAGACATCGCCCGCCGACAACAGGAGCTGTTGCGACGCAAGAGTTTGGCCGCGCGGTACGACGAGTTGCGCCGCAGCTTGGGGCTGCTGCAGGTCGCCAGTGCCGAGGACTTGCTCGCCCAGCAGCAGACCTGCGTGCAGTTGTTTGACGTGGCGACCACCCGCGCCGATGTGCTGCAAAACGCCTTGACCGAGGCCGGCGTGGCATTTGCCCAAGGACGCTTGGAGCATGGGGCTTTGGCCGACGAGATCGCCAGCCTGAAGGGGCGGCGCAGCAACATCGAGTCGCGCCAAATCGAGATGCGCGCCGACTTGTGCGCGGCCTTGGGACTTCGCGCCGACAGCATGCCTTTTGCTGGTGAACTGATCGAAGTGCGCGAGGAACAACGCGATTGGGAGGGCGCCATCGAGCGCCTGCTGCACAACTTTGCCCTGTCCTTGCTGGTGCCCGATGCGCACTACGCCGAAGTCGCGCAATGGGTGGACCAAACTCGCTTGAAAGGGCGCTTGGTGTACTTCCGGGTGCGCGGCATTGCACGCGCGGAGCTGCCTGCGCTGCATCCGGATTCCCTGGTGCGCAAAGTAGCCATCAAACCCGACTCGCCCTTTTATGGCTGGCTGGAGCGCGAGGTGGCGCACCGCTTCGATGTGGCTTGTTGCGCCACCCAGGAGCAGTTTCGACGCGAGACCAAGGCCATTACCCGCGCCGGGCAAATCAAGGCCGCTGGTGAGCGCCACGAAAAAGACGACCGCTACCGGCTGGACGACCGCGCGCGCTATGTGCTGGGCTGGAGCAACGCCGCCAAATTGGCCGCCTTGCAGGCCAAGGCCCGCGTGCTGGAAGCGCGGCTGGGGCAAGACGCCCAGCGCATCGGTGTGCTACAGGCCGAGCAGGGCACGATCACAACCAGGTTGAGCACGCTGTCCAAGCTGGTGGAATACCGCGACCACCGCGAGTTGGATTGGCAAGCCGTCGCCCAGGAGGTGGCCTTGCTCGAAGATGAGCGGGCCAAGCTCCATTCCGCCTCGGATGTGTTGCAGGCCTTGACGCAGCGCCTGAGTCTGCTGGAGGCTGAGCAGACCAAAACCGAGGAGCAGCTTGCCGCGCAGCGCGACCGGCGCGCCAAGACCGAGCAGAAAATCAGTGACACCCAGGCCCTGCGGTGCCAGACCGAGAGCCTGCTGGCGCCGCCCAGCGCCGACGGCGCGGCGTTGGCTGACGGCGCGACCCGCGCCGCGCGCGAGGAAGCGTGGGGTACGCGCCTGCGCGCCTTGCAGGAGCAGGCCATCGGCGCGCAAGCCCTCACCATCGAGTCGTGCGACCACCGTGAGCGCGAACTGCGCGACTGGTTGCAAAAGACCATCGACGCCGATGACGCCCGTGGCAAACGCCTGCGTGACCGGATCATTGACGCCATGCGGTCCTTCAGCACCCGCTACCCCTTGGAAACGCAGGAGATGGATGTGGCGGTCGAGGCGGCCGGTGACTATCGCACCTTGCTGGACAAACTGGCCGCCGACG
Organism: Rhodoferax sp.; assembly: GCA_030685025.1. GTDB lineage: Bacteria > Pseudomonadota > Gammaproteobacteria > Burkholderiales > Burkholderiaceae_C > Rhodoferax_D. Next base: position 2,540 of record JAUXWC010000007.1, read on the forward strand.
ACCTGCCACGATTCGAGGCGCGGTTCAAGGAACTGCTCAACGAAAACACCATCCGCGAGGTGGCGCATTTTCATTCGCAATTGAACCGCGAGCGTGAGACCATCAAAGAGCGCATCACCCGCATCAACCAGTCGCTCACGCAAATCGACTACAACCCAGGCCGCTTCATCGTGCTGGAGGCGCAGGTGGCCACCGATGCCGAGGTGCGCGATTTCCAAACCGAACTGCGCGCCTGCCTGGAGGGCACCCTGTCGGGTGCGACGGACAGTGCCGACGAGAGCCAATACTCAGAGGCCAAGTTCTTGCAGGTCAAACACATCATCACCAGGCTGCGTGGCCGCGAAGGACAAGGCGAGCAAGACCGCCGCTGGAGCACCAAGGTGACCGATGTGCGCAACTGGTTTGTGTTTGCCTGCAGCGAGCGTTGGCGCGAAGACGGGCGCGAGCACGAGCACTATTCCGACTCGGGTGGCAAGTCCGGCGGCCAAAAGGAGAAGCTGGCCTACACCATTCTGGCGGCCAGCCTGGCCTACCAGTTCGGCTTGGCCTGGGGCGAGACGCGCTCGCGCAGTTTCCGCTTCGTGGTGATCGACGAGGCGTTTGGGCGCGGCTCGGATGAGTCGGCCCAGTATGGTTTGCGTCTGTTCCAGAAACTCAATCTGCAACTGTTGATCGTCACCCCGCTGCAGAAGATCCACATCATCGAGCCCTTTGTGGCCAGCGTGGGGTTTGTCCAGAACGACGAAGGGCGAGACTCGAAGTTGCGCAATCTGAGTATTGAGGAGTACCGGGCGGAGAAGAGCCGGGTGGATCAAACTGACAAGCGTGACCTGATATGAATGCTGATTCGGCATTGGTGACAATAGCTAGCCAGAACGGAGCACAAGAATGATTACCAAATTGACCCTGCGAAACTTCAAGAGCGTCGGTGAGCAAGTCTATGAGTTCACGCAGTTTGATTTGTTGGTTGGACGAAACAACAGCGGCAAGAGCACCGTTCTTCAGGCCTTGGCCATCTGGCAATTTTGTGTTGATGAGTTTCATCGGTCAACGCGCGGCGGCGCAAAAGGGATTCAGGTTGTGCTTCCCAATTTCACGGCGCTGCCCGTACCCGAGTTCAATCTGCTTTGGAAGAACAGAGACATACGTCATTCTCCTGGCAAGAGCAGCAGTAAAAAGCAGGAATACATCCTGATCGAAATCATCGTGGACTGGAGTGGACCGGACGGTAGCATCTCGTCCTTTGGCGTGGCACTTCGATATCACTCGCCGCAGGCTATCTACGCGATTCCATCTGATGGTTGGGCTGCGTTCCGAGAGTTTGACCAAGGGTTGCGACTGCCACGCATTGCCTACGTGCCACCGTTTTCTGGCCTGGAGCCTTCGGAGGAGTGGCGCGACGATGGGCCTTTGCGCAAACAGGTTGGCAAAGCTCAGCCGGGAAGCGTACTTCGGAATCTCCTCTATCGAGTCTGCCCCGCTCTAGAGGAGGTACCTGGACAAGAAGCTCGTGCCACATACAAAATCATGCGGCCACCGAAGGGATGGACCGAAATTGACAATGTGGTTAAGCGTTGGTTTGGTGTTCAGCTCCGCACGCCCGAGTATCACAGAGGTGTCGATACGCAGATCAAGGTGCAATATCGCCAAGGTGATAAGGACTTCGACATCATTGCCGGAGGCAGTGGTTTCCACCAAACTTTGACACTGCTGGGCTTTCTTCACGGCTACAAGCCGACCACGATTTTGCTGGACGAGCCGGATGCGCATCTGCACGTCAACCTGCAACGAGAAATTCTGGACTATTTCAAACAGAAGTCGAATGACCTAGGCACGCAGTTTCTTATTGCCACTCATGCCGAAGAGTTCGTCCGAGGCGTGGACGTGAGTCAGATCGTTTCTTTGCTGGCGCAGGTGCCCAGGCGAATCCAGTCCACGCCAGAAGTGCTGCGTGCTATGTCTGAGGTCTCGAACGAAGACATCACCAGGCTAATGGCGTAACCGACCATGGCGCCCCGCTCACGCTTTCTCATGTGTCAAGGCGAAGTTGGCTCCACCGCAGTCAGCGTGATGTTGGGCGCCGGAACCTTTTGGCTGAGCCAGCGGCGGTTGGCTGCGTTTTTCTGCACGGTCAAGAGGACGATCAGCGAACACATGGAACGCCTGCTTGAGGACGGCGAACGGGAAGAGAGTTCAGTTGTTCGGTGTTCTCGAGCCACTGCCGCAGGTGGCACACAGTACGAGGGGGCGCACTGCAACCTCGACATGGAGTTGTCGCTGGGTTTTTGCGTGCGTAGCCAGGTGGGCGTCCAGCTTCGGCACAGCTTCGCACTATGCGAGGCCGCCAAGCACTGCGTGGCCGTACCTGGCAAGGAGGCCTGGTGAGTTGGACAACCGAGCAGGACCTGCGCGCCCAGGTGCAAAAGCTGTGGGACAGGGGTGAACTGCTGGCCGAGTTGGTCCCCACCCAAGCGCCTGAAGCCTGCGCAACCCTGTTCCCGCAGCGCTTGCGTCTCACCGGCCCCAGTTCGACCGAACTGGCCGAACGATTTGACGAGGTTCGCACCTGGATGGCGGCGCTGCGTCAGTCGGCTGCTGGCGGCGACACACGTGGCTACCGCTTCGTGTTGCGCGAGTTCCGGCACCGCGTGCTGGGTAACAACGCGGTGCCGGACGAGGTGTGGGTGGATTCGCTGCAAGACGCGCTGGTGGTGCTGGGCAAGCAAAGGGACGCCAAACGTTTCACCGGTCTGGTGCAGTGGACCGGCGCGCAGCAGCCCGTGCTGTTGCCGTGGCTGGCCAAGCGCCCGCTCCACGCACTGGCCTTGGCCGAGGCTTGGCCGCGATTACTGCAGGTGGTGGCCTGGCTGCAGGCGCACCCACGCGCCGGCATCTACCTGCGCCAGGTGGACATTGCCGGGGTGGACAGCAAGTTCATCGAAGCCAACCGGGGCGTTTTGACCGAGTTGTTGGACCTGGCGCTGCCGCCCGCGGCGATTGACTACGCCGCCA
>JAUXWC010000048.1 GCA_030685025.1 Rhodoferax sp.
CTTACTTTCCGCAGGTCGCTGAACGTATTTGCGCGTAATTTCCTGGCGCCGTATGCGGTCAGGGTTCGCGCGGCGCTTCCAGGTCGATGAGGCGCTCGGTCTGCTCCTCCCACGCTCGCATGAGCTTCTTGGCGTGGCGCTGGTTGTCGATGGCCTTCTGCAGCAATGCCGCCTGCTCTGGCGTGACGACCCGATGCACGAGTCTGCCGTCTCGCATGTGCCCCCATTCGTAGTACGGACCGTGGCGCGCCAGCGGGTCCTGGGCGCAACGGCAGGTCGGCCTGCCGCACACCTTCGTGCGCTGGTGCAGCGTGCCCGAGCATAGGTACTCGATCTCGGCGAACGCGGCCCGGATGCGGTCGATCTTCTCCCGGACCCGCTTGATGCGTTGTGCGACTGAACTCGGCATGGGCTCTTGACGTTTGCGCGGCTGGCGATAATACTATCGCCAGCATGTCGCGCTCGCAAGCCCTATCTTCCGCACCGGAGGAGGCAGGCTTCACTCTTCACACCGAACGTCTGGGTCCGCTGCCCCTGATCAACCACTTTATCGAGCGCATCGGGTTGCATGAGACGCTTTCGCGTTTCGTGCCTTCGGATCGGCGTTGCGCAGTCACTCACGCCAGCGCGCTGGGCGTGCTGCTGCGCTCCATCATCGTCGAGCGCGAGCCCATCTACCGCCAGCAGGAGACCGTGCACGGCTTCGCCGACGGTATGTTCGGCATCAGCGCCCAGGAGATGCAGCACCTCAGCGACGACCGGCTCGGGCGTGCACTGGACCGGCTGTTCGACGCCGACCGCACGGCATTGCTCACCGAACTCGTCCTGGCCGTCGGGCAGCGCTTCGCAGTGCGCTTCGAGGAGTTCCACAACGACTCCACGTCGATCAGCTTCTGTGGCAGCTACCGCGCTGCGCATGGCCGCCGGATCCGCGGTCGCACTGCCCCGGCGATCACATACGGGCACTCGAAGGCGCACCGACCAGACCTCAAGCAGTTGCTGTTCATCCTGACCATGAGCGCCGACGGCAGCATCCCCGTGGCGTTCCGCTGCACCGACGGCAACACGAGCGACTCCGTCACCCACATCGAGACCTGGAATACGCTGCGCGCGGTGACCGGCCGCAACGACTTCCTGTACTGCGCGGACTCAAAACTTTGTTCCCTTGAGAACATGGATCACATCGACCGCGCCGGCGGCCGCTTCGTCACCGTGATGCCGCGCAGCCGGCGGGAGGACGCGCAGTTTCGCCAATGGATTCAAACCCACACGCCCGATTGGACGCTGGTCTGGGACCGGCCCAACCCGCGCTACAGAGACGGGCCGCGCGACTGCTGGTACGTCCACCGCGCGCCGCTGCCGTCCATGGAGGCCTGGTCGATCGTCTGGGTCTGGAGCACGCTGCTGACGCTGCGCCAGCACGCCAGGCGCTTGCGCAACATCGCCGCTGCTGTCGAGGAGTTCCAGCAACTGCGCCAGCGCCTGGCCTCGGCCAAGACCCGGCTGCGTGGCGCTCCCGAGATCGACCTGCAAATCAAGCTCATCCTGGACAAGCACCACGTCGGCCGCTACCTCGAAGTCCGCCGCGTCGTGCGCGAGGAGCACGTCTTCAAGCAGGCGCGTCGCGGCCGCCCTGGTCCCGATACCGCCTACCGAAAGATCACCAAGCGGCGCTTCGATGTCGAGTGGAACACCAACGAGGACGCCATCGCCTACGACCGCAGAAGCGATGGTATGTACCCCCTGATGACCAACGACCGCAAGCTCACTGCGGCCCAGGTGCTCGAGGCGCACAAGGGCCAACCCATGATCGAGAAGCGCTTCGAGCAGATCAAGACCGTGCATGAGATCGCCCCGGTGTTCCTCAAGGACGAGGGCCGCATCGAGGCGCTATTCACCCTGTACGCCATCGCGCTGCTGGTTCAAGCCCTCGTCGAGCGCGAGCTGCGTCAGGCCATGGCCCGCCAAGGCATCCACGAGCTTCCGATCTACCCCGAGCAGCGCCAGTGCGCGCACCCCACAACCGAGCAGGTGATGCGCCTGTTCAGCTTGGCCGAGCGTCACCGTCTGCTCCAGCACGGCCACACCGTCAAGCTCTTCGAGCTCAAGCTCACGGAGTTGCAGCGTCAGGTGCTCGCGCTCCTTAGCGTCCCAGCCAGCGCGTTCTAGTACCCCGTCCATCACAGTCAGGAAATTGCGCGCAAATGCGTCTGCCGACCTGCGGAAAGTAAG
>JAUXWC010000212.1 GCA_030685025.1 Rhodoferax sp.
GGTCCGGGAATCGTCGGCGACAGTGGCGAGCGGCGCGAGCCGCATCCCGTTTGAGAGATCGAGTCGAATTCGACGCTTCCCATGGCGCTGCCGTTCATCAACGATGGTGGAGCAAGCCATGGCAATGCGCAAGCGAGACGACGAGGTGTTCCCGAACGCGGCCGGGATCGACGTTGGGGCATCGAGCCACTGGGTGGCGGTGCCACGACATCTGGCCGAGCAGGCGGGCTGCGAGCCGGTACGCGAGATCGGCGCCATGACCGACGACCTCAACGCCCTGGCCGACTGGCTGCTGGCGCTGGGCGTGGACACGGTGGCGCTGGAGTCCACCGGGGTGTACTGGATCCCCGTGTATGAGGTGCTGGAGCAGCGCGGGCTGAAGGTCTGGCTGGTGGACGCGCGGCAGATGAAGTACGTGCCAGGTCGCAAGAGCGACGTGCAAGACTGCCAGTGGCTGCAGAAGCTGATGAGCCTGGGCCTGCTGCGCGCAGCGTGGCGCCCGGACGGCGAAGTCTGCGTGGTACGTGCGGTGGCGCGCCAGCGCGAAGTGCTGATCACCGAGCAGGCCAGTTGGGTCCAGCGCATGCAGAAGTCGCTGGTGCAGATGAACATCCAGCTTACCGAGGTGCTCGCCGACGTGATGGGGATGACCGGCCAGGCCATCATCCGCGCCATCGTGGCCGGCGAGCGGGACCCGTTGGTGCTGGCACGACACCGCCACAGCCGCGTCAAGGCCAGCGCCGAGGAGATCACCAAGGCGTTGACGGGCAACTGGCGCGAGGAACACTTGTTCGTGCTGCGTCAGGCGCTGGCGATGTACGACGACATCGCCAAGCACCTGCTTGAGTGCGACGCCAAGTTGCAGGCGCTCTTGGACCAGCGCAGCCAGACACGGGTCGATCTGGGCAAGGCGCCCAAGGCGGGCAGCAAGTCCCGGGTTGAATTCGACGTTCGCCAGGCGCTGGCCAACTGGGCTGGCGTTGATCTGACCCGGATCAATGGTCTGGGCGTCACGGTGGTGATGAAGCTGCTGTCGGAGATTGGCCCCGACGTGAGCCGATTTGCCAGCGTCAAGCACTTCTGCTCGTGGCTGGGCCTGTGCCCTGGCACGAAGATCAGCGGCGGCAAGGTGCTGTCTTCAGGCACCAAGCGCTCGGCCAACCGCGCTCGGCAGGCGCTGAAGATAGCAGCGATGAATCTGTCGCACAGCGACTCCGCGCTCGGGGCGTTCTATCGCAGGCTGTGCGGCCGGATGGACAAACCGCGAGCCAACACCGCCACCGCTCACAAGCTGGCGCGGATGGTGTATTTCATGCTGACCCGTGGCGAGGCCTTCGTCGATCAAGGCCAGCAGCGCTACGAGGAGCAGCAGCGTGAGCGCAGCATCGCTGCCCTCAAGCGCCGCGCCGCCGCGCTGGGCTTTCGTATCAATCCGTTGGCGGCCGCCGCATGAAACTGGCCGTCTTCAGTTTTGTTTCTTGAGAG
>JAUXWC010000059.1 GCA_030685025.1 Rhodoferax sp.
CGCAGAACCGCCAGGATGCGGTCAAGGTGATGAGCCCGCAGGTCGACATCGTGATCGTGGTGGGCAGCCCCACCAGCTCCAACAGCAACCGGCTGCGCGAAGTGGCCCGCAAGCTTGGCACTGAGAGCTACATGGTCGACAGTGCCAATGAACTGCAGGCGGCCTGGTTTGAAGGCCGTCAGCGTGTCGGGCTGACCGCCGGTGCCTCAGCCCCCGACCTACTGGTGCAGCAAGTGGTGGAGCGGCTGCGTGCGCTAGGCGCGGTCTCGGTGCGCACGCTGCAGGGTACGCAGGAAACCATCAAGTTCCCGTTGCCCAAGGGCCTCAAACTGCCCAGCGACCACTCGTGAATCGCCGTTGTGCTGAACCCTGTCTGAATATCCAAACTGAGTGACCCCATGTTAGACATCACCCTACTCCGAAAAGACCTGGACTCGGCCATCGCGCGCCTGGAGACTCGCAAGAAGCCGCAAGCCTTTTTGGACGTTGCTGCCTTTCGTGCTCTCGAGGCCGAGCGCAAGACGATCCAGGCGCGAACCGAAGAACTTCAGGCGCTGCGCAACACACTGAGCAAGCAAATCGGCCAGCTCAAGGCCAAGGGGCCGGCAGGTCAGGCCGAGGCGAATGCTGCCATGGCGCAAGTGATCGCGTTCAAGGACGAGCTTGAAAGCTCGGCTGCGCGGCTTGATCAGCTTCAGCATGAGTTGCACTCGCTGTTGTTGGCGGTGCCCAATTTGCCGCACGAGAGTGTGCCGGTGGGTGCCGACGAGCATGGCAACGTGGTGACGCGCACGTGGGGAACGCCCAAAAGTTTTGACTTCACGGTGAAGGACCACGTTGATCTTGGGACGCCCTTGGGGCTGGATTTCGAGATGGGCGTCAAGCTCACCGGTGCCCGTTTTACCGTGATGAAGGGGCCGATCGCGCGCCTGCACCGTGCGCTGTCGCAGTTCATGCTGGATGTGCAAACGCAGGAACATGGCTACACCGAGTGCTACACACCTTACATCGTGAATGGGGATACTTTGCGTGGCACGGGTCAGTTGCCCAAGTTCGAAGGCGACCTGTTCGCCGCCAAGAAGGGCGGGCAAGAGGGGGAGGCACAGCCCGACAACACCGCGCTGTACTTGATCCCCACGAGTGAGGTCACGTTGACCAACTTCGTGCGCGAAGAAGTGGTGGCGCAAGCGGCACTGCCGATCAAGCTGACGGCGCACACGCCCTGCTTTCGGTCGGAGGCGGGCAGTGCCGGGCGTGATACACGTGGCCTGATTCGTCAGCACCAGTTTGACAAGGTTGAAATGGTGCAGATCGTGCATCCCGACAAAAGCTATCAGGCGCTCGAAGAAATGGTCGGCCACGCTGAAGCCATACTGCAAAAGCTGAAATTGCCTTACCGGGTGATGGCACTGTGCACCGGCGATATGGGTCCCAGTGCCAGCAAGACCTTCGACCTGGAGGTTTGGTTACCGGCGCAAAACACGTTTCGCGAGATCAGCTCGGTGTCCAACTGCGAGGCCTTCCAGGCACGGCGCCTGCAGGCGCGCTTCAAGAACGCCCAAGGCAAGAACGAATTGGTGCACACCCTCAACGGTTCGGGCCTGGCGGTGGGGCGCACCCTGGTGGCGGTGCTGGAGAACTACCAGAACGCCGACGGGTCGGTGACGGTGCCCGAGGTGCTGCGGCCCTATCTGGGTGGGCTGCAGGCGCTGAAGGCTGGAGCTTGAGCGTACGCTCGGGCTGCGAGTTGTCCAAGGGCTTGACCCGCATCAACCTATTGTCAATCACGGCGCTGGGGCCCCTTCGTGCTTGACACGGCGCTGGCGCTTGAGCCCATAATTGACACAGGCCCTGCTCGTGCACGCGTTGTCCGGTGCGCTTGCGTGGCGCCGTGAATTCAGAAAGGACCGCCGCCATGCCTGAACGCACCGTATTTCAATCCGTTGCACACCGCCACGTGGTCAGCGTGCCGCCCCACGCCAGTGTGTTGGAAGCGGCTTGTATCATGACGACCCACCATTGCAGCAGCGTGCTGATCATCGACAGCTCGGGCGTCATGCTGGGGATTCTTACCGAGCATGACCTGCTGACACGGGTGCTGGCCAAGGGTTTGAGCCCGCAGACGACCCACGTATCCGAGGTGATGACGCGCGACCCGCACTGCGTGGGGCCTGATTTGAAGGTGGCCGACGCGATTCTGATCATGATCGAGCGCGGTTTTGCCAACCTGCCGATCGTCTCGGCGTCCAAGATCCTGGGCGTGTTTTCGGTGCGCGACGCGATGCCGCGCGAGCTTGGCAACGCGGTAAGTCTGGCCGAGTTCCACGACCAGGTAAACGATGCGTTGGGTTGAATGTAGTCAGTTGGGGTCAGAGCACGTTCGCTTCGCAAAGTGGTCTGACCCGCAAGGTTTTAGGCGAACAGCTCCGCGCGCTTGATCAACTCGTCCAGACCGGGCTCTTTGAGGTTGCGCGGCTTGCCGGGGTGAATGACCGAGACCTGGCAGCTCTCGGCCGCTTCCACCAGTTGGGCATAGGTGCCGGCGTTGATGTCGGCGATGTAGGCCTGCTGATTGCGGTCATAAGCGAACATCTTGTTGTTGATCTGCGTGCACTCGTTGCAGGTGGAGCAGCGTGCGGTCTCAATGTAGGCTTCGTCGGGCGAACGCTCGGGCTCGGGCGGGGCAGCCGGGGCCTCGGGTTTCGCGGCAGCCAAGCTGGCGGCAGCGGCAGCGGCGGGAGCAGTTGGCGCAGTGGCCTGCGTGTCTTGCTGGCTACGCGCTTCCCAGGCTTTGCGCTCACGCGCCAGCAGCTTTTCGGCATGCGAGTTGTGCACGCCGCCGAGCTCTTGCAGGCTGTGCCACATGTCGCGGCAGCGGCGCGCTTCGCGGATCAACCGCTGATCGACAATCACGCTTTGCAAGCGGTTGTGCGCATCAACCATCAGCAGGCTGGGCACTTTGTCGGGCAGACCCTTGCGGCCGCCGGCCAGCGCCTCGTCCACCGGCACCATGCTGCCATTGGCATGCTCGCGTGGCACCCGCGCGAGGTGCTTGGCGTACCGGTGATCGCTGGCGACGAAATCGACCAGCGTGAACGCCAGCTCCTGCGATACGCGCTGGTGTTGGGCATCTTCGTAGGCGAAGCTCTGAAGCGGCCAGTCCAGCTCGACCTGTGAATTGGCTTCCAGGTTGAAACGGGCCGCCCAGTTGGGGCCGGCAGAGGGGTCGTAGGTGAAGGCTGGGAACGCACGCGCCTCCATCGCCGCGGCTGACACCAAGTAGGGCGGCAAATCCGAGGCCAAGGCCTGTGCCCCGGAAAACACGCTGAACAAGGCCGGTCCGCGGTAAGCCAGACCACGCTGCATCGGCTCAAGAAACCGCGGCAAGTTCGAACTGCTGGACTGCAACACGTACACCTCGTTGAGCCCTATCGCCATGTTGGCGATTTGGCGACTGCGCAGGCCCGCCGTGAGGTTGCCGTCGCCCTGGGCCGACTGCTCCAGGATGTCGTCGATTTGTAGCAACACCTTGATGGGCAGGCCGGAGGTAAGAATCTCCATCAAATGCGCGTGCTCCTGCGCCTGCATCTTCTCGGCGTTAACGCATACGAAGTAGTCTGGAAAGGCTGCGAGTTCCTGCGGGTCGAGTCCGTTGGCGCCAAAATGTTCGAACAAATCGTCGTGCCGGGCCTCGTTGTACAGGCCGTCAATTTCCAGCTCGGCCACGGCAATCGCCCGGGCGAGCTCGATCTGTTTGGGCATACGTTGGCGAAACGTGGCCAGTGCCTCGGCACAACTGTCAAACAAGAAGGCATAGGGCTGGGCGCTGGCATCCTGGCTTGCCAACGTAGCCGATGGCGGACAAAACTGCTGCGAGCTCAAGGTCTCCAGCAGACCGCCAATGCGTTGGCGTCGGCTCTCGGGAAACGGGTTCGTGGGCAGCGCCGTGGACAGCAGGCGCGACATGGCCTCGAAGTCAAAGGCATCACTGAAGCCGGTGCCAACGCTGGCTTGCAAGTGCGTGGCACTGCGCGCGGCCTCGGAGCGCTCATAGTTGGCGCGCAGAATGTCGGACAGGTTCAAAATCAGGCGGTCCAGGCCGTGGCGAAACCGATCAGCCTTTTGCTGTTGCTGCGCCACCCAGGCATGTTGCAACAGACGCGCGGGCAACGCCGCATCGCAGTCCACCACTGCGCCGTCCAACTTGATCGCCGCGCGGGTGCGCCGCAGGCTGTCGCCAAACAAGTCGTCGGCACCGCTGGCGAGCCGTTTGGCGGCCTGCTCCCACAGCGTTGACAGGGAAGTTACCGCGCCCGCCGCAACCAGCACACGCATCTCGCGCTCCAGGCGCAGCACATGTTTGCGGATGCGCTCGCCGTCCGCGCCCCGCGCCACACTAGCCAGGACACTGTCGATCAAGGCCGAGAGCGGTTGCGCGCAGCGCGCGTCGTTTGGACCCGCCACCAGCACCAGCGGGAAGTCGTACCGCAGCTCGGTGAGGTCGCGGTAGCGGGCAAACAGCGCCGGGCGCAAGCCCAGTCCATCGACCGCGTCCAGGTGTTCGCCGGTGCGCCTGCCGGTCAAGAAAAACGCAACTTGGGCGTGGGTGTCTGCTTCCATGGCTCTACTTACCTGCCTTGCTGTGCTCGTTTCAGATCAAAGTGCCGGAGGCGCGTCAATGCGTTACGCGACTTCTCGCTGCGCCTGCCGCGGCCAAACGGTGTATTTGTCGAACTCCGCGTTGAGTCCGGCGCGCGTCATTTCAGGCGTGCGCAGCTTGTCCGAGCGGCGCAGGTCTTCGTAACATGGCACCGCCGGGTTGCGGTACAGAATGCCGACTGGGATGATGCCCTCGCTCGATGCAATCTCGCGCGCCCGGTCGATGTTGGCGGGGTCGTGCTGCAACTGGTTCTTGTAGGTGCGCGACAGGGTGGCGCTGAATTGCAAGCCGTCCTCATGCCCGACCAATTGCACCCGGTTGGGGTCGTGCATCCAGGGGTCCAGCGAGGTCGGCAGCCACTCCGGGCAACGCTGGATGATGCGCACAAATGACAGGCCCTTGTGGTGGTAGGCGGCCTTGACGATGTCGTACAAGACCTCGGGCACCCAGTCCACCGCTTGCGCCACGAACGAGACGTTTTGCACCCCCAGCGTTACCGTCAGCGGGTTCAAGGCTTCGAGGTAACTGCCACGCGGCGTGGTGTTGCTCTTGGTGCCAATCGGCGAGGTCGGCGAGGCTTGCTTCTTGGTCAGGCCGTAGATCTGGTTGTCGTGCAGGAACACCGTGAGGTTCATGTTGTAGCGAATCGCGTGAATCCAGTGCGCCGCGCCAATGCTGCAGCAGTCGCCGTCGCCGGTATTGACGAACACGGTCAAGTCGGGCCGCGCCATCTTCACGCCCTCGGCCACCGGCAACGCGCGCCCGTGGATGCCGTGGAAACCGTAGGTCTTCATGTAGTGCGGAAAGCGGCTGGAGCAGCCGATGCCCGAGACAAACACGGTTTTCTCGGGCCGTAGCGCTTCGTCGCGGCACAGCCGCTGCACCGCGGCCAGAATCGCGTTGTCGCCGCAGCCGGTGCACCAGCGTGGCACGCCGCTTTGGTAGTCCTCCAGTTCGAACTGCTCATCGCACATCTGCAACAGGCACTCGGTCGCGGTCATCATGTTCATGGTTGGGTTACCTTGGTTTGCTTGACGTTTCAGCGCGTGAGCTTCTGTAGCAACACGCGGCGAATGGTGCTGGGCTTGATCGGCTGGCCTTTGACTTCGCTCCAGCAGTCGATGTCAACCAGATAGCGCGCGCGCAACAGAATCGCGACCGAGGAATAGCGACGATTGGTCTCGTCGATGATGGCGTCTTCAGGCCGATCACTCCAGTTGCTCTCGATGGTCATGACCTGCTTGAAGCCCTGCATGATTTCCTTGATGCCGCCGGGCAGCGGCTGCAAGAACTGCAAGTGCATCGATGACACCGGGTGTCCCTGCGCGCGCAAACCCTCCACGGCTTCTTCGATGGCGCCCTTGGTGCTGCCCCAGCCCACCACCAGCAAGTCGCCGCTGGCCGCGCCAAACACCTTGGGGGCCTTAAGCGTCTTTTGCAGCGCGGCGAGTTTGAGGCTGCGAAAGCGCAGGGTTTGCTGGTTGATCTCGGCGTCGTAGGCGACGTGGCTGTCGCGGTCATGCGCCAGGCCCGTCAGCGTGTGCATGCCGCCGGGTTGGCCCGGAATGAAGCGGCGCGCCAGACCGGTGGTGTCGTCCCAATCGTAGGGCTTGGCGCCGTCGGGAACCGGGCTTTGATCCACCGGCGCCGCCAGCCAGCTTTCGTCAAATTTCGGGCGAGGGAAGGGTTGCTGCGAAGTCGCCAAACCGGCATCGGTCAGCACCACCACCACCATGTTGAAAGTCTCGGCGATCTTGCGCGCGGTGATGATGGAATAGAAGCACTCCTCAATGGTGCCGGGCGCCATCACCACTTTGGGCGCGTCGCCATGGCTGCCGAAGATGGCCGTCATCAAGTCGCCCTGCTCCATCTTGGTGGGCTGGCCGGTGCTTGGGCCACCGCGCATGACGTTGACCACCACCAGCGGAATCTCACCCATTACCGCCAAGCCAATCGCCTCTTGTTTGAGCGAATAGCCTGGACCGGACGTGATGGTGACCGTGCATTTGCTGGCGTAGGAGGCGCCGATGGCAAAGGCACAGGCGGCGATCTCGTCTTCGGCCTGATGCACCATGCCGCCCACGTTCTCGAACACCTCCGACAGGTAGTGCGAGGCCGAGGTAGCGGGCGTGATCGGGTACATGGCGCAAATCTCCATGCCCGAGGCCAGTACGCCCAGCGCCAGCGCGGTGTTGCCGTTGACCACGATCTGCGGCTCGGTAGCGCGCACTGCGGGGATGTGGTAGCAGAAGTCGAGATTGGCCTGGGCCCACTTATGACCGGCATCGAGCAACTGAATGTTGGTATCGATCACGCTCTGGTTCTTCTTGCCAAAAGCGAGCACGATCTGATCCACCCCCAGCTTGAGATCGAGGCTGTAGAGGTAGCACAGCATTCCCAGCGCGAACATGTTTTTGCCGCGCTTGGCGTCGGCCACTACCGCACTGCACGCCTGCTCCATGGGAATCTCGATCACCTTGTAGCCGGCGGCCACCAAGCGGTCATGGGTCTCGGTGTAGGACGCGACGATCCTCGGGTCGGCGTGGCTGCGCCAGATGCTCTCCAACAGGATGATGCAACCGGGCTTGAGCTCTTTGGCGCGCACCCGGCCCAGCAGCACCTGTTCATTGAAGGCCACCACCAGGTCAGTCTCGTCGCCACCGTTGCTGACGTGGCCCGCGCCAATGCGGATGCGATTGCCGCTGGCGCCAGCCACGCTGCGTGCAGGTGGGCGGATCTCGGCGGGGATGATTTCCGTGGTCCAGATGCCGTTGCCCATTTGCGCCGCTATGGCGCCGAGCGATTGGCCGCACTTCTGCGCGCCCTCGCCAGAGTCGCTGATGATTTCGACAATGTGCTCGGACAACTTGAGCGGCGCGGTCTTGCCGGCGAATGGTCGAGCCTGGTGGCCCGGCTTCTCAAGCGACTGGTGCATGGTGAGTTCGTTCATGGTTGTGTGGCGGCTGTTGAGCGTTGGCGCGGCTAACTGGTGACTCTGGGCTGGCGCAAGGGGCTAGGCGATACGAACCCGCGCGAAGTTTCGCTCCCGTGTGTCGATGCCGAACAGCGTGCCAGCACCGTTCGCACCGCGATAGGCCAGCGTCGCGTCACGAATGCCCAGATAAGCCTTCATGCTGCGGGCGGCCTTGCGGCCCGCACCCATGGCCTCGATCACCGTGGCCGCGCCGGTGACGATGTCGCCGCCGGCAAATACCCCCGCCACCGAGGTGGCAAGCGTTTCGTCGGCACCGATGTAGCCCCACTGGTTCAACTTGAGCTTGGAGGTCTGACCCATGATCGGGTTGGCGTTGGTCCCAATCGCATAGACGATCAGATCGGTCTCAAAGTCAAACTCGCTGCCCGCCACCGGCACCGGGCGGCGCCGCCCCGACTGATCGGGCGCACCCAGCTCCATGCGCACGCAACGCATGCCGCGCACGCTGCCCTTGCCGTCGTCGAGCACCGAGACCGGGTTGGTGAGCCAATGGAACTCCACCCCTTCTTCCTCGGCGTGGTGCACTTCTTCGGCGCGCGCCGGCGCTTCGGTGCGCGATCGCCGGTAGATGCACACCACCTTCTCTGCACCGAGCCGAATCGACACACGCATCGCGTCCATCGCGGTGTTGCCGGCACCCACCACGGCTACGCGCTTGCCAATGGGCAGCGGCGTATCAAAGGCCGGGAAGTCCCGCGCGCGCATCAGGTTGCAGCGTGTCAGCAGCTCGTTGGCCGAGAGCACGCCGTTGAGTGAGTCGCCGGGGATGTTGAGCATGGTCGGGTAGCCGGCGCCAACGCCCACAAACACAGCGGAGTAGCCCATCTCGTCGATCATCTGTTCGATGGTGAACAGGCGCCCCACCAGCGTGTTGCATTCGAACTTGACGCCGAACTGCTTGAGCTTGTCGATCTCGGCGTCGATCACCTCGTTGGGCAGCCGAAAATCTGGAATGCCATATCGCAGCACGCCGCCGGGCTGATGAAAAGCTTCGTACACCGTGACATCGCAGCCGGCCTTGGCCATGTCGGCCGCGCAGGCCATGCCCGCTGGCCCCGAGCCAACGATGCCCACCTTGTGGCGGTTCGGCTCAATATAGGGGATGTTGATCCAGCCCTGCTTGATCGCCGTGTCGCCCACAAAGCGCTCCAGCCGTCCAATCGCCACCGCCTCCAGCGATTCGCCCACCGTGCACACCCCCTCGCACTGGCTCTCTTGCGGACAGACGCGGCCGCAGATCGAGGGCAGCAGGTTGGTCTCGGTCAGGATGTCGTAGGCGCCGCGAAAGTTGTTCTCGCCAATCTTCTGAATGAAGCCCGGGATGTTGATGCCAACCGGACAGCCCGCGATACAAGGCTCGTCCGGGCACATCAGGCAGCGCTCGGACTCACGCAAGGCATCTTCCAGGCTGTAGCCGCAGGCCACCTCCTGGAAATTTTTGGCCCGCACTTGCGCGTCTTGCTCGCGCATCGGCGTGCGTTCCTGTGGAATGGTTCGTATCGTCTTCTTCTTTGCCATCTCATTGTCCTCAAGCGACTGCGTTGTGGTGGAGCCTGCGAGGCACCGCCGCCCGTGTTGTCCCTATCTGTGCATTCGGCCTAGCTACCCAGTGCAGGGGTATCGGTTGGCTTGCTCATGCGGCAACTCTCCGACCAGCGTTGATGCGCGTCCTTTTCGACCGAGGCGTAGCGCTGCAAACGCAGCATCAGGTCGTCGAAATCAACCAGGTGGCCATCGAAGTCAGGGCCATCGACGCAGGCGAACTTCACCTGATCGCCCACCTTGACGCGGCAGCCACCACACATGCCGGTGCCGTCCACCATGATGGGGTTGACGCTGACCATGGTCTTGATCTGGTACGGCCGGGTGGTGTCGGCGCAGGCCTTCATCATCACCGGCGGGCCAATTGCCACTACTTCGTCAATGTCGGGGTGCAGGGCCAGCGCGACCTTGATGCCATCGGTGATCAGGCCCTGCATGCCGGCCGAGCCGTCGTTGGTGCACAGGATCAGTTCGTCGCAGGCGCTCCTGAACTTGTCTTCCCAAAACACCAGGTCTTTGTTGCGAAAGCCCAGCACCGCGATCACCTGCGCGCCAGCTTGCTTGAATCCGCGCGCCTGTGGAAAAATTGGCGCCACGCCGAGGCCACCGCCCACACATAGCACCTTCTTGGCGCGGCCAATCGGGCTCGGCACGCCCATCGGCCCCACCATCGCGTAAAGCGTGGTGCCGACCCGGCACTCCTGCTGCATTTGTTTGGTGGTCTTGCCAACCGCCTGGATCACCAAAGTGATGGTGCCGCGGTGGGTGTCGAAGTCGGCGATGGTTAGGGGAATGCGCTCGCCGTGTTCATTGAGCATGACGATCACGAATTGCCCGGGCTTGGCGGCCCTGGCCATTAGGGGATGGTGGACCTCAAGCAAGTAAGTGACGTCCGAGAAATCCTCGCGCGCCACGATCGGGAAGTTTGACATTGCAGTGACCTTGATGTTGGGCCAGCCATGTACGGCTCTGCCATCCAGGCACCAAGCCGCTCGCCGGTATCCGCTGCCCCGTCGCCATGCACGCCACGACCGGGACGGGGTCAGTGTCTTCCTGCTGTCGCTGGTGCGTTTTGATCCACATCAAACACTGGAATGTCGCGCCGCGTTACCGCTGCGCGCTACATGAAGCGCGCGGCCAGTTCCTTCATGATCTCGTTGGTGCCACCATAGATGCGTTGCACCCGGGAGTCGATGTAGGACTGAGCAATTGGGTACTCGCTCATGTAGCCGTAGCCGCCAAAAAGCTGCAGGCACTCGTCGATCACCTTGCATTGCTGGTCGGTCACCCAGTATTTGATCAAGGCGGCGCGGTCCACCCCGAGTTTGCCTTGCAGGTGGGCCACCATGGCAGCGTCGACCATGGCGCGCGCGGCCAGCACTGTGGCCTGGGCTTCTGCCAGCTTGAAGCGCGTGTTCTGAAAACTCCAGATTGGTTTGCCAAAGGCGTGGCGCTCCTTGGCGTAGGCCACGGTGTCCGTCAGCGCGCGCTCCATCGCGCCGATGCCGCCGAGCGCGACCATCAGGCGTTCCTGCGGCAGTTCCTGCATCAACTGGAAAAAGCCCTGGCCCTCGCCACCACCCAGCAGGTTGGCGGCGCTCACCCGCACATCGTCAAAGAACAGCTCGGAGGTGTCTTGCGACTTCAGGCCAATCTTGTCGAGCATGCGGCCGCGGCGAAAGCCCTGCGCGCCCTCGGTCTCCAGCACCAGCAGCGACATGCCCTTGGCGCCTTTGGTGTCTGCGGCGTTGGCGCCATCGGCTGCCACGGTGCGACAGGCCACGATGATCAGGTTGGCGTTCTGGCCGTTGGTGATGAAGGTCTTCTGGCCGCTGAGCACATAGTGGTCGCCGTCGCGCCGGGCGGTGGTGCGGATCGCCTGCAGGTCGGAGCCGGTGCCCGGCTCGGTCATGGCGATGGCGGTGATGAGCTCGCCGGTGGCCATCTTGGGCAGCCAGCGTTGCTTTTGGGCCTCGGTGCCGTAGTGCAGGATGTAGGGTGCCACGATGGCCGAGTGCAGGCCGCCGCCAAAGCCGCTCAGGTTGGCACGCGCCTGCTCGATGATCAGCACCGCTTCGTGGCCAAAGTCGCCGCCGCCGCCGCCATAGGCTTCGGGCATGGCGGCGCACAACATGCCTTGCTTGCCGGCCTCCAACCAGGTGTCGGCTCCCATCTTGCCGGCCGCGTTCCATTCGGCCATGCGGGGAACCCAGCGTTCGTTGAAAAAGCGCCGGGCCGAGTCTTGCAGCATGCGATGCTCTTCGGTCATCCAGGTGGAGGTGAAATTGTCAATGGCCATTGCGTAGTGCCCGGCGGTGCGCGACTGTAGCCGCTTGACCGGGAGTCAGTTGGAGGGGGTGGAGGTGCGCCGGCGTGCTTCCAGATGCCGCTTGCAACTGGCGTTGATGACGCGCAGCTCGGCCAATGTTTCGTCGATCTGCGCACGTTTTTTCTCCAGCTCGGCGATTGCCGTGTCGGTGCGGTCGATCACGTAGCTGAGCTGTTGCGAGCGGCCTTCGCCGTGGTCGCCGTACAGATCAAGGTAACGCTTGATCTCGGACAACTGGGAGCCAATTGCCTTGGCGCGCAGGATCAGCGCCAGGCGGGCCCGGTCGCGCCGGGTGTAGACGCGCGCACCATTGATGCGCCGGGGTGACAGCAGGCCCTTGTCTTCATAGAAGCGCAGGGCGCGCAGGGTGATGCCGAACTCGTGGCACAGCTCGGTGATGCCAAACAGCTCGGTATTGACCTCATCCCGGTGCGAGTCGACAAAGGTCTGCGCGTCCGTGGCCAGTCGCGCCGACGCAGGGGCCGCACCGCGCGCGCCAGCGCGTGACGGCTTGAGCTTGGCAGCGGAAGCGCTCACCGCGGCGGACGTCAAGGGTCGCGCTCAGATTACGCGCTGTAGGCGCATGGCCACACTCATGTCGCCCGTGACCTTGAGCTTGCCCATCATGAAGCCGGTGGCGGGTTCCAGGTCACCGGTCAGCATGGCGTTGAGGTTTTCCAGCGTGATGCCGACCGTGCAGTCAGCGTCAGTGTTGCTGTTGCTGACTGAGTTGGGGGCGGACTTGCCGTCGATGTAGATCACGCCGTCATCGCCGCAGTCAAACTTGAGGGTGGCGTCCAGGCCGCTGTCGGCGCCGACTTTGGTGCGAATGGCTTGGGTGCAGGCTTCGAGGTTCATGGTGGTCTTCCAGATAAACAGTTGCAGGGTTGAGGAGAGTCGGCCCGCAGGCGCTGACTGCGTCGGAATGCTATCAGCATCACTTGACGCGGAGCACAGTATAAACCCCTAAACGATATCTGGTTGACGTTAACGTTACCTTGTTGTCTAATTCGGCAACCTTTCACCGGACGACCGCTCATGCCCGCTCTACTTTCGAAGATCAAAACCAGCTCCGAGTCGTTTGCGGCCAATGCCCGGCGCATGCAGGAGTTGTTGGGCGAGGTGCGGCGTCTGGAGCAGATGGTGATTGCCGAGTCCGAGTCCAAGCGGGATAAGTTCGAGAAACGCGGGCAGTTGCTGCCGCGCGAGCGTGTCGCGCGCTTGCTGGACCGGGGCTCGCCTTTCCTGGAGCTGAGCCGTTTGGCTGGCCTCAATATGCACGATGACGACGGCAAGAAGTCGGTGTTGGGCGGCGGCTCGATAGTGGGTATTGGGGTTGTGGCCGGCAAGCGTTGCCTGGTGTCGGCCAGCGACAGCGCGGTCAAGGGCGGCACGGTGGCACCCATGGGCCTCAAGAAAGCGCTGCGAGCGCAGGAGATCGCACGGGAGAACAAGCTGCCCATCATCTACCTGGTGGAAAGCGGTGGCGCCAACCTGATGTACCAAAGCGAGATTTTCATTGAGGGGGGGCGCAGTTTTGCCAATCAGGC
>JAUXWC010000074.1 GCA_030685025.1 Rhodoferax sp.
CGTCATTGCGAGCGAAGCGCGGCAATCCACGGTGGCGTGCCGAAGACATGGATTGCCGCGCTGCGCTCGCAATGACGGACTTCGATTCGGATTGCCGCGCTGCGCTCGCAATGACGGGATAGAGGTACTTTTGCAATTTCACTTCCCTTACGCATCGTCATGCCCTCCGGTGTGCACCCCCATGTGCGCCGCCTGCGCCGCATGCACCTGCTGCTGGCGTGCACTGTCCTTGAACAGGCTGCGCACCACCACAAAGAAGATCGGCACAAACACCACCGCCAGCGTGGTGCCGGTGATGATGCCGCCAATCACGCCGGTGCCAATGGCACGCTGGCTGGCCGAGCCGGCGCCGGAGGACAGCGCCAGCGGCAGCACCCCCAGCGTGAAAGCCATCGAGGTCATGACGATGGGGCGAAAGCGCAAGTGCGCCGCCGCCAGCGCCGACTCGATCACGCCCTTGCCCTGCGCCTGCAAGTCCTTGGCAAACTCGATGATCAAAATGGCGTTTTTGGCCGACAGGCCAATGATGGTGATCAGCCCCACCTGAAAATACACGTCGTTGGCATAACCGCGCAGCAGGGTGGACAACAACACGCCCAACACCCCCAACGGCACCACCAGAATCACCGACAGCGGAATGGTCCAGCTCTCATACAGCGCGGCCAGGCACAAAAAGACCGACAGGATGGCAAAGCTGTACAGGATGAGGGCTTGCGAGCCGGCCAATTTCTCCTCGCGCGACAAGCCGGTCCATTCAAAGCCGAAGCCGGTGGGCAACTGGGCCACCAGGCGTTCCATCTCGGCCATCGCGTCACCGGTGCTAAAACCCGGCGCGGCGCTGCCACCGATGCGCATGGCGGGGTAGCCGTTGTAGCGAATCGTCTGCATCGCCCCTTTGATCCAGCGGGTACTGGCAAAGGCTGACAGCGGCACGTTCTGGCCCCGGTTGTTGAGAACACTCAGCTTGAGCAGATCGTCCGCTTGCATGCGCGCCGGCGCATCGGCCTGCACGATCACGCGTTGCAGCCGCCCGGCGTTGGGAAAGTCGTTCACATAACTCGAACCCAGGGCGGTGGAGATGGCGCTGTTGATGGCATCGAAGCTCACCCCCAAGGCTTGGGCTTTGTCGCGGTCGATATCGAGCTGCAACTGGGGCGCGTCTTCCAGCCCGTCGGGGCGCACCTGGGTAATCACCTTGCTTTTACTGGCCAAGGCCAGCAACTGGTTGCGTGCGGCCAGCAAGGCATCGTGACCCAAACCACCGCGGTCCTGCAGCCGAAGGTTGAAGCCCGAGGCGTTGCCCAGCTCGGGAATGGACGGCGGGCTCAACGGAAAGATGGAGGCATCGCGTATGCCCGCAAACAGGCCCGACATACGCGCCGCCACGGCTTGCGCCGAGTTGTTGGGTCCGCTGCGTTCGCTCCAGGGTTTCAAGGTGACAAATGCCAGGGCCGCGTTTTGCCCCAAGCCCGAGAAGCTGAAGCCCAAAATGCTCACCACGCTTTCTATTTCAGGCTGTTGGTGCAAGATGCCTTCCACCTGCTGCATCACGGCACGGGTGCGCTCCTGGGTGGCGCCGGGTGGCAACTGCACACTCACGCGCAAGATGCCCTGGTCTTCATTGGGCAGAAACGACGTGGGCAAACGCAGATAAACCACCGCCGAGGCGGCCACGATGGCGAGGTAAATCACCAGGTAACGCGCCGCATGCGGCAACATGCGCGCCACGCCACCTTCGTAGCCCTTGGCGGTGCGGGCAAAACCCCGGTTGAACCATCCAAAGAAGCCGCTCTTGGCATGGTGGTGCCCGGCCTCGACCTGCTTGAGCAGGCTGGCGCACAAGGCCGGGGTGAGCGACAGCGCCAGAAAGGCCGAGAACGCAATGGATACCCCCATCACGGTAGCAAACTGGCGGTAGATGTTGCCCACCGCGCCGCTGAAAAACGCCAAAGGCACAAACACCGAAATCAGCACCACCGTCACGCCGATGATGGCGCCCGAGATCTGGCCCATCGCCTTGCGGGTTGCCTCCAGCGGCGGCAGACCTTCTTCACTCATGATGCGCTCGACGTTTTCCACCACCACGATGGCGTCGTCCACCACGATGCCGATCACCAGCACCATGCCGAACATGGTCAACACGTTGATCGAATAACCCAGCGCCAGCAGCGTGGCAAAAGTGCCCAGCAGCGCCACCGGCACCACGATGGTCGGGATGATGGTGTAGCGCCAGTCCTGCAGGAACAAAAACATCACCAAAAACACCAGCGCGACGGCGATCAACAGGGTCTCGGTCACCTGGCGGATCGAGATGTCGACAAACAGCGAACTGTCGTAGGGAATGGTCCAGATCATGCCCTTGGGGAAGAAGCGCGACAGCTCCTCCATCTTGGCGCGCACCGCCTTGGCGGTGGCCAGCGCGTTGCCGGTGGGCGAGAGCTGCACGCCGATACCGGTGGAGGGTTGGCCATTGAGGCGGGCCGAGACGGCGTAACCCTGGGCACCCAGTTCGATGCGGGCCACGTCGCGCAGGCGCACGGCGGAGCCATCGGGGTTGGCGCGCAACAGCAGCCGGCCGAATTGCTCGACGCTGGTCAGTTGCCCGTTGACGATCACCGTGGCCGCCATGCCCTGGCCCGCCACATTGGGCAGGCTGCCAATCTCACCGGCCGACACCTGCGCATTCTGGGCGCGGATGGCGGCCGTCACGTCGGCCGCCGTCAGGTTGAAGCCCAGCAGCTTGGCCGGGTCAATCCAGACCCGCATGGCACGCTCGGTACCAAACAACTGGGCTTGGCCGACGCCGGGTACACGTTGTAATTCGGGCAAGACACTGCGCGCGGCATAGTCGCCCAGCGCCACCGGGCTCCAGGCCGGGTCGTCCGACGACAGGATGGTGAACAGCAAAAAGTTGCTGCGCGATTTGTCCACCCGCACGCCTTGCTGCGTGACCGCCTGCGGCAGGCGCGGCGTGGCGCGCGAGACGCGGTTTTGCACCTCCACCTGGGCCAGGTCGGCGTTGGTGCCGGGCTGAAAACTCAGCGTGATGTTGCCTGAGCCGTCGGCCTGCGCCACCGACTCCATGTAGATCAGGCCGGGCGCGCCGTTCATCTCGCGCTCGATCAAGGACAACACCGCGTTCTCCAGCGTCTGCGCCGAGGCACCCGGATAAGCGACCGAGATGATGATCGACGGCGGCGCCACCGGTGGGTACTGGGCAATCGGCAACTGCGTGATGGACACCGCGCCCATCACCATGATGAACAGCGCAATCACCCAGGCAAAGATCGGCCGGTCAATGAAAAACTTCGCCATGGCGCCGGTTCCTTAGGGAAGTAGAAACTGAAACAAAGCCACAGACCCCGTCATTGCGAGCGCAGCGCGGCAATCCATCTCTGCGGCGCACCAACATGGATTGCCGCGCTTCGCTCGCAATGACGAGAGTTGGGATGCTTGCATCTTCCCGCTCCTTTAACGGCCGGACCCAGAGGCGGGAACAGCCGGCTTGGCCCCCGGCGCTTGCCACGGCACCGGCTTGACCGTTGCGTCGCCACGTAACTTTTGAAAGCCATCCATCATCACCTGTTCACCGGCTTGCAGGCCGTCCAGAATGACCCACTGGTTGCCCCGCTGGCCACCAATCTTGATCGGCCGGGGTTTGACCTTGCCATCGCTGCCCACCACCATCACCGTGTCGCCTTGGGGCGAGCGCGTCACCGCTTGCTGCGGCAAGCTGATGGCGTTGCTGGCCTGGGCCTGTTCCAGCCGCACCCGCACGTACAGGCCGGGCAGCAGCGTGCCGTCGGGGTTGGGCACTTCGGCACGCAGGGTGATCTGGCCGGAGCTGGCGTCCACCGTCAGGTCGGAAAACAGCAGCTTGCCGGCACGTGCGTACTCGCTGCCGTCTTCCAGCACCAGGCGCACGCTGACCGCCTGGCCACCCCCGGCGCGTTGCAGCTTGCCGCTGTCCAGCGCCTGGCGCAGCTTCATCACCTCGCTGGCGGACTGGGTGAAGTTGACGTACATCGGGTGCGTCTGCTGAATCAGCGCCAGCGGCGTGGCCTCACCCTGGCCCACCAGCGCGCCCTCGGTCACCAGCGCGCGGCCAATGCGCCCGGCAATCGGTGCCGTGACGGCCGCATGACCCAGGTTGATGCGGGCGGTCTGCACCGCGGCCTTGCCCACGGCCACATCGGCCTGCGCTTGTTTTTGCGCGGCCTGGGCGGCCACAAACTCCTGCTGGCTGATGGCCTTGGCCTCGGCCAGGGGTTTGTAGCGCTCGGCCTGCGCACTGGCCTGCATCAAGTTGGCCTCGGCCTTGGCCAGGCTGGCCTGGGCACTGTCAAAAGTGGCTTGGTAGGGGGCGGCGTCGATCTCGAACAAGGTTTGCCCCGCCTTCACTTCGCTGCCCTCGGCGAACAGACGCTTTTGCAGAATGCCGGTGGCGCGCGCACGCACTTGGGCTACGCGGGAGGCTTCGAGGCGGCCGGGTAACTCGGTGGTCAGGCCGACGTCGCCGGGGGTGACGGTGATGACGCCGACCTCGGCGGGTGGTGGCCCGCCAGCGGGGCCAGCCGGGGCGGTGTTGCTGGGTCCGCAGGCGGTTAGCAGGGTGGTCAGGGCCAGCGCGGACCAGGGTAGGGCGGAGGGTCGGGTGCGCTGGTGCCGGCGCAGTAGGTGGGGCGTGGCGGAGAGGGCGAGCGGGGGGCTGGAGGCGTGCATGGGGTGGTGGTTTCCGAGACTATGCGCGCCCTAAGCGCGTCCACTGCATGGATGGCGGCAAATCAGCGTGTCAGTGTAGCGAGTTCGGGCGTTGGGCGAGTTCGTGTGGGGGGGCAAGGCCTGGGGGGATAGGAAGGGCGGTCGGGGTGGGCGCCGCGCCGCTGCGCCCGCGTTGGACGAAGAACGGTTGCAACACCAGTTCGGGCCGCTGGAAGTGGCGGCGCTTTCGGGCCAAGTGGTGACGTTTGGCGACGACTTGTGAATGACCGTTCGAGGCTGAAAGCGGGCACACAGATTTCTCGATACAAGTCATTCAATTTGTTGAACTCTCTCACATGTGAACTCACACCGTGAGCAACATGATCGAGCACTCATTTCCCAGATTCCGGACAGAAGTTCATCACGGCAAATGGGCCAGGCAATGGGCCAGACTCGCCGGTGCGCGCGGGTCACTGACAATGCGGGACGCAACAAATCGGCAAACGTCGGGTGAGACGGTAGGGGTGATAGGGATGCTCGAAGAGAGGCAAAGCAGTGCCAGCAGCACAGGAACACGACGAGCTGTCCTGAGGGGGCGACGACGCAGGGGAAAGGAGCGAAGGGTGTAGCCCGTGTCGGAGCTCCCATGCTTGTACTCAAGAACAAGGAGACCAATTACAAACCAGCTATTGGGTACACTTATTCCTGAATCCGTGAGACTTTCCGTCCCCGCCCCGATATTGACCTGATTATTGCGTCGTCACCGTATGACCCCCGCGAATTCCCCCTCCACCATGACTCGCAGCCACGCGACCCGATTGACTTCGCTCCAGTTGGCGCCAATACGGTGTGGGCGGGCGGTTTTCGGGCGTGCCTCTTCCCGCACTACGGTGCGTGTTCGTGATTTTTCTCGGACTCGTCTTGCTTTAGGCCGCTGCGGGCATGCGGCCTTTTCGGTTGGGCGCCAGTTGCCCATAGAGCCGCTCAAACACGGTATACGCCGTGTCGCCGTTACTCCATCCCAAAACCCAACGGCCTGCATGCTTGATCATGCGCCCAGCCTTGAACATGAGTTCTTGCATCACGGTCTTGATGCGCCGACGTTTGGCCTGGTGGCGGATGGGCGCATCTTTGCCCGTGAGCGCACTTATGCCCATCAGGCGCAGGATGTTCAGCGCCACCGAGGCAAGCGAGCAGACCAGGAAGTTGGTGTCGAACTTGCCGCTGGGCAGCCGCTCCAGGTCCATGTCGGTCTTGAATTCGGAGTGGAACTGCTCGTGGGTGCCATGGTCGCAATACAAAGCAATCACCTCAGCGGGTGCAAAGCTGGCAGGCAGCGTGGTGGTCCAGCCTTCCAACTCGTAGGCCGGCAACAGCAGCGCATTGCCATGTTTATCAATCGTGCGTTCGGTCAGGCGGTATATACGACGCACCGGCTTTGCAGCGCTGCCCACTCCTTCGAGCTGGAGCGTGTCAGCCCACACGCACTGGCGCTTGCCTGTGCGCCAGTGGCACCACATGGTGTGGGTGTCAGCCACACGCGCGCCGGCAATGGCCTCGACGGGGCTTTTGCGTGGATTCCATTTGATGATGAAGGCGATCTCTCTGGTCAGAGCGTTGGCCTGGGTATCAATTGCCTGCATGATTTTGAGCGAGCACAGACCCGAGTCGGCGCGAAACAGCAATGGGCTGGGTGTCAGCCTGGCGGCCATGGGCAACACGCGCTCCAAGTTCAGCTCGGTCTCCAGTGCCGAGTGCTGTACGCCGGGGCGCAAGGCCAACTCCAGGCAGTAGCCCAGTGTGCCCAGATAGGTCGCACTGGGGGTATAGCCGTCTACGCCTTGGTAGGTGCGTCCCACGTCTTCTTTCTTGGAGCCGTCGTTGTTCATGACGAAGGTATCCCAGTCCACCGGCATGTAGCCACAGGGCAAGACGCCAAAGTCAACACCGGCGCCTGCGTACGTGCCCGACAAAAGACGCTCGTTCATCGCATCGGCCAACTCAAACCAATCCACCGCGTTGGCGTCCAGCCGCTGACGCAAGGTCGAACTCGACGCCACGCCATGGATGCCCAGCGACTGCGCAAAGAACGCGTCGTCACGAAATGCCTCAATGGCTTCAAAGTCGTTCTTGCCCTGCACCAGCAGGCCCAGATAGCTCTTGAGCACATCGCTGTTGGCGATGCCGCCTTTGCCAATGGGAAACTTGCGGTCAAGCGATTTGCCGATTTCAAGGCGGTTCAGATATTGACCGACCAAGGCCAAACCGGCATTGGAGGTGAGGTCGTAGGGCAGTTTCTTGATAATGAAGTCGGTCATGAAAAGTCTCACCTTTGGGGTGACTCCTACATGGTGACTAAGTGCTTGATTTCAATGGGGAATTAGGTGAAAAGTGCAGTTTTCTTCACGGATTCAGGTTATCAACAGTTGCTGATTCAAGAATTGGCAACCTGCCCTGGCTCATTATTGAACCGACTGGGTGGTTCAATATTCAATCGGCGTTGACATAAAGGGAGTGTGTTCAATGATCAAGCTAAACAAACTCACGTTTGAGGGGTTTCGAACCCCAATGCATTCTGCATCAGTTGAATTTTCCAAGGATCCTGTAACAGTCATATTTGGTGACAACGGCTCTGGAAAAACAACCTATCTCAGAGCCATCAATGCCTTCCTCTCTCAAGACAGCGCCTATCTTGAATCAATCTCAGTTCAAAATATAGTTTGCGACTATTTATATGACGAAATAAATGAAACAGTCGATGAGGATGGAGATGTTATCGATCAAGTGGTGGTGGAAGTAAACTTGCCTGGTATTGTCAGGGTTGAAAAATTCGATGGAAAATATGATTGGTCAGATTTTGAACAATCACCTTTAATAAAGACAAAATCGCTATCCCTAGGAGTTGAACGTGGTGTGGCAACTACGCAGTCAAGAATTGATTCAGATGTTATTTTGAACTACTTCTTGCACCCACGAAATCGCAACAGCTTTAAGTCGGTGGCATCTTTAAGGGAAAGTGGTATACATGAATTAGCCGAAGATATGGCTAGATACATCAGATCATGGCAGGTTAGTAGCAGCAGAGCAAAACGGTCTGAATTAAAATTTGATAGCGCTCACATTAATTTACAAAACATTAAACTTGAGAATATTGAGCAAATACTACTGGATCACTATAAATTTGCGCGAGAGATCGCAACAAAGCAGATTCAAGATGCTCTATTTAATACTCTTGCGGTTGAATTTTCGGATAGAAAAGATGCTGATGACGATGTGACCAGAAAAGAATTTGTCTCGACACTTAAGAATAATCGTTTAAGGCTTATAGAGGCGTTGAGTGATAATTCGAAGAACGAGTTTAAGAATTTCATTATCTCGAAATTAGAGAATCTTGAAGGCGAATTGAGTTATGATTTGATCTATGATAACAAATTGAAGACTCTGTTGTGGAATATGATGAGAGAATTGAGATTGGAGCAGTTGTTGCTGCGTTCGGTGAATTTATTGACCGAAAAATTCAATAATTACTTAATCGACAATAAAAAACTTCAAATTCTAAATGACAAGGTTTTCGTTGGAGTTGATGGACGAGAGTTGCCGGTAAGCGATCTCTCCAGTGGGGAACGCCATATTTTGACTTTTTTGACGCTTGTTTTGTTTCAAGGGCGCCAGCGCAACTTCTTAATAATCGATGAGCCCGAAATATCCCTTAATATTAAGTGGCAACGTGAGTTACTGGGGTTGCTCCATGATTTAGCACCAAATACGCAAATAATCGTTGCGTCTCATAGCCCCGTACTTGCAAAACGCAATCCATCATACTTGTCAGAACTTACCGTCAATAGAGATAAGTTATGAAATATGAAGCTGATGAATTGTTGAACCTGGCCATTATGTCAAAAACACCTTGTGTTATCGTGGAAGGTGTAGATGACATTCGCATATACGAGGAAGTAGCGAAATCCGCTCTAGTGTTTTGTGAGATTTACTCTGTTGAAATGTTAGCGGGACTTTCTGGGGGAAATGATGGCGTGATTGAAGCTATGAAAATTATTGAATCACTCAATATGCCCGTAGAAAAATCCGCCAAAGAATTCGTTATGGGAATAATTGATTGTGACGTAAGATATTATCGAGGTGAGATGCCAACTCTGAAATCAGTGTTAATTTTGAATTTTTATTCAATTGAAAGTCATTTTGTTTCTAAGTATTCTATTAGGCCGTCTATAAATCAGCTAACGAGAATATCGTTGGCGGATGATATTGATATTGATTCGATATATACCAATGTTGAAAAAAGTATTCTTGATTTATACTACTTTTCACTAGATGCATTAAAAAATGCAGTTGACGTTAGTTATAAATCCGTGATTGGATTTTCTGCGAACGCTGGTAGGAGGAAGGATAAGAGAACAGTGGCGGAGCTGGAGGCAAGAAAGATCGATCTCGATATTTTTGCTGCCGCTTATTGCCTAGCACCAAATATTGAGTCGTTGCGAAAATTTGCGAAAGGAAAATGGCTACTGACTGCATATGCAGAGGAGTTGTTTAATGAGATTGAACTGCTTGTAGCCAAATGTAAAGGTTTGGAGATTAAACAATGTCGAATGTGTGAGCTAGACAATGCGGGTCCATGCCTTTATCAGCACACGGAGGGGGTGAGTAAGAAATCGCTTTGTTCAACCCTCAAGAGCTTCGTAGACATACCTGAGTTTGACTACATTAGAGGTGCATTCAAGTCGCTTGCTTTAACTGCCAGTGCATAGACAACTTGGAGGGATTGCAACGGCGGTCTTCGAAGATGGAACTGACGCGCAACATGCCGGTACAGCCAACGGGCAGCCCATTTCGGATTTTTCAACATTGCTATCAAGCTGGACGCCTCGGCTCAAAGTTAGCTTCCGCTGCGAGGCAGTCATTCGACAAAACGCCTTGAATGACTGCTTTGGGTCGGATGCCGACCAAAGACGGATGCCCGGAATGCCGGCTAACACTGCACGCACCCACCCCATTTATGACCCGCGCCCTGCCAGCCGACTCCCCCGAGTCGTCGATGCTCCTGGAGCTTCGGCGCCGGGGCTGCTTCACGGATTGTTACGCCCTGGAGGTTCCGGCGCCCGTCACACAAGCGCAGTTCGTCGAGGCCTTCTACACGACGCCACTTTTCAAGGCAGAGCGTTTCATCCTCAAGATGCTGGCCGCAAGGCCGTCCACCGATCAAGACGCCAAGGACCTGGCCGCGGGGACCAAAGACACGTTTGCGGTCTGGAAGGTGACCCACCGTAGCCCCGAGCAACTGCTGCTCAAGGCCCAAATCGGCAGAACAAGCTCCTGGCTGATGGCCGCACCCGAACCATCGTCCAATGGCCAGAAGACCACGCTCTTTTTTGGCTCAGCGATAGCGGGCGGCCGCGCCAACCAAGAGACCGGCAGGCAACAGTTCAGCCTAGCCTTCTCTGCCGTGCTCGGCTTGCACGACTTGTATTCGCGTCTCCTGCTGCAAGCCGCTGCCAAGAAGCTGGTTGCCCCACGGGCTCGTCAACACGGATGACCACGGGCGTCCGCTCCCTCGCTTATCCTTCTGCCATGCAAGTCGAACACCGAATCACCGTCGCTGCGTCACCCGACGCGATCTTCCGGATTTACGCAGATGTCGAGCAATGGCCTTCTTGGGATCCAGACACCAAGCAGGCCTCCTTGCAAGGGCCGTTTCAAGTGGGCAGCCGGGGCCGCCTCACGCCGACCAAAGGCAGCACGGTTCCGATGTTGCTCACCGAGGTGGTGCCGGGCAAGTGCTTCACAGTCGAATCCAAACTGCCCCTGTTTCGCATGGTGTTTGAACACGAGCTCATCCCCGCAGCGGGCGCAACAGAGGTGGTCCACAGGGTCACCTTCTCAGGTTTCCTGTCCTTTATTCTCGGCCCGATACTGATCAAGCAACTCAACGTTGGCCTGCCGGTCACATTGCGCAAGCTGAAGGCTCTGGCGGAGATGCGCGGAGCGGCTTAACGGAAATGGGGTTGGATCGCGAGACCTTTCAGTGGTCGCGCTGACGCTGCAATAGTCGCTCAAACCATCGCCAGCTCTACCGTGCGCTCAAGGTGGAATGCATGGTTCTTGTGGCCGACGATCTCTTCACCCTCGGTGCCGACTTTGACTGCGGCTGTCTATAGAATGTCTTTCATGGACCGTATCCAGACCATCAACCGTGGACGCATTGAATGGTGCTGTGCCGAACAAGGCGTGGCACCAGACGCGTTGGCGGCCGTGTTGGATATGTCGACCGACCGTTGGACCGCGTTCTGGTCCGACGGTGCGGGTCTCACGTTCAACCAACTGCGCAAGTTGGCCGAGCACTTTGGCCGCGGTGTGTTGTTCTTCCTGGAGCCCGATCCGGCTGTGCCCGAGCAAGTCCATACGCCCCAGTTCCGTACCCTGGCGAAGCAAAAGCCTGAGCTTTCGCATCGGCTCAGGCTACTGATTGAGCGGGTGGAGCGTCAACGAGCCTTGTTTCTCAGCCTTCGTGAGGACATCGACGACGCGATCTGGTCGCCGTTTCAGGCGCCCGATCTGCCGATGGGTAACGTCGCTGCGGCAGCCAAGTTGGCTCGGCAATGGTTGCGCATTGGTGAAGACAGGAATGACTTTGAGAGCTACCGCAAGGCGGTGGAGGCCAAGGGCATCCTGGTGTTTCGCACCAACGGCTACAACGGTCCGTGGCAGATAGCCAAGGAAAGCCCGGTGGCCGGTTTCGCTTTGTATGACGAGCAATGCCCTGTCATCGTGGTGAAGAAGATGGCGTCTGACGCGCCGCAGGCGTTCACGTTGATGCACGAGCTGGCGCATGTGCTGTTGCATAGGACTAGCTGGATCGATGATGAGGCCGACTTGCGAGCCACTCACGGCCGCGAGCGGGAGGCGAATTTGTTCGCCGGGCTGGTGCTGGTGCCAGATCAATTTCTGGCCAGCATCAGTGATGCGAATCGTCCCACCGAGGTGGCTGCGTTCAACGAATGGCTCAAGCCCCAGCGCAAGGACTGGGGTGTGAGTACCGAGGTAATTTTGCGCCGTCTGCTGGCCGTGGGGCGATTGCCGCAAGCAACTTACCAGGCCTACAGAGCCTGGAGTCTCGGAGCGGGCCAGAACACGAAAGAAGAGGGGGGCACGCGCATGTACCGACATCGCGAGCCAAAACACATTTTTGGTGATCGGTTCGTGCGCACGGTATTGAACTCCCTCAGTGCCAGGCGTATCACGCTGTCCAAAGCTAGTAGCTACTTGGACAGCTTGAAGATCGCTGACGTGCATGAGCTGGAGCGGCACTATGCGGGTGCTTGACGCCTCGTCCATCCTCTACGCGTGGGACAACTATCCACTTGCTCAATTTCCAGGGTTGTGGGGGTGGCTGGCGGTCGAAATTCAAACGCATGAGTTGGCAATTTCTGTGGTGGCGTTCGATGAGGTAGGGCACATGGCACCCGAATGCGCCAACTGGCTCAAGACGGCCGGTGTGCTGCGCTTGGCCATGAGCGCGGAGGTGGTCATGGCAGCCATGTCCATCAAGCAGGCGATTGGCGTTGTGAACGATCAGTACCACCCGAATGGCGTGGGTGAAAACGATCTTTTCATCATCGCTGCCGCCAAGGTCCACCACGCAGAACTGATAACCAATGAAGCGCGTCAGTTCGGTGCGCAGGCCAACGCCAGGAAATACAAGATCCCTGCTGTCTGTGACATGCCATCTGTTGGCGTGGTGAGTATGAATTTTCTGGAGTACATCCAGAAGTCAAAACAGGTGTTCTGACCATCATTCCCATGAACGCCCCGATGGCCGCCATCGCCGATCCTGATCGTGCGGTGGCCAAGCGTGCGTTCGAAGCCATGATGGGGATGAGAAAGATTGACATCGCCGCGATCGAAGCGGCGCGGCGCGGTTGACGATTCGGTGGTCGGGTTGACGCTGTAATGGTCGCTCAAACCAACGCCAGCTCTACCTTGCGCCCGGCCCGCGCCGCCAGCGTGATGAGCATATCCAGGCTGAACTTGTCCGATTTGCCGCGCAGCAAGTCGCTGACCCGCGACTGGGCAATGCCGAAGCGCTCAGCCGCTTGCGCTTGCGTCCAGCCTTCAGTCTGTACCAGCACGCGCAAGCGCGCCATCAAGTCAGCGCGCATGCCCATCACGGCCGCCTCGCCTGGGCCAAAACCCAAGTCGGTAAACACATTGCCGCTTGATGGTGTGACCACGGCATCAGCATCCGCAGTTGGGGGAGCAACTTTCTTAACCATGATCAACCTCCAATCGGTTCGTATCGCTTGGCGGCCAAATCAATGTCCGCGTTCGCCGCTTCAGGAAAGTCAGCCAAGTCGACAAGGCTTCTG
Source organism: Rhodoferax sp. (assembly GCA_030685025.1). Lineage (GTDB taxonomy): Bacteria > Pseudomonadota > Gammaproteobacteria > Burkholderiales > Burkholderiaceae_C > Rhodoferax_D. The sequence continues at coordinate 13,083 of JAUXWC010000074.1, forward strand.
CCCATGAATTTGGTTCTTCCATGTCGGTGAACATATATAAGTATTTTGATGGAGTATCAATGCATTTTGATACTTCCGGGTTCAAGCCGATGTCGCGATTCATGGTGATTGGGGACGGTCTGGTAGCCGCAATCAGTGTGCGACCATCGGCGGCGGGCCTTTGACGCAGCCGTGCGACCAAGTGCCTCAGGTTGACGGCTTGCGCGACTTCCAGACGGGATGTTTCTCAGACTTTGATCTGAGCAGCCTATTGATCAAATGTGACGTTTTTGGTTAAAATGTTGACCAAATGACGACGACGCAAATCACCCCCGTTTTGGAGAGCCAACTGCTATTGCAGCTCGGCGACCGGCTCAAGCGCTTGCGCAAGGCGCAGGGTCTGGGAACGGTTGAGATGGCGGCGCGCGTTGGCATTGCGCGCAACACACTCAGAGCCATCGAGTCCGGTGACCCGGCACCCTCGATGGGGTCTTATTTGCGCGTCATGTCCGTACTGGGTGTTAGCGGTGAGCTTGCGCTGCTGGCAGGTGACACTATGCAGCCGGCGCCAATTGGATCCGCAGCAGCCCAATCTCGCCACGCAAGGCCTTCCGTCCAGGTACGGGTGTCGACAGACGGATCACGCCATGAAGCTCAGGATTTGCAAAGCATGGCACTGCACAGGGCCGCCGTCGACCTCGTCAAGACCGAGCCCGTTCTGCTGATCAAGGCCCAGGCCACCCTGGCGCGTTGGCTCAACGACGGCAACTCGCGTTCCACCAGTTTGTGGAAAGAATGGGACGAGATCCTGCGCCAGCGCACTTGGCGCAAGGTCCTGGGCCGCACCCGGCGCGCGCAGGAACTTCGGCAAGCCTCCCCGCTGATCACCGTGCTGTCCGACGAGATGCGCCAGAGCATTCTGAACCAGATCAGCTTGCTCAAGAGAGGCGTGCTGTTGGGTGATGTGCACGCAGAGGCAGCGTCATGAACAGAGAAGACCTTGAGCACATCATCCGCGCCAGCGCCGAGGTGACGGACCAGTATGAATTCATCATCGTGGGCAGTCAGTCGATCCTTGGGTCAATTCCCAACCCGCAAGCGGTGTTCAAGATGTCGGCCGAGGCCGACATCTATCCGTACACAGCTCCGGAGCTGGCCGACAAGATTGACGGCGCGATCGGCGAAGGCTCGCAGTTTCACGAGACCAATGGCTACTACGCCCAGGGGGTCGGCCCGGAGACGGCAATCCTTCCCTCCGGCTGGCTCTCTCGTGTGCATCGTGTTCAGAACGCCAACACGAACGATCGCGTGGGCTACTGCCTGGACGTCCTCGACCTCTTTATGTCGAAGGCCGTGGCGGGCCGGGACAAGGATCGTGAGTTCTGCATGGCGCTACTTGAGCACGCCTATGTCACGCCGGCCAAGGCCTTGGACATGGTCGCCCAAATGCCGCTGGGCAACGA
>JAUXWC010000083.1 GCA_030685025.1 Rhodoferax sp.
ACCCAGGTCTCCACCCATGCGCAGCTTGGCGAACTCGAAGGACGCACCGCCGGGGGCAAGCAACTGGCGGTCGAAATCAGCGTCTCATTCGAGCGACGCCCGGACGGTGACATCACCACCGTGTTCGCCCGCGACCTGACCGCCCGCAAGCGCATCGAGGCGCATCGCAACGTGCTGGAGTCACAACTGCGCGAATCCCACAAGATGCAGGCCATCGGCACCATGGCCGGTGGCATTGCCCATGACTTCAATAACATCATCGGCGCGATTCTGGGCAACGTTGATCTGGCCCGCCAGGACAGCGCCCCGCAGTCGGCGGCACAAGTCAGCCTGTGCGAGATTGAGAAAGCCGGACGCCGTGCCCGCGAGCTGGTGCGCCAGATCCTCACCTTCAGTCGCAACGAAGCGCCCAGGCGCGCCTTGCTGCACCTGTCCGACACGGTGCACGAGTCGGTGCGGCTGCTCAAGGTCGCCCTTCCGCCGCATATCGCGCTGGTGGTGCACACGGACCCGGTGGTGCCTCCGGTCATGGCGGATGCGACCCAGGTCGAACAAGCCCTGCTGAATTTGTGCACCAATGCCATTCACGCGATTGGCGCGCAACACGGCGCCATCACCATCGAGTTGGGCTGCACGCCGCGACTGCCGACCAACGCCGAACGACGCCGCAGCTCGCGTGGCCACCATGTGACGCTGGCGGTGCGCGACACTGGCAGCGGCATCGGGCCGGAAACGCTGGAGCGGGTATTCGAGCCCTTCTTCACGACCAAGCAGGTTGGCGAAGGCACTGGACTCGGACTGGCCGTGGTTCATGGCATCATGCGCTCCCACCTTGGCGCCGTGGGGGTGCGCAGCGCGCTTGGCCAGGGCAGTGTCTTCACCCTGTATTTCCCGCCAGCCGAGTCCGATGCGGTTGCCACCGCGACCGAAGCACCCAAGCCCACGCTGGTCGAGGGCGCTGGCAAACACGTGATGTATGTGGATGACGACCAGGCGCTGGTCTTCCTGGTCGAACGCGCGTTGACGCGCAAGGGCTTCGTGGTCTCCTCTTTCACCGATCCACGCCGGGCCATTGCCGCATTGCGGGATCTGGCGGCCCCGTGCGACCTGCTGGTCACCGACTACAACATGCCAGGCTACAGCGGCATCGAGCTGCTGCACGACGTGCGGGGCCTGCGGCCGGAGCTTCCGGTGGCGTTGGCATCGGGCTACGTCACCGCCGAAATCGAGGCCAGTGCGCTGGCCGAAGGCGCGCGCGCCCTGATCCACAAACCCAATGATGTCGCGGAACTGTGTGAGACCGTCCAACGCCTGATTCAGGACCAGCAAGCCGCGCAAGGCCGCGCCTGAGCCATGCCGCTACTCGGCACGGCGCCGCTGACCGTGCGTTACATGGACGATGCCTTGCTGGTGTTCGACAAGCCCGCAGGCTTGCTGTCAGTGCCCGGGCGGGGCGACGACAAGCAGGATTGCCTGAGCGCACGCGCCCAGGCGCTGTACCCGGACGCCCTGGTGGTGCACCGGCTCGACATGGCCACGTCGGGCTTGATCGTGATGGCGCGCGGCACCAACAACCAGCGTTTGCTGAGCATGGCCTTCGCCGCGCGTCAAGTGCGCAAGTGCTACGTCGCCCTGGTCGACGGCCTGGTACGGCAGGGCGCGGGTACCACGCGCACGATTGACCTTCCCATCGGCCTCGACTGGCCGAACCGCCCCAGACGGGCAATCGACTTCGCCCGCGGCAAAGCCAGCGTGACCGGCTTACGTGTGCTGTCTTACGACGCCGACCGGTGCGCGACTCAGGTCGAACTGGAGCCGTTGACCGGCAGGTCGCACCAATTGCGCGTGCATATGCAGGCTATTGGCCACGCGATTCTGGGCGACGCCTTGTATGCCAGCCCGCAGGTGCAGGCCAAGTATGGTCGGCTGGCCCTGCACGCCCAGTCATTGGCGTTCCCGCATCCGCAATCCGGCCAGTGGCTCAGGCTGCGCAGTCCGCCTGAGTTCTGACGCTCGGGGCGGTCCTGGGCAGCACGATAACGACCCGCAGACCCTGATCCGGCGCGCTGTCCAGGTGAATGGCCCCACCCAGCACGTCGGTCACCAGCTTGTACACGATATGCATGCCCAGGCCGGAGCCGCCCTGCCCGAACTTGGTCGTGAAGAACGGGTCGAATACGCGTCGCAACACGGCGTCGCTCATGCCGATTCCGTCGTCGGTGAACGCGATTTCGAACAGATCGTCATCCAGCGCGCGCGTGCGCAATTGCATGTGGCCGCGCAGGCGCCCTTCGAACGCGTGCATCAGCGCGTTGGTGACGCAGTTGGTCACCACCTGTCCGATCGCGCCGGGGTAACTGTCGAGTTCAATGCCCGTGGCCAGATCGGAACTGAGGACAAACGGCGTCTTGCGGCACATCGGCTGCAGCGTCAGCAGCAAGTCCTGAAGCATCTGGCGCAGGTCGAACCTTCTGCGCTGGTCGCTCGACTGATCCACCGCCACGCCCTTGAAGCTGCCAATCAGGTCCACCGCGCGGCGCAGCGTGCTCATCAGAATGTCAACGCCTTGGGCGCTTGATGCCAGGTACTGCTCGAAGGCCGAGCGCCGCAACCCGCCGGCTTGCACGTCCCGCTGCAACTGCCGGGTTTGGTCCTGTAAAGCGCTGGCGACCGTGAAACTGGTGCCGATAGGGGTGTTGAGTTCATGCGCCACGCCAGCCACCAGGGAGCCCAGCGCGGCCATTTTCTCGGAGCGAATCAACTCGGTCTGCATGGCCTTGAGCGAGTCCAGTGCCGCCACCAGCTCACGGTTGGTCTGGGCGAGCGACTCGGTTCGCTGTTGCACACGCTGCTCCAACTCCTGGTTGAACCCGCGCAACTCCAGTGCCATCTGTCGCTGCTGGGTCACGTCCAGCGAACTGAACAAGGCGCAGGACTCCCCGGCTGATTCGATCACCCGTCCCGTTACCACGCAACAAAGCGTGTGGCCGTCACGATGGCGCAACCAGGCATCCGGCCGATCCACGTAACCATCCGTATTGAGCGAATCGATCACTTCCTGCTGAGCCCGCGGATCCACCCACAGCCCAAGCTCAACCGCAGTGCGAGACAACACCTCTTGCGCCGCGTAGCCAAACAACTGCAGCCAGGCGTCATTGACTTCGATCACCCGTCGCGATGCCCGATGAACCAGTACCAGCGGCAAGGGGGAACGTTGAAAAAGGCCCACGAACTTGCTCTCGTTCTCACGCAGGGACGCGGTTGATCGCCGCAGCCGTCGCAGGTAGACCAGCAACAAGACCGTCAACCCGCCAATCAAGCTGACCGTCGCCGCGGTGAACAGAATCCGGTCGCGTGTTCGCTCGCGCCAGTCCAGCAAAATGCTGTCCAGGTCACGCCCGTAGACAGTGGTGACCGGAAAGCCCACGATTTTTCGGTAGGTGTACAGGCGGGCAAACTCGTCATCCAGAAACGACGTGTCTTCAAAGGCACCTTCGTCGGGCCCGCCGCGCAGTTGTGCCAGGACGGCTGAATCAGCAATGTTGCGATCAGCGTAACGCGCCTCGAATGGCGACCGAACGATCACGAAGCCCTCATCGGCGAACAGCGCCACGCTGGCGTTGTTGGCCTTGGCCACGCGCGCATACAGATCGCCAAAGTAAGACACCCGGATGTCGGTGCTGATGACCCCGACATGGCGATCCCCCGCGGCGTAGAGGTTTCTGGCTACCGGGATCACCAACTGGCTGTCATAGCGACTCGCAAAGGGGTGGCCGATGACCACCTGCCTCTGGTCCGGGTGGCTCAACAGGTAACGCACGTGCTCGCGGTCCATCACGCTTTCCTGGTGCGCCGGATAGTCGGGCGAGGTGATCCAGCTCAGACCCTCCAGATTGATGAACTGCAAGGCCTTGAGCTGCCTGGTTTCCTGCAAGGTTTGGCGCGCGATGAGCGCGCGAAAGTCGGCTTCCTGCCATGTTCCGCCTGCAGAACGAGGGGGCGCCATCGACGCCACCATGTCGAGCTTTCGCACCGCATCCTGCAGAGTCTGAGTCGCCAACTCCTCCAGCAGGCGCACGGCGACCAGGCCATTGGTCTTCTCCGCATTGAGCGTCAGTTGGCGGTCCTGCTCGATCGCCCACCACGATTGCGCCACGATCGCCACCACCATCAAGCCAACAATCGGGGGCAGCAGGCCCCGCGCGTCAAGTCTGCCTGACATGAAACGCTGAATCATGGGGCCACAGTGATGCGGTTCACCGCACACGCCCCTCGCGCCAGGCTTGGAGCAGCCGTTCATAGGCAATGGTGGCGCCAGGCGGCTTCTCATCGGCCAGCTTGCTCCACGGCGCACCTTTGCTTGACAGGTAGAAGGCCGGATCGCGCTTGGGATTGAGCCGCGGAGCGCAGTGCTTCATGCCACGCTGTTCGAGGTCCGCCAGTACGCCGTCCATGTCTTGTGCCAGGGCATCCATGGCGGCCTGGGGGCTGCGCTCGCCCGTAACGGCCGTCGAGATGTTGCGCCACCACAGTTGCGCCATGCGAGGGTAGTCGGGCACGTTGTTACCGGTGGGTGTCCAGGCCACCCGCGCGGGACTGCGGTAGAACTCGATCAATCCCCCGTACCTGGCTGCATGCCGGGTGAAGTAGTCGTGCTTGATATCGGACTCCCGAATGAAGGTCAGTCCCACGATGGACTTGCGCAGCGACACCGTCCTGGAAGTCACAAACTGAGCGTACAGCCAAGCTGCGGCCAGTTGTGGCGTCGCGGTGGACTTCAGAAAAGTCCAGGCGCCAACGTCCTGGTAACCGTTCTGCATGCCCTCCTTCCAGTACGGTCCGTGAGGTCCGGGCGCCATGCGCCACTTCGGCAAACCGTTTTCACCCATGCTGGGCAAGCCATTCTTGAGCATGTCGGCGGTGAAGGCGGTATACCAGAACACCTGCTGCGCAATCTGGCCTTGAGCGGGCACGCCGCCGGCTTGGGAGAACGTCATGTCCATGGCCGCCTGGGGCGCATACCGCTTGAGCCACTCAACGTACTTGGTCAAGGCAAACACGGCGGCGGGGGAATTGGTGGCGCCACCGCGCGTCACCGACGCGCCCACCGGCGTGCATTGATCGGAGGCCACCCGAATGCCCCATTCGTCGACCGGCAGCCCGTTGGGGATGCCCTTGTCAGCGGCGCCGGCCATCGACAGCCAGGCATCCGTAAAGCGCCAACCGAGCGAGGGATCGCGCTTGCCGTAGTCCATATGCCCATAAACCTTGATGCCGTCAATCTGCTGCACGTCGGTGGTGAAGAACGCCGCGATGTCTTCATAGGCCGACCAGTTCAGGGGCACGCCCAGCTCGTAGCCGTAACGCGCCCTGAACCGCGCCTGCAGATCCTTGCGCGCGAACCAGTCGGCCCGAAACCAATAGAGGTTGGCAAACTGCTGGTCCGGCAACTGGTAAACCTTGCCGTCCGGCGCGGTCGTGAACTTGATGCCGATGAAATCGGCCAGGTCCAATCCCGGATTGGTGAACGCCCGGCCGGCGCCGGCCATGTAGTCGGACAAGGCCACCACCTGGCCGGATCGGTAGTGGGTGCCGATCAGGTCCGAGTCCGACACCCAGCCGTCGTACTCGCTGCTGTCGCGTTGAACGGACGCCTGCAGCCGTTCGACCAGTTCCCCCTCGGGGATCACGTCGTGTTGCACGGCAATGCCGGTGATGTCCTCGAACGCCCGGGCCAACACGGTTGATTCGTAAACGTGCGTGTCGATCACTTCCGACACCACCCGCACGCGCTTGACGCCCTGCTGCCGCAAGGCCCTGGCGGCGTTGGCGAACCATTGCAGTTCGTCGAGTTGGCGCTGCCGGCTCAAGGTGGAAGGCGTGAACTCAACGTCGATCCAACGCTGCGCGGCGGACAGGTCGGCACGGCCGCCAGCCGGGAGCAGCAGCATCGTCGCCAACACGGTCGCCGTCATCCAACGCATCGTTATCCTTCTGGCAGAAGTTCCCCGGGCGTCCACGCCAATCCCGGTCCACGCAAGCGTAGCGCGGGTTGGCAAATAATACTTTGAATTGCACCCTCGATAGCCGACATTCGCGGCCAAGGGCGCGTTGAGCATTAAGATGCGGTGGATCCGCCGCGGCAGCCTCAAAGCAGCCCGTCGCGGGTGCCCGTTCTTCCCAACATCCGACCATCCATTGAAGACAGAGCCAAAGATCTGTCCCGCAAAGCATCAGGAGAACACCATGAACCGTGAAGTCGTCGTCGTCAGCGCCGTGCGCACCGCCATCGGAACCTTTGGCGGCAGTCTCAAAGACATTCCCCCCGCCGAGCTGGGCGCGCAAGTCGTGCGAGAGTCCCTGGCCCGTGCCCGCGTCGAAGGCAAGGACGTGGGCCATGTGGTGTTTGGCCACGTGGTGAACACCGAACCCAGGGACATGTACCTGTCGCGCGTCGCCGCCATCGGCGGCGGCTGCGCCGACGACACGCCAGCCTTCAACGTGAACCGCCTGTGCGGCTCGGGTCTGCAGGCCATCGTCAGCGCCAGCCAGAGTATCTTGCTGGGCGACACCGACATCGCCATTGGCGGCGGCGCCGAAAACATGAGCCGCGCGCCCTTTGCCTCCCTGAACATGCGCTGGGGCGCCCGAATGGGTGACACCAAGATGGTGGACATGATGATCGGCGCGCTGCACGACCCCTTTCACGCCATCCACATGGGTGTAACCGCCGAGAACATTGCCGCCAAATGGGGCATCAGCCGCGAGGAGCAAGACGCGCTGGCGGTGGAAAGCCACTCCCGTGCCCAGCGCGCCACCGAGGCCGGTTACTTCAAAACGCAGATCATGCCGGTGATGCTCAAGAGCAAGAAGGGTGATGTGGCCTACGCCACCGACGAGCACTTCCGGCCGAACTGCATCATGGCCGACATAGCCAAGCTCAAGCCGGCTTTCCTGAAGGAGAACGGCACCGTGACGGCCGGCAACGCCTCGGGCATCAACGACGCCGCCGCCGCCGTGGTGCTGATGGAGCGTGCCACCGCCCAGGCGCGCGGCCTCAAGCCGATGGCCCGACTGGTGGCCTACGCGCACGCCGGTGTCGACCCCAAATACATGGGCATTGGCCCGGTTCCAGCGACCCAAAAAGCCCTGCAAAAAGCCGGCCTCACCGTGACCGACCTGGACGTGATCGAAGCCAACGAAGCCTTTGCCGCGCAAGCCTGCGCCGTGACGCGCGACCTTGGCCTGGACCCCGCCAAGGTCAATCCAAACGGCTCGGGCATCTCACTGGGTCACCCTATTGGCGCCACCGGCGCGCTGATCACCGTCAAGGCCCTGTACGAACTGGAGCGCATCCAGGGGCGCTACGCCCTGGTGACGATGTGCATTGGCGGTGGCCAGGGCATCGCTGCGAT
>JAUXWC010000086.1 GCA_030685025.1 Rhodoferax sp.
CCGCTCGTAATCTCTGGTCGCCAGCAACCCAAGCAATCGATTGGCATGCGAGTCTGCCTGCTTGCGGCCAAGGTTGCCTGAGGACACTGTAGTCATTCCTTGTCCCTCGATAGCAACGTGCGCATTGCCAAATTCATAAAGCGAAGTTATGTCCCGGCAATGGGATGCGTAAATACCAGAGCACGTATTGAACGCGCCAACGCTTCTCACCCACATCCGCCCGCTCAATCACCTTGCGCAGCTGAACCTCACTAGCTGGCGAAAGGATGAGCGAATCCCACGCTAATGTTTTCCTAGATGCCTCACTGCCGCAATTTCGAGAGGGTCATCTCAACGGTGTACCCAAGAAGCCTAAGGGCGTTCGCCCGCACGTCGGCCGCGCCAGTGGTGGCGTAAAGCTCGGCAATCGCCCCGAACTGGTTCGGGTGCGTCGCGAGCAAAGACCACTTCCCGGGGGTGCCTTCTTCGACGGTCATGGTGAAGTAACGCGTACCCGGGTCAATCGGACCGGCGAACCGTTCAAAAAGACTTCAGGCAGTACCGGAAAGATCTTCAAGTTGCTGCCGGAGGGCGGTCACGGCGCGGCCTCGGGTCTTGATCTGCATTTCCAACAAGGTGCGATCCGAGGCGCTTAAGGTCTTCAATCTCAGGCTCGCCTTGTTGGACCGGATCATCCGGTCCAAGGCGTCAATTTCCTTTTCAAGCGTTTCCCGCTTGGTCATTGTCTCCCCCAACTTAATGGTAAGCTCCACCAAGCGCGCGGAGAATAGGTCTCTTTCATCGCCGGCCGCCATGCCCGGCTAGGCCCTTTGCTACATAACGCCGGGAATCTCTAGCGTTGTCACCCCAGTGAATGCAGGCCGGCGAGGACCGCGTCCTCGGCACCGAGGAATGCTTCCAACGCTTCCCGCCGGTCCGGAGAAATGCGCCACGCGCCGTTGAGATACCGTGTCAGGGTGCCCTCATCCCAACCAAGGTGTTCGGCCACCTGACCGAAGGTCACCCCGGTCGCCCGCCGCTTGGCCTCCAGACGCTCGGCCAAGGTCTTGGGCTCGGGTGTCGGATCGTACCCGAGGAAGGCCATCACCGGTCTGAATTGGGACGCCACGGGCTCGGTGTGCCCGTTTTCCCAGTTGGCATAGGTCTCGGTCAGGATGCCGATCTGGGTGGCGGTTTCCCGCTGCAGAAGCCCGAGTTCCCGTCGCCGCTTTTTCAGGTGCTCCCCGAGTGTTTTAGGGTCTTCGGAATAATCCTTTGGTCTCAATGACTTGAGCGTCACCGGGACGCCGAGGCTAAAAGGCAACGCGACTTTGCGCGTCCATCGACGCGATGAACTGGAACTCGGCCGGATGTTACGGAGGCTATTCTCTCATTCGGGTAGCGGAGCAACGTTCTCGACGGCACCGTCATCGGCCGCAACATGCGGCGACATCGGCACCAGGAGTTCATCCGCCTCCAAAATACCGTCGAGGTCCAGGTGCCGGCACGAAAAGCGATCCACGCTATCGTCGACAACTACGCGGCCCACAAACATCCGAAAGCGCGCCAATGGCTGGTCCGCCATCCTCGCTGGACCTTCCGCTTCACCCCAACCTCGGCATCCTGGCTCAACGC